>JAIRQA010000061.1 GCA_031256715.1 Coriobacteriales bacterium | reverse complement strand
TGGGCGTGTTCACAGTCACCTGAAAAGGTATGCATCCCTCGCGCACCGACTGACGCAAGAAGATGTTGAATGCCGTGGTCATGTTCATCCCAAGCTGGGCAAACAGATTGTCAGCCTGGCTTTTGAGGCTGGTGTCGATACGGAAGCTGACGTTGGATGTGTTGGTAGCCATTCGAATCACTCCTTTCGTGTTCATTATTATATTAGCACATTGCCTCTGAATTGTCAAGCTATTAAAACGCAATAAGCCTTTTAATAGCCTTTCAACATATAGTATATGCAGTTCAATTGCTTTTATCCACATGACATGGGTAGGGGGTTCAAATCCCCACAACTCTAGCGAGAAAGCAGCGGCGCAGGGTCCCGCGCACATTTTTTGTTTATCAAACGGTGAATAAGCTAGGCGGAAAAAGCGCTGAAAAGCTAGTGTTTCCAGCACTTTCGCAAATCTGGCTGTTTGATTGCGGCCACTGAAAATCAAACAATTTATAGTGAATAATTTGCAACTTTTCGCACTATTTTGGGTAAGGCTCAAGCCCCTCATTTGCAGCAATAAGCTCAGTGTAAAATGTGCATTTCGTAAGCCGAATTCAACATAAACGGTACGTACAAGGTAAATATATTTTACATTTTGGGCTCGTGCAGCATATTGAAAATATTACATTTTTGACACGTTGCAGCTAAATGAGCGATATAAACTGCACTTAACGCCTTAGCATATTTGCTGGTTGCTCCGTACTTGCCTCAAATTGTTGGCTGAGGAAACTTATAAAAAGCTGGGTTGCCTGATCTTCTGGTTTATTGGCAACTCCAAGTCGCACCGGCACTAAAACCCTAGGCGAGAAGCGCTTGATGCAACGCTCTTTGCGTAGGCGAAATGGCGGAAAGCTATTTAAGGAGGAGTCGCAAAGCCAGATATCGTCCTTGTTGGTTTTTCTCAACGCTAAGTCTTCAAGCGTGTCGCAGAATCTCTCGTTGATCGTAATGTCTATGCCAAAATCGTCCGCAATGCTCTCTACGCAGTATTTCCAAGAAGTGTTCTTGTGATTTGAGGGTATCAAAATAGTGTGGGCATCCAAATCCGCCACGCTCAATGTTTTTTGCCTAGCCAGCGTATGGTCTTTGTCAATCCAGAGCATGACCTCCGTTGTCGTGTAGGGAATAAGCAATATGGTACAACCTTCAGCGAGGCATGCTTTTTCCCTGTTAGTATAGCCTATATAGGCGCAATCGACCGCACCTGCCGCTAGGTCTTCCGTGCCATCGATATCTACCCATGGCTTCATGATTATCTCGATATCAGGATGCTGTGCCGCGAACTCACTAACATAACCAAGCAAGGGCGAACTGTACTCGAAACGAGGCGTCCTGATCGAGATACTACCACTTATATCAAGCTTGAGATTTTTGATGGAATCAAGCATCGCATCATAAATTGACACAATTTTAACAGATGCCTCTAAAAACTGTTGTCCTGCCAAGGTGAGCCGTGACCCACCATCAGTCTGTCTTTGCACCAGCTGGCTCCCCGCACTTTTCTCAAGTATATGGATATGGTTGGAAAGGGCGGGTTGCGTGATATGGAGTTCCTTTGCTGTAGATCTGAAACTTCGTTGCCTCGATAGCGCAATATACTCACGAAGGTATTCGATGTTCATACAAGCCTACCTTTGCACAGCCTCTTTATTAATCAGATTTCATTCTCGCAACAAAAAAAACATAATACCATACAACTTGACCCCATCGCATTGATAAGATCAGTAAAATCCTGTAGGCATGATAAGCGTATCAAAGCATCATAACAAAGTCGCTTATCGCTTAAGTTATAAAAAAGACATCCTCCGTGAAATGCTTATTTCTACAACAGTCAGCGTATCAATTACCATAATTACACTAGGACTTACTAAACGTGTTGCATTGGTATCAAGTCCAGAACAAAGCAAAATGGATTAAGGAGAAGAACATGGCTGACTTATCAAGGAGAGGATTTCTTAAAGGCGCAGGGCTTATTGGGGGTGTTGCCGCAACAACAGGAGCAGCGGCAGTTATCGGTCTAACCGGTTGCTCGCCAAACAGTTCAAGTGACAAGACGCAGAATTCTCTGGCGACCAGTACGGGTACCACAACGAACATCATTTGGGATGAAGAATATGACGTTGTCATTGTGGGATCGGGGCTGGCAGGCGCGACTGCCGCGGTAGCATTAGCTATTGAGGGAAATGGCGAAAAATGCCTTCTTCTTGAGAAGGGGATGAACGCTTTGGGTAATGGCAACAGCCCCTTTAGCGGAGGAAGCGTAATTTATACAGATGCCCAGCATCAGGCTGATTGCTTCACATATTGGAAGGATTTGCGCGCGAACTTTGACACTACGCCAGACGATGTCCTTGAAGTTTTTGTTAAGTACATGGCAACCACCGTCGACTTCTTTAAAAAGGCAGGTGCGCAAGAACAGGACTACACCTTGTACGAACCGGGAAAAGTACACCTTTTGCAAGCTTCAGCCACTGCTTCTGATGCTAATGGCGCAGCAAGCGATGACTCGAAGTACAGCAGTGGGAGCATCATATCCTGCTGGCCAGAATACCCTGAGTTCGAGTCTTCCACTAGCGTTGGGCGCATGATATTCTCAGGTAAAGTGCTCTCCACGGTTTCGAAATTCATGCTCTCTGCAATCCAAGCGCATGAAGACATCATTACACATAAGACAGAGGCTCCTTTCACCGACTTGGTGCAAGATATTGAGACCAAGGCTATACTTGGCGTTCAATACAATCACGAGGGCAAGACTTTTTACGCAAAGGCAAACAAAGGCGTGATTATGTGCCTAGGTGGCTTCGAGCGCAACCACACTATGCTACAAGACTACCTTTCAATGCCAGTTGGATATCACCTTGCTGGCGACGGTAATACTGGTGACGGCTTCAAGCCTTGCGCGGATGCAGGAGCAGATTTTTGGCATATGAACTCTATGGCGGGCACTTGGAATGGGGCGATGAAATTCGATGGTTCCCAGCATTCTCCATGGTTCACTCTGGGAAGACAATATGGAATAACTGTGGGCATCAACGGACGCCGTTACTACATGGATGTTGACTACGTTGTGTCTCAAAACTGGTACTACTACCTTCAAGGCAAAGGCGACCTACGTACTGACACGGCTTGCAGGCATGGGCATCAAAACATCGGTGGCGAGTGGCCGCATATGGTGCTGCCAGAGAAAAGCTGGTTCATCTTTGATAGCGCACACCTAGAACAGGCAGTCCGAGGCGGGGTATCACCTCTAACCGCAGGCGACCCAGTAGCGGAAGGCTGGGCGGTAAAAGCGGATACTCTTGAAGAGTTGGCAAGCTTGATAGATGTTCCAGCAGATGAGCTTGCAATAACTGTGGATGTTTGGAACGACTCTTGCGAACGGGGAGTCGACGTCCAGTATTACCGTGCCCCGGATTGGCTCACTGCAGTTAAGGAAGCTCCTTTTTATGCTATTCGCTGTGAACCTGAGTTCATCAACACCGATGGAGGGCCGGTACGTAACGCTAAGGCACAAATAGTCGGTAGAGATGGCAACCCAATCCCCAATCTCTATTCATCCGGAGAGTTTGGCTCTGTTTGGTGCAATATGTATCAAGGTGGAGGCAATCTGAGCGAATGTGTGAATTTTTCACGTATTGCTATTGATTCCATACTGGGCAAATTAGCTTAAGTAGTTCCGCACAGCAGCTATCGTCACTGCGCCCCTCAAGAACGAGGATTTCCTGAACACCGTGTAGAGGAACCGCCGTATGAAAATCACGTGGTTGTCGATCGTCACGCTGGAGAGGGGCTTTGTCCCCCTCATGTACGATTCGAATGCGACCAGAAACCCCCCTACTCTTCCGCAGTACATGCCCAAAATGTTTTCGAGCTCGTCTTTCCTCTGATGAAGCTCCTGTACCTGTCGAGCTCATTTCCGATTGATTCCATAGCATTCCCCTTTCGTTGGTAATCATAGGGGAATGCTATGTTGCTATGTGCTGAATCCGAAAGTTGAAAGCCACACAACCTGCGGGTTCAGCGGATTCAGAACATAGGATTGCTCGCACATAAGAACGCCCATGACCACGCCATGAACGCGTTTACTATTAGTTGCTTGACAATTTCTTACGCTTGCATGAAAATACTTAAAGTCTTTTAAGTAAAATATGCAAAGCAGCATTGCTTACTGCAATCAATGTTGGTACAAAGTGCCAGCAAGATGGTAAATCTGGTAAACTTAAGAAACCTGAAAACAGGAAAAACAGGTGACGTTGTTGTCTTAACAGAATGGAGGGTCATAATGACCGATGAAGTGTTCGCTAAGGTAAAGAAAATCCTGGTAAATGGATTAAAGGTAGACGAGGGCACTGTAACTTTAGAGGCAAGCATCTCTGAGGACTTAGGTGCCGACTCCTTAGATGCTGTAGAGCTGATTATGCAATTAGAAGAAGAATTTGGCGTAGAGATTGAACCAGCAAAGGCAGAAGGGCTGAAGACAGTTCAAGATATCGTTGATGCCGTAGTGTCGCTTAAAGGCTAACCGCTAGCTAGGCGAGCGAATCTTATATGTCTATGTTATCAGATGAGTCACCCAATATGACTTCCAATACTGAGCCAAGCATAAAAAGGTTAGAGGAACTAGCCGATTTGTTGCTAAGTAAGGGTCTAACGCGACTGGATGTCTCTTTCGGCGAACAGAAAATTGTCCTAGAACGGCAAGCGCCAAAACCGTACGATCAGTATGCGCTTAATCAGACAAAAGCATTGCAAGAAGGCTTTGGCATGGTTGTGGCAGGTGCTCAACATGTTGGATGTGCTGGCGTAGATGCGGGTTTCTCAACATCATTATTTGCGCCTGGCGCCGCGAACGCCTCTGTGCCTGCTTCTGCACAAGGCGCAGCGACTGCACATAGTTCTTCCGAGCCCTTTAAAGCTTCTGATACTGCCGAACCTTTGGCAGGCGCGACAAAGGCTGGCACCACAGTGCGAACTCCGCTTTTGGGTATAGCTTATCGTGCCAAAGAACCTGGAGCACCCGCGTTTGTAGAACTAGGCGCGCATGTGTGTGCGGGTGATGTTCTTTGCTTGATAGAGGCGATGAAGATGTTTAATGAGATTACCGCACCAGTAGATGGCGAAGTTACCGATATCCTTTTTGCTGATGGTGACATGGTGGAATACAACGCGCCTTTGTTTGTTATTGCGTAAGCCCTCTTTTAGTTGTGCTGCCTAACTAAGCTGCTTTAACTGAGCTGCTTTAACCAGACTGCTACCGAGCTGCTATTGTGCTGCTGCTTAGCTGCTATGGCTGGACTGCTTTACTGGGTTGCTTTAACCAGACTGCTACTAAGCTGCTATGACTGAGCTGCTACTTAGCCGCTGCTGAGCCGCTGTGGCTGCGTTGCTTTAACCAGACTGCTTCAAACCGTGCCTTTTAACAAAACCGCTTTTCTAAGCAGTGCAAACTTTGTAAGAGACTTTAACAACATGTGGTTCGCCTAAGGAATATCATGCTAAAAAAAATACTCGTTGCAAATCGCGGTGAGATTGCCGCACGTATACTGCGTGCTTGTCGCGAGATGAATATCGCTACAGTGGCTGTCTACTCTGAGGCAGACCGTGGTGCACTTTTTACTACTTTGGCAACCGAGGCCTATTGTATAGGCGCGGCTCCTGCCAAACAAAGCTACCTTAATAGCGATGCCATACTTACGGTTGCCGCACATACCGGATGCGATGGATTGCATCCAGGTTTTGGCTTTCTGTCTGAGGACGCCGCTTTTGTGCGCGAGGTTGAGGCGATGGGTATTAGCTTTATTGGTCCTAAGGCACAAACCATTGCCGATATGGGCGACAAGGATAAGGCGCGTTCGTTGATGCGCAAATCCGGAGTCTCTACGGTGCCGGGCTCTGATGGGGTCTTGCAATCTGTAGATGATGCCCAGAAGTGCGCCGAGCAGATTGGTTATCCTGTGCTACTTAAGGCGCGTAGTGGCGGCGGCGGACGTGGCATGCGCGTTGTGCGAACGTCGGAGGAATTAAAACCAGCATATGAGCAAGCCAGCGCCGAGGCACTAGCAGCTTTTGGCGATGGCTCTTTGTATTTAGAGAAACTCATAGAAAACCCCCGCCATGTAGAAGTGCAAATTCTTGCAGACTCTTATGGCAATCTGGTGCATCTGGGAGAGCGCGAATGCAGCTTGCAGCGCAATCATCAAAAAGTGTTAGAGGAGGCACCCGCGGCATCGCTTACACAAGAGCAGGCCGATTTAATTCGCAGCGATGCCCTTAAGGCAGCTTGCGCTTGTGACTACATTAATGCAGGAACTGTTGAGTTTATTGTGGACGCTGATGGAAAACATTACTTTATAGAGATGAACACTCGTATTCAGGTTGAGCATCCTGTAACGGAAATGATTACGAGCGTAAATATTGTTCGCGAGCAGATAAGAATTGCATCTGGGCTTTCTCTTGGGTTTTCTCAAAAAGATATAAATATAAGTGGTCACGCCATAGAATGTCGTATTAACGCAGAAAATCCCGAGCAGGATTTTCGTCCTTGTCCGGGCAAGGTAGAATATTTACACTTGCCCAGCGGGTATGGCGTGCGCGTAGACACGGTGCTTCATCCGGGCTATGTTGTTAGCCCCTATTATGATTCTATGATAGCCAAAATAATTGTGCATGGGCGAACTCGTAACGAGGCAATTTGTCGCATGCGCCGCGCGCTAGAAGAGACTGTTCTTAGTGGCATAGACACCAATCTAACCTTGCTTTATCTGCTAATGTATGCTCCGGAATACCTTGCTAACCGTATAGATACCGGATTTATTCAACGTAACTTGCAACAACTATTAAAGCCACTGGGCAATAAGGTAGAGCTATAATGGATTTTCTTAAACTAGTAAAAGAGCGTAAAGACCAACTTGTTGGGTTGGCAATGGCGCGAGTAGAAGCGCGTGAGAAAATCAAGCGTGCTCGTGCCAAGATTCGTCCAGCTCTGCGCACCGACGAAGTCCTTGATGTACAGGGTCGCGAGCGGGTATTTTCTAATATAACAACTGGTGATCCACTGCGATTTCCTGGTTATCCGGAAAAGCTTATGGACTTGCAAAAGCGAAGCGACCTTATTGACGCATTTGTTTGTACTACCGGTAGCATAGACGGGCAACCTGTGGTTTGCGTAGAGCTTTTGCCGCAAATTTTTATGGGATCTATGGGTCAGGCAGTTGGCGAGGCTGTAACGCTAGCATGCGAGTATGCTAGCATGCAACGGCTGCCACTTATAATATTTTCCGCTAGCGGTGGGGCTCGTATGCAGGAAGGCATGTTTTCGCTGATGCAGATGGCTAAGACATCGGCGGCAATTGCGCGACACGGAGCGGCGGGTTTGCTATATATTAGCGTTCTTACTCACCCAACTACTGGTGGTGTCACAGCCAGCTTTGCCTCGCTCGGAGACATTATTATCGCCGAGCCAGGCGCGCTTATTGGTTTTGCCGGTTCGCGGGTAATAGAGCAGACTATAGGCAAGACACTGCCCGATGGCTTTCAGCTGTCAGAATTCCAGTTAGAGCACGGCTTTGTGGATATCATAGCAAAACGTGAATCCTTGCGCGAAACCTTAAGCAATATATTGGCGTTGCATCGGCAGGATAAGCGCTTAGAAAATGTTGGTGAAGCAGCCGTTGTTGGCAAGACAGCCGTTGTTGGTGAAACTGCCGTTGTGGGCGAGGCAGCCGTTGTTGGTGAAGCTGCTTCTGATGCTACGCTTAGTTTTATCGGAAGTGGCGAACCAGAGGATGTTTTTAATAGAGATGTCGAGAAAAGCATCTCAGATGTTTCACCCCGCGAGGCTGCAGTAAGCGGTGCCCCAGATGTTTCGCCCCGCGAGGCTGCAGGAAGCGGTGCCCCAGATGTTTCACCCCGCGAGGCTGCAGGAAGCGGTTCCTTGGATGTTTCACCTCAAACATCGCAGGTACAAGCTCCTCAAACACCGCAACCGCAACCACCTCAAACATCACAGGCGCAACTGTCGCCAATGCAGCAGGTAGAACTTGCTAGAAATCCTGCTCGCCCTCGCTTTAACGACTTTTGCCAGGGGCTTTTTACAGACTATATAGAGATACATGGCGATCGACATTTTGGCGATGATCGCGCTCTTCAATGTGGACTGGCGTTTTTTGAGGGCATTGCGGTTACTGTTGCAGGTCATGTTAAAGGCAAAGACTTAAATAGCAATATTGCTTGCAACTTTGGCATGCCCAACCCAGAGGGCTATCGTAAATTTTTGCGTGTGGCAAAGTCGGCTCAGAAGTTTGCTCGCCCCATTATCACATTTATAGATACGCCAGGCGCCTATCCAGGTCCCGGTGCCGAGGAGCGTGGACAAGGCGAGGCAATTGCACAGTGCTTGTTTGCGCTAAGCGAGCTTACAGTTCCCATTGTTGCTATAGTAACAGGCGAGGGCGGAAGCGGCGGTGCTCTTGCACTTGGGGTTGCCGATCACATTATCATGCTAGAACATGCAGTTTATTCTGTGCTTTCTCCCGAGGGCTTTGCCTCTATTCTTTGGAAGGACTCTAAGCGAGCTGCCGAGGCAAGCGAGGTCATGCGCCTGACATCTGCCGATTTGCTTGGCTTTGGCATGGCAGATGAGGTTTTGCCGGAGCCCCTTGGCGGCGCACATTTAGCTCCAGAACAAACTGTCGAATCACTACGAGTGCCCTTGGCTCAAGCCATTTCTTCTCTTTGCGCTATGCCAAAAGACGTGCTTGTGGCTAAGCGTTACGAACGATTTAGGAGGTTTTAGGTTGCGGATAATCGGAACAGGCTCAGCGTTGCCTAGCAAAGTGCTTACAAATGCGATGCTGGAGCAAATGGTAGAGACCAACGACGAGTGGATAACCACACGCACCGGAATTCGCGAACGGCGCATTATACAAAGTGAAACCATGCGCGAACTGGCAGTTAAGGCTAGTATGCTAGCATTAGATTCTGCTAGCGTCTACAAAGGCGCAAGCGACAACGAAATCAGGCTTAACAATAATATTTATGTCGAGAATAACCTTGCCGCTCGCAACACCCCGTGTTACACAGGTGACCCGTGCGACACAGATGCAACAGGCTTCGACAACATACGCGACGACACCGCGGGCGACACAGATGCTCCTATCTGCGACCCAAGTGACGTAAACGCCACGAACCGCGACGCACTTCTCGACAAAATCAAGCTGCTTATTTGCGCGACAGTTTCTAATGAGACTCGTTGCCCATCGCTGGCATGTTATCTTCAACGCGACTTAGGCTTACCGCAAAATATATTGGCTTTTGATCTTAACGCCGCTTGCTCTGGCTTTATTTACTCGCTTATTTGTGCTCAACGGTTACTTAATGCTGGCGAGTACGCGTTGATTGTTGGTGCCGAGACGTTATCGCGTTTCGTAGATTTCACAGACCGCGGCACCTGTATTCTTTTTGGCGATGCCGCTGGCGCTATTGTTGCGCAAAAAAGAGAATCGTCTAACTTTGCTTATGCAACAATGGCGCAGGGAAATGATGATGTTTTATATATAGACAAATATATACACATGCAAGGTCAAGAGACTTTTCGCTTTGCTGTAGACACACTGACGTTAAAAATTAAGGAGGTTTGCGAAAGTGCGGGTGTTGCCGTAGACGAGATTGATTTATTTGTTTGCCATCAGGCCAACGAACGCATTCTTAAGGCCAGTGCTAAGCGATTAGCGGTACCTTTCGAACGCTTTTTCTTAAATATTAGCAAATATGGTAACACCAGTGCTGCCAGCGTTCCATTGGTGCTTGATGAGGCACAACAGTTTGGGCGTTTACATGCGGGCGATAAAGTTGTCTTAGCTGGTTTTGGTGGCGGCCTTACAGCTGGTGCCATATATATGAATTGGTAGCATGAAGCAGTTAGATAGTTGTTTTAAGATTTATTTTTAGCGACAAGAAAATTAGTTTGTATCAAGGATTTTTTTAGTGAGGAAGATTATGTTATTAAATGAGTATTTAGGTGTCGAGTTTCCGCTGATGCAAGGCGGTATGGCGCAAATAGCAACAGGCCGCTTTGCGGCTGATGTAAGTAATGCGGGAGCTTTAGGCATTATAGCTGCCGGTGGGCGTAGCGCCGCCCAGCTAAAGGAAGAGATTGCAACTGCCCGCTCGTTAACAGACAAACCCTTTGGCGTAAATGTAATGTTAATGGCGCCTGATGTAGACGAAATAGCTAGCATGCTAGCACAAGAGCAAATTAGCGTAATAACAACTGGCGCGGGCGACCCTGCCAAATACATTCCCATGTGGAAAGCGGCTGGTTCTAAAGTTATACCAGTTGTGCCAAGCGTGGCGCTTGCCTTGCGTATGCAGAAGTCAGGCGCCAGTGCCGTAATTGCCGAGGGCACAGAAAGTGGCGGTCATGTTGGCGAGCTAACAACAATGGCTTTGTTGCCGCAGACAGTTCAGGCTCTAGATGTTCCGGTTATTGGCGCTGGCGGTGTTGCTAGCGGTTGTCAGCTTGCGGCGATGTTTGCTTTAGGCGCGATTGGTGCGCAAATTGGAACAGTGTTACTTGTTAGTGAAGAGTGCCCAATTCACGATAACTACAAGCAGGCGTTGCTTGACGCTCGCGACACAGGCACCACAGTAACAGGTCGTGCAAATGGTGCGCCAGTGCGGTTGCTAAAGAACAAAATGAGCAAGCGCTACCTAGAACTAGAAAAAACCGGAGCATCACGCGACGAGTTTGAGAAGCTTGCGCTTGGTTCTTTGCGACGTGCTGTTTTAGATGGCGATTTAGATAGCGGTTCCTTTATGGCGGGTCAGGTTTCGGGACAACTTAAAGAAATTCGTCCACTACGAGTTATTTTAGAAGAGCTAGTCTTAGGTTGTAGCGCAACAATACGTCAATTGCAGGCAAGTCAAGGGTAATCTGGGCAATGAGTAACGACAAGAAGCAAAAGACCGCGTGGGTGTTTGCCGGTCAGGGCGCGCAATTTGCGAGTATGGGCAGCGACATTTATGATGCTTGGCCGTGCGTGCGAGACATTTATGATAGCGACGCTGCGGGATTCTCGCTTACCGAGCTCTCCTTTAATAGCAGCGAGGATGTTTTAGCAGATACGCGCTATACACAGGCTTGCATTGGCGCATTACAGGCAGCCATTGTTTATTTGCTGCATGCCGCAAGTGTCACGCAGCCAGATTACACTTTGGGTTTATCTTTGGGAGAATACAGCGCGCTTCACTGCGCACAGGCTCTGGACACTCCTTCGTTATTACAGTTGCTAGGCAAGCGCGGTGCCATTATGGCAGAGGCATCACGCATCCCCGCAAAAATGGTGGCGGTTCTTGGTCTTAGCGACGAAGAGGTTAAGCTTAATGTTCAGAAAGCTCAGGCTCAGTTAAAGTCTGATTCGCTTACAGATAGCAATGAGGTTGTGGCTTGCGCCAACTACAACTGCCCAGGGCAGTTGGTTATTGGTGGCACTCAGGCGGCAGTAGATGTTGCCATCGAGCTACTTTTAGCGGCAGGCGCAAAGCGCTGCACGCCTCTAAAGACCAGTGGCGCTTTTCATACTCCGTTGATGCAGGAAGCATCAAGCGAGTTAGCTAGCGTGCTAGCAAAGACAACATTTTTTTCTCAACATATTCCAGTTGTTTTTAATGCCATTGCCAATACTGCATCTGACGAAGAGGTTAAACAACTTTTGGTGCGGCAAATGTATTCCGCCGTTCTCTTTACGCAAAGCATACGTTATTTGGCGAGCAAAGACGTGAGGCGAATAGTAGAAATTGGTCCAGGTCAGGTGCTTAAGGCGCTAATAAAGCGTATAGCGCCAGAAATTGAAGTTTTAAGTATTTCTAACAAAGAGCAACTAGAAGAAGCAATAGAGGTGATGTTAACGTGGCAAAAGTAGCTTTGGTTACCGGTGGCTCGCGCGGAATTGGCAGGGCGATATGCGAACGACTTGCGGCAGATGGCTTTAGTGTTGCCATAAACTACGTGGGCAATGAGGCAGCGGCAAAAGAGACGCTTGCGGCATGCGAACAGGCAGCGGCTTTTAAGGCACCTGCTGCATGCGAGGCTGCGACATTTGCTACTTATGCCGCAGATGTCTCTGATACAGAGCAGGCAAATGCCCTTCTAAACAAAGTAACAGAAGAGATGGGCGAGATAGTTGTGCTAGTTAATAATGCCGGCATTACGCGTGACGGTCTTATTATGCGCATGAGTGTAGACGACTTTGATGCCGTGCTTAATGTTAATCTTCGAGCAGCATTTAACCTTTGCAAGGGGGTTAGCCGTAGCATGAGCAAGCAGCGTGCGGGTCGTATCATAAATATTTCTAGTGTCGTGGGGCTCTATGGCAATGCCGGACAGGCAAACTATGCTGCTAGCAAGGCGGCACTTATTGGCCTTACTAAATCGTTGGCAAAAGAGCTGGGATCTAGACAAGTAACCGTAAATGCGGTTTGTCCAGGATTCATTAGAACCGACATGACCGATGCATTGTCTGAAAGTCAACAAGCTAGCATGCTAGCACAAATTGCATTGCAACGACCAGGAGAGGCAAAAGATGTTGCGGCAGCGGTGTCTTTTTTGGCATCTGAAGATGCTGCATATATTAGTGGGCAAACTATTGTAGTAGACGGATGTATGAGCCTTTAAGAGTAAAAGTGAGCGATAGCCGGCGACAACGCGCAACTTTGCGGCGCGCTTCGTAGGATGTATGAGCATTTAGGAGTAAAAGTGAGCGAAAAGAGAAACAAGGTTGTAATAACGGGCATGGGGGCAATAACACCTTTGGGTTGTAACGTACAGCAACTCTGGGATTCTATTAAGGCGGGCAAGAATGGCATTGCTCCCATAACTGCCTATGACCCAAACGAACAGGGGCACGAACAGTCTGCAAAGTTGGCGGCAGAGGTAAAAATTAGTGCTAGCGAACTTGCAGAAATGGTTGCTCCGCAAAAAGCAAATAGACTAGATCGCTTTACGCAGCTTGCGGTAGTTGCTGCCCGTGAGGCCATGCTTGATGCAGGTATAGATGACAGCAACACAGACAAGGCTCGCGTAGATGTGTTGGTGTCTAGCGGTATAGGTGGCATGTCTAGCACCGTTCGCGAGTACGAGCGTGGGCAGGAGCGAGGATTTGATAAGATCTCGCCATTTTACATTCCTATGACAATAGCTAACATTGCAGCTGGTACAATAGCAATCGAGCATAATCTAAAAGGTGATGCGTCTTGTGTGGTAACCGCTTGTGCTTCATCTGCACATGCACTTGGCGAGGCCATGCGTCATGTTAGGCACGGCTATGCAGATGTTGTGCTTTGCGGTGGCAGTGAGGCGGTTGTTATACCGCTGGCAATGGGCGGCTTTACGTCTATGCGAGCCTTGCATACCGGTACCGACCCAAACTGTGCCTCTGTACCCTTTGATGCCAGACGCTCCGGATTTGTATTGGGAGAAGGAGCGGGCATGTTGGTGCTAGAGAGCGAAGAGCACGCCAAGCGTCGCGGTGCCCGAATCTATGCCGAGCTTGCCGGTTTTGCTGCTACCTGCGATGCTTATCATATGACCGCCCCAGATCCCGATGGTCAGGGGGCCATTCGTGCAATGAAAAACGCCCTGGCAGATGCCAAGCTAACTTCTGCGGATATTAACTATATAAATGCTCATGGCACATCTACTTCGCTAAATGATAAGAGTGAAGCTATGGCAATAAATAGTCTTTTTGCAGCTCCTAATAACAAAGCAGAAAGCCTTGAAGACGCGCACCCTAATGCAGAGCTTTCTGCAACCGAGCGCACTGAGGCTGACCTTCTGTCGGATGCTGCGCACCCTAAAGCAGAGCTTTCTGCAACCGAGCACACTGAGGCTGCTTCTTGCATAGTTAGTGGCAACTTGCCGCCAGTAAGCTCGACAAAATCAATGACAGGTCATCTTCTTGGTGCAGCGGGTGCGGTTGAGGCTATTATTACCACTATGGCAATTCATGATGGTTTTTTGCCGCCAACAATAAACTATTGCGAACCAGATCCGGAATGCGCGCTAGATGTGGTTCCCAACAAGGGACGCGTGGCAACAATTAATGCTGCGCTAAGTAATTCCTTGGGCTTTGGCGGACATAATGCCTGCTTGGTGTTTAAGCGCAAAGACGATAGATAAGCACTATTATTGTATTTTAGGAGAAACCTTATGAGTGAACTTGATATTCAACAGATAAAAGATTTGTTGCCGCACCGCTACCCCTTTCTGCTTATAGATCGCGTTGTTGGCTATGAACCTGGTAAGTGGGCAAAAGCTATAAAATGCGTAAGCGCAAACGAGCCATTCTTTATGGGGCATTTTCCGCAGAAGCCAGTGATGCCAGGCGTACTTATAGTTGAGGCTATTGCCCAGACAGGTGCCATAGCGTTACTTACAGAAGAAAACGAGGATGGCAGCAATGGCGCCGGACGCATTGCTTTATTTGGTGGAATTAAGCAAGCGCGTTTTCGCGAGCAGGTGGTTCCCGGCGATGTCTTAGAGCTAACATGCAATCTTACTAAGCGACGTGGACCTGTTGGCGTTGGCGAGGGCGAGGCTTTAGTAAATGGCAAGCTCGCGTGTCGCGCAGAGATTTCATTTGTCTTGCCTGAAGAAGAGCTTGAGGCATAAGATAGTTTTTGTGAAACGATAAATGAAGTTAGCTATGAACGACCTGCTGAGTCTTTAATAGAACAGCAAAAATCGTGTTGGAGAAATGATAAATGAAGTCAGATATGAACGACAGCCTAAATGACGAACAAAGTGACAGCAAGACCAACAGTTGTAGTGATAATCGCAATGAATCTAAAAGCGATGAAAAAAATCAGGAGCGGAGCTTAGAGCAATCCTTTAATGAGGTTTACTTAAAGTTTAAGCTTCAGCTTTTTCAGGCGATTTTACATCGCTTGGGCAGCAGAGAGGCGTCGCTAACAACTGTCGAGACATTCTGTATAGATATTATTCATTCACTTGGTACGCCAACAATTAGCGAGTTTGCAAAATTCGTGAACATATCGCAGGCAAACGCTACATATAAAGTGCAGAGCTTAGAGAAAAAAGGTTACCTTACAAGGATACAATCAAAAAAGGACAAAAGAGAATGGCAACTGCATGTTACGAGTCGCTACTATGACTATACTAACCCCAACAGTGACTATGTAGTAGAGGTTGTAAGTCGTTTACGCGAGCGCCTAACGCCTGAGCAGCAACGTTTGATACGTGACAACCTTAACCTGATTGCCGATGAGTTAATGCCAGAGGTAAAAGTTGGCAAAGTTTCCGAGGCTGCCGAATGCGTCAACAATAATGCCCATGACGATAAAACTCATGACGATAAAACCCATGACGATAAAACCCATGACAATAATGCCTCGTACAGTTAAGCTGCATCATAAAAATTATAAAAAAACTTGCCCTTTTACGGAAAATCTGCAACCTTTTGGCATTTTGTTAATAGCATGGCGCACGAAATTATAAAGCAATTTAAGCGTCGCGATTTAATTGTTTTGATATAAAAATGCTGTTGATGTGCTAAAAAGGTGTTGTATTTATGAATATTTGGCGCTAGACTGCATAAAATTATAAATATTGGTAACTTGATATGCAAGAGCTGCAAATTGCACTAAAAGTGTGCAAAAATTGCTAATATGAACATAATTTTACCATTTATAGATTTCTTGTTGCATTGTCACTACAAACTGTGTTAATATTTCTTCCAGCTGACATAAACAATACTTAAACGCACACCAAACGAACCAGCGTCGGCTCTGAGTTCCAATAACAAATGAGGTGGATGATTATGAATCATTCCAAGGGTCTGAGGGTTGTTATTGCAGCGCTTCTTGTGCTTGCATTGGCTATACCCGTGGCTATTAATCGCGCTTTTGCTAAAAACGAAAGCGATGGCGCCGTAGGACTTAACCAAGCTGCAGGAAACGTACTGCAGGGAACAACAGGCGAATATGCTAGCATAGATGCAAATGCACTGTCTAGTCATTTCGTAAGTTTTTATATTCCAGACCCAGAGACTGGTACTCGTCAATATGGCAGTCCAGTGAGCATACTCAGCGGCACGCCGGTGAGTAAGTCTGGTTTGTCCGAAGACGCACCTAAGACTGATGCTTGGCCTGTAGGAGCAACTAACTTCATAGGTTGGTTTACCGAGGTGCCTAAGGACACCTGGTCTGATAAGCAGTGGACCGACAAATACTTCGACTTCAGTTCTTTAGATAGCCTGTCAGGCGATGTTGTGCTTTACGCTGGTTTTTCAGAAAACTATATCGTGCGCTACCTAGATGCAAGGGGCAATACGATACAAGCCAATCTAGTTTCAGAGGGCAGCACTCTTCCTGAATTAGACAAAGCTTTAGTTAACGAACTCAAGAACGGGTCTTCAGAAGCTGACAACGGCTCAAACACCGACTCTAATGCCAACGAGTTTTTGGACGATGATTGGGGAAGCGCAAGTGGGCCTGACGCAAACTGGGACGCTTACAACGAAGACACCTACAGCGATGACGCATACAGTGACGCCTACAATAACAACTACAACGACACCTATAATAACGAATATAGCGATGACAGCGGCGCAAATTATGGTGATTCTTATGAAGCATATAGCGAAGCTGAAGCTAATGAATGGGATGTCTATGCCTATGGCGATGACGAAAACAGCGATTGGGCTGCATATAGCGAGGGCGGCGAACAAAACGGCGAACAAAACGACGAACAAAACGGCGATGCAAGTTTCGCCTCAGACAGTTCAGACTTTGCCTCTGGTGCGTATGGCGAAAGCGATGGCGCTAACAGCAATCTAGATTTAAACGCCGACATTACGCAAGCAACTATTCTAGAGGGCTGGTACTTAGACCCAGACTTAACAGTTCCTGCAGCAGAAGGAATGTTAGTTAAAGCTAACATAACCCTATATCCGGCGTCATATTATTTAGGTAGCGGTGCCGCCGATGCAATAGATGGCGTAAATTCGGCAGACCCTGATGCAAGCTCTAATCAGCTTAATGCAGATGGCCAAGCAGTTGGGCAGGATGGCAATGCGTCTTTAAACCAGCAGGCTGACCCCAAAGAATTTACAGAAGACGGCGTTGACTCTATTAAGCTACCTTCTATTGGACAGACAGCTGGCGACTTTGCGCCAACATCGGCAATGATTAAGGCGCTAGATAACATGCTGGCGGCATTTGCCAAGATAAATCCCTTTAACGCAGGCAGGCTAAGCGAAGACGATATCACTTACAATGTAGAGCTTTCGTACAAAGGGCCATCTGACGCTACCTTCTCGCCAATTCCAGATTCTGGCTTTACTTTTGGTAATTCGCAAAGCGCAGGCACATATCGTATAGATGTAGACTGGCAGGTTGGTCCTGATGCCGACGTAAAAGCCGGCTCTTCGCTGCTCATACCTATTACTTTCAGCGGTAGCAATGTCACATTCTCTTCAGATGGCACGTATAAGTTTTATGCTAATGGTGTAGAGATGGGAACGGTTACTATAAAGCATGCCGATGCTAATGGTAATCCCACAGATGCCAGCATCATTACAGTTCCCGGCAGCGATTACGTTTTGGTTGTGGAGTTTAGTCGCGACATAGACGAAAACAATATTTCCGGCAGCCTGTTTTTAGAGTTCGCTTTTTATCCCACAACTGGCACTGGCGAGGATGGCTTTAAGTGGGAAGTGCCGGGCACAACAATTACCGGCGAGGCACAGCCGCCGCGTAGTCCTGTTGTAGACACATCATGGCAGCCAAATCGTGATATCTCTAAGAATGGTAGCCTAGATAGCAATGGTAATTATATCTATGACCTTGTTCAACTTAACGAAAAGCACTTCGACTTTAGCTCCTATGACAGCATTATGTTAGAAGATAATATGGGAGAAGGACTTATGCCATCGCAATACTATGTGCGCGCTGGCGTAGATGGTCCTGCAGATACAGCTTCTGTTGTTCCGGTTAATAAGGCAAAAGGCATCTATGGCTCGACATTAGATGCTGCCGATGGCTCACCCGCCTATCTGAAGCTCTATTATTTAGATTGGAGAAAAGCTTACACCATTCTTTATGATGTTCAGCAGGGAAGGCACCTTGGTTCGTTGGCGGGCTATTGGGTTATTCCAAAAGTTGATGATATGCAAGACTTCGACCAAGCCTATCCCACAAACCTTCGCGGAGCAGTTTGGACATTGCTAAGTTGTGCTATTGGCGATGACGCAGCTAGCATGGCCCAGGGCAGACAGATTTTGGGAGCAGATGGTAGCTTTGCTTATTTAAACGATAATCCTACTAAATACGATGGCAAACAATTTAACACATACACAGATGTCTTGGATTATTTCCTTACACCCGTTGCTCCATCTGATTTAAATGGCATTAGCATGCGCGAAGATGGCTTTAGCATAGACATTAAAGGCACTTCTGTTGGCAGTCGTAATTTGGTGTTAAGTTATGTTACTGCAATTGTGGATCCCAGCTTACCCAGTTACCACAACACCGTTAGTTTAGAATGGCCTGATAACTTCTGGGAAACCGGCTATAATATTACCCCTGCTGGCGGTGGGCAAATGCAAGGTGACGTGAACAAGGTTACCTTGCGTAAAGTTGACGCTAATGGGCATCCGCTTAAGGGCTCAGTCTTTAATGTTAGCCTTTACAGAAGTGGCGATTTTAACATCGACAACTATACGCCTATTGGCGATCCTGTGGCAAATAAATCTTGGGATTTATACTTAGATGGCGATGACGCAATGGCAATCAGTGACTGGCTTGGACGTTATAGCGCCATAGACTACATTGTTATTACAGAAAAACAGGCGCCTGATGGCTACAAGCAATTGGAACATCCTATCGTTTTGCAAATTGACCCATCCTTAGGCTATGCTCTGGTTAACTCTGCGCCAACAGCAGCAGACTGGTATAGCGTTACTACCCAAAATGGTGCAATCATCGTATCTGTTGTTAACCGCCCCTCTGTAGAGCCGGTAATTGCTTGTGAAGTTGATAAGGACACTATCAAGCGCACATCTGCCGCCTATGTGAGTCTGCCCGGAAAGGAAGGCTTTAACAATGTTGGCATCGAGCAGTACAAGTACGATATCGATTTTCGTTCTTTGTCTAATATAGATGCCGATGAGTATATAGTAGATGATCCTCTAGAGGCTGTCGCTGAAGGCAAAATCCGATTGGATATGCTTGTGACTCCTGCTGTTTGGGGTGACATAGATGGTGTCTTTGCAGTTTATTATAAAACTAATTTGGGCGCGGCAAGTACCGCTGCCACAGTTGGCGAGAGTACGCAGGTTTCGCCACGCGAGTCATATGGCATAGATGGCTGGAAACGCTGGGCATACTTTAATGATTCTGCTTCTGCAAGTTATCTGAGTGAGGGTGTCATACCGCGCCACTCATTAGAACTACCGGCAGGAATGACCGCCGGAGAGTACATCACGGCAGTCCGCTTCGAGTACGGCGGCGTGCGCATTGGCTTTACCTCGCGAAACACGTACAAGCTTAGCCTGAATCGTGACTATCGCTATTCAAATGGCGCTGATGCTTACTATGATGGGAGTATCGCTCCGGCTTGGCAACTAAACTCTTCAGGGATTGCAAACCCAGGTTCTCTTGTGCAAAAGGGAGCTTCTGCAGATTGGCGCGTTGGCACAGACCGCGGTGATTATTCGCAGGCAGCCATGGCGGCTACCGGATTAGCGCCGGCATCATATCTTGTGCATGCCATTGTGCCAATGCAGTCTGAAGACATTGTTTCATCTGCAGTTTCACGTATCGCCAAAGATGACATGCGCGATGCAGATCAAGACGCAGTTCTTACTCGCGAGATTGTTACCTTTGAAACTTCGCCAGACATACCAGACGTTGCACAAATTGTAAACGAGGACTCGTTTATAAACAATGCCGATGAACAGGGAGTAAAGATTATCGGTGGCACTGTTTACACTCCAGAAGGGCCAGGAAGAATTGCGCCTTTAGTTCCAACAGGAGATTTTATATCATTGCTAGCTATAGTATTTGCTATTATGCTAGCTATGCTTGGTGTTCTATTACTCTTTGCTCGTCAATTCGCGTTGCGTCCAGTTGCTGTTGGCAAGCGCTATGCTGCCAAAAGGCTACTACAAAACAAAGAGCAAGTTGGCAAGCATACAAGAGTTTATGATGCGACTGCCGCATCTAGTGCGTCAGGTGTGGCAGGCGCTGTAAGTGCGTCAGGTGTGGCGAATATGCCAAACGCATCTAGAGCATCTGGTGCGGCAAATATGACAAACTCTTATTCGCGCAGTGCTTTTCCCAGAAGGCATTCGGGAGAGCAGGCGTCCTTCTCTACACCTCATTATATGTTACGACGCGTATTGTTAGTGCTTTTAGCGGCAGTAATTGCTTTTGCGGCAACTATGCCAATCAGCTATTTAGCCTATGCCGCCCCGGGAGACGAAGAAAATGTAGTTGTCGAGTATCGCTATGCCAGCACAGATCCGCGTCCGGATGTTCCCTTAACGTTGGTGCGTTTTGGTCGTGACTATCGTCTTTTAAGCGCATCCGAACCTGTTTTAGAAAGCACATTGCCACAGACACGCACCTATGTCTACCATGTTTCCGGCGCTTTAACGCCTGAGCAAAAAGCCGACATTGAGGGGCTTGGCGACATAACGTTTACTCCCGTAGATGTTGTTGTAGAGCGTGAAGTAGACAAAGACATGTATTACAACAATTTGCCAACTAATGATGTCGAGGAAGTGCCTAATCCCCAGACAGCGCCGTTTGAGGTAACCGATGCGATAACCGGAACTACCTTTAAGCCACTAACCATTGCGGGCTGCAAATTTACAGAAAACCCTCGCGATGCCTTTGGTTTGCCTACTGGCTACACTGCGCATGTGGTTTACAGGGGTATAGAGAGTTTTTCTCAACTTGGATACTATGTGGCATCGGCAAACTTTACTGCTACTGTGCAAGAAGGCACAACTGATATTTATGTGATCGTTGCAGTTTATGAGCCGGTTGATAGCGGCGATTCTAACCTTGGTGGAGACGATGACACTAATGCAGGCGCCACAACACCCGTAACAAGCGGACCTACAACAGGTGCAGGCACGGGTCAGGGTACGACAACTCCTGCCACGCCTGATAATGAAACCGATGGCGCAGATGGTGCAGGTGCGGGAAACAGTCAAACTACCATTAGTGATCCCTCGACACCGTTAAACAACCTGCTAGACTTAACCGTGCGGCAGATGTTGTTGCCTATTGTCGCAGGCTTGGCTGTGATGATACTTGGTTTTCTGATGTTATTTATTTTAACTAGGCAAAACAAGCGCAAGCATGATACTGTAAGTAGATTTGATGCCGCGCATTTTGGTACAAATTTGCAAACACAGAATGATACTTGAGCCAAAGAGTTCCCTAAAACACTTCCTAAAGCACAGAGTCAGCCTAAAGCACAGAGTCAGCCTAAAGCCTAAAAGAGGCTAACATATCGCAGATCACGGAGGTTAGCGGTGCTGGTCACTCTTGGATGGTCCTAAAGCCTAAAAGAGGCTAACATATCGCAGAACAAATGGAGCACCGGTATAGTGTACAATAGACTAACCGGTGTTTCCTTCGTTTTTAAAGGGGGCAAAAGCAATAGCTCGGTATTTTCCTATGCGCACAAGCATCAGTGCGTAAGAAAGCGGGTGCTTTTTTGATTGCGCTAATAGTAGATTCTTGTACGGACATCACTGCAGAAGATGTGCCGGATGTTGCCCTTTATACTTTGCCACTGCTTGTTGTTTATGGTGGCAAAGAGCATTGCGGAGAGTACCGCGACAAGCTGGATATTAGCTCTGAGCAGGTTTGTGAGCGACTGCATACAGAGATACCAACAACTTCTTTGCCCTCATTGTCGTCTATTCACGAGACATTTGCTCGCGTGGTAGCCGATGGCTTTACAGAGGCAATTGTGGTCACAATATCATCGGCGTTAAGTGGCACGTATAATGCTATTAAGCTAGTAAGCGAGCAATATAGCAACCTTAAAACATGTCTTATTGACACTCGTAGCATTGGTTTTGGCGCTGGCTTTGTCGCGGTAGAGGCAGCTCGCCTAATACGCAAACAAACTCCCTTTGCAATGTTTAAAAATCTTTTAGAGAAGACCGTCCGCGATGCCAAAGTGTTTTTCTGCGTTGAGAGCTTAGACTACTTACATAAAGGCGGACGAATTGGTGAGGTTATCTATCGCGTTGGTAGCATTCTTAACATTAAGCCAATTATCTCTTGTAACGAGAAAGGTGCCTATTATATTGCTCACAAAGCAAGAGGCATAAAGGCTGCCCACAAAAAGACATTAGATGCAGCTCGTAGTTTTGCTATGCGCTTTAACTCATGTCATGTTGCAGTAGTGCATGGCGCGATTAAAGATGACGCCAAGCGTATACTAATAGATATCAGAGAGCATATTCCTAATGTTCGCGAGATTTACAGTGGTATTGTCTCGCCGGCGCTAATTGTTCATACCGGACCTGATATTTTAGGTATTGGGGTACAAGGGTTTTAGAGCTGCTTTACTAGGCTATGGTTTTTAACGGAGCAAAAGAGCGTGTGACGACACTCGCTTATAGGTTTTAGAGCTGCTTTACTAAGCTAGGGTTTTTTTAACTCTGCTTTTCCAATGAAAAATGCCATTGCGCACATTAGGGCTTGCTCCTTTTTTAAAAGGGACGGCAGCGTTGTTCGCGGGGTAATACATAAATCCCCGTATCTTCGTTTTTGATTCAGAAGCAGTGGCAAATGATTTCAGGTGCGCCAAACTTGTTAAAAAGTGAAAGTTTGGTGTAGTTCATTTTTATGATATTACACTATCGCTTACGAATTCCTTAGCTGTCCTTAGACGCTACAAACAAAAAGTTGCGTAAAGTGGTACAGCCGTGATGTTGCCTCCCGAGCCAAAAGGCTTTAGTGACAAACGTATTGTTCGTTCAGGCTTAAACTTGTCTGAGAAAATGCGAAGGCTGTGCGAGCGGGTATTGGTGGCACTCTTAACTTCTATTGCGCTCACTCCGTTTTGTGTTTGCACCAAGAAATCTACCTCAGCGGTGTTGTCGCTGGTCCAGTAGAATAATTCATGTCCCGTTGCCATAAGTTGCTGCGCCACGTAGTTTTCTGCTAATGCACCCTGAAAATGGTGTGGGACACCAATTACAACGTCAGTTAAGCGCACGCCAGCTTTCATGCACAAAAGGCCGATGTCGCCCATGTAGAGTTTGAAAGACGAGAGGTCAAGATTGGAGGTGATTGGTTGTGCGCCTTGCTCTGTACGTTGACACTTAAGGGCGATACCTGCAAGCACTAGCCATTCTATAGCTGCTCCAAAAATTGTTGATGTGCCTCCTTTTTGAACTACTTTGTATTGAAATTTATGGTTATCTTTTCCCAGTTGTGTGGCTAGCGAATTGTAGCAAGCTCGAATTTTAACTGCATCGGAAGCACTGGAGTATTTGGCCATGTCAGCTAAATAGTTGTTGACGATCTCTCCTTGAGTTTCCGGTATTTCATTAAGTGATGTGCCAGCACAAAAGGCGTTAATGCAGGATGGCATTCCGCCGATTGCTAGATATTTACGGTAGCTATCGATGGCGCTAAGATGCAGGCCTTCCGGTAAAGGCTTAAGTCCATGAAATGCCTGTCGTATCTCGTTGGCAAGAAACTCTTGGCCGTTTGCCCAAAGGTATTCTTCAAAATCTAATGGGAAAAGCTTTAACGTGTGAACTTTGCCTACGGGAAATGAGTATTTTTCACGATTTACAGCAACACCAAGTAAGCTTCCAGCGGCTGCCACATGATAGTGCGGCGCGTCCTCACAAAAATACTTTAGCGATAATAACGCGCGCTCACTTGATTGGATTTCATCAATAATGAGCAGCGTTTTTTTTGGCTCTATCCTTTGTTGATATTCTGCCTCTAGCATTTTAATTAGATATTCTGGTTCTCTGCTGTTTTCAAAGAAAGCTGATACTCGCTGATTTAGATCAAGGTTTACATGAACACTATTAGAGTAATGATTTCTAGCAAACTCCTTTAACAGCCAAGTTTTACCTACTTGCCTAGCTCCATTAATAAGAAGAGGCTTGCGATTTTTTAACTCGTTTTTCCAGCGAATGAGTTCTTCTTCAAGACGTCTTTTCACGCGCGACCTTTCCTTAGTTTCTGTTTAGTAGTGATTATAATAACTTTTATCTAGACAAAAGTCAAGAAATTATGATTTTTTCATAGTTAAGCCTGTCTATAATCCAGACAATAAGCCTACTAATCACTAATCACTAAGCACTAATCACTAAGCATTTCTAGGCCACACTCACTGCGCCAAGGAACATGGTAAAATAGGTAGCGAAATTAAAAGTGACGCGCAATAAGAGACGGTTGCTGCGACAGCAAAAGCGTAACAGCAGCGACGTCAACAACAGCAACAGCGACTACGACTACGACTACAGCAGCAACAGCGACAGCAAGCAACGACTACGACTACAGCAGTAACGAGGACAGACAGCAACGACGTCAACAACAGCAACAGCGACTACGACTACGACGATATGAGGGAGAAAAAATTATGCGAGCAATTCCCAGCCGAAAGCTGGACAAGCGCATCACCCGTGTTTGGCGGCTGAGCGCTTTATTAAACATTTTGGTACTGTCACTTGTGATCTTGGTGCCACTAGCCATACTGGCTTATGTGTTTGCTGGCGAGAGCGGCACTGCTTCTGGCATCAGGGGTGGCGCTAACTCCGCATCAGATATTGCGGCGCAGATATTTACTGTACTTTTTGCGGGCACATTGGTTTTAGCTGTGCTTTTACTTGTGATATTTGTTGTCGTTGCGCCGCGCTTGCGCTGGATGCGTTGGAGCTTTGAGGTGGGCGAGGAAGAGATCGACATCTTGCGTGGTATCATTTGGCGCACGCGCATCATCATTCCTTTAATTCGTGTTCAGAATGTTGACACCAAGCAAGGCCCCGTTATGCGAGCCAATGGACTGGCATCATTTACCGTGGCCACGGCCGCAGGCGAACATGAGATTCCCGGCTTGCCAATAGCAGAGGCAGATGCACTGCGAGACCATGTTGCTGTGCTAGCTAGAATTGCTCAAGAAGATGTCTAGCCCGGTTATAAGACA
>JAIRQA010000050.1 GCA_031256715.1 Coriobacteriales bacterium | reverse complement strand
GGTCTTATCTACCCCCGCTACTCGCACCAATGTGCCCACACTTACAGGGGATGGCACAGCTAGCGCTAGCACAGACCTGGCGGGTGCGCAAACACCTACGGCTGGTCTTGGTGCGGATGGTGGGTTACTTACACTGGTCTTCGTACTATTTGGAGCGCTGGCCATATTCATGGCAGGCTGCGCGTTCTTTGCGGGGCTTTACATTGCTACTCGCAAAAAGACCGTGGCGTAATTGTGGCATGAATTTGGTGCGATTGTAGCGTGATTGTGAAATGACTGCGATGTGATTTTAGTTAGTAACATGATGCAAAAGCCAGTAGGGCGCGCTTTGCGCGTCCTACTGGCGGCACTACTCTAGGCATACGCGGCATACCGGTCTGTTTAAGCGGGCGACCGAAGGTCGCCCCTACGACTGTGTGTTTAACAACGAATGAGCGGGCGACCGAAGGTCGCCCCTACGAAGGCGATATATATACTGTAGGGGCGCGCCTGCGTTCGCCCGCTGGGCTGTGATACATATACTGTAGGGGCGCGCCTGCGTTCGCCCGCTGGGCTGTGATACATATACAGTCACGCTAGACGGGCGACCAAAGGTCGCCCCTACGAAGGCGAGCCCAACAACGAACAAGCGGGCGAGCACGGGCGAGCCAATACAGATGCAGCTCAAATCCACATGAACTAGCGTTCACTGTGCTTCGCTTCGCGCAGGATGACGTACTTAAGCCCGATTACACACTCAAACACACATCCCCCCAAACCAACTTACATAAACATGCATCACAATGCAAAGCAATATGTACGGCAACACGTACAACATAACGTACAATAGTGCGCTCAGAAAAGACCGTCAAAAAAGACATCAAAAAGACCGTCGGAAAAGACCGTCAAAAAGACATCAAAAAAACCGAACAAAATGTGAAGAGAATCGTGTATACTATTAAGAATGACCGCAAACGAAGATCAAACGAAACCACGCGGTTGCCCGTCATTTTTCCTTGGCGATGTCTGCGTATTGGGCCTGGGGGTCACAGGTCGCGCTCTCGTGCGCCTTTTTTTGGCTTTCCCAGAACTTTATAACTCACTTGCCATCTTTGCACAAAGCGAATCTTCAGAGGCAATGTCATTTACAGCCGAACTGCCAGATGATGCTAATATCAGCGTGAGCTTTTCACAGGTTGTCAGCGGCAGTTATGATATGGCAATCGTTAGTCCTGGTATTTCTCCACATAGCGATCTTTATAAAAGTGCAGCAGCAAATTCTGCTGAAATTATCGGCGAGGTGGAATTGGCATGGCGCTTGTCACCAAAACGCTGGATTGCTATTAGTGGCACTAATGGTAAAACTACAACAACAGTACTACTTACGCATCTTCTTAATAGCTGCGGCGTTGAGGCACGTTCTATAGGTAACATTGGCACAGCTTGTATTCAGGCGGTTTTGGAACGTCTGAAGGGCATCCGTTCTAGTGACGAGTGGTTGGTGGCAGAGTTGTCGTCGTATCAGCTGCATGCAACCAAAAACTTTGCCCCTGATGCCGCAGTACTCTTAAATATTACTCCTGATCATGCTAAGTGGCACGATGGCTTAAAAAATTATGCTGACGATAAACTAAAACTTTTTGCCAACATGCAGGCAGGCTCTATTGCTGCACTTGATTTTGCAAACATGCCTTTAATGTCCAAATGCGATTTAAAGCAATTGGCGCAGGTATTGCAGAAGCGCGGTTTGTTGGTTTTAGACATTGCCAATCAGTCTTTGCCTGTTTGTGCCTCTGAGCTTAAGATTACAGGCGAGCACAATTTGCTTAATGCCAAGGCAGCTTGTGCTATTGTGCAAAATCTAGATCTTGCTGCAGATGGGATAGATGTAGATTGTCTTGCCAATGCGCTAAAAACATTTGCGCCTTTAGAGCATCGTATGGAGCCATGTGGAGAGAAGAACGGCGTTTGCTTTATTAATGACTCTAAAGCCACTAACTCCGATGCTGCAATCAAGGCAGTCTTGTCGTTTGGCAAGAGCAGTGGCGACAGCAAGAGCAATGGCGACAGCAAGAGCAATGACGACAGCAGCGACGATAACAGTGGAGAAGCGCATCAAGCTAGCATACTAGCACAACCTAAAGCGAATATAATTGCATTATTTGGTGGTGCCGATAAAGGCACAGAGTTAGAAAGCTTAGCTTGTGCCTGTCGTTTAAATGTACGAGTTGCCATTTGTTATGGCGCCGCTGGCGAGCGCTTTTATAAGGCGCTAAATGACGACGGCAGCATAGATGTTTTCTTAGAAAAAAATATGAGGGACGCTTTTGGCAAGGCTATCTCTATTGCATCTTGTGGGGACATCGTTTTGTTGTCTCCTGCCTGTGCATCATTTGATGAGTTTAGCTCATTTGAAGAGCGAGGTATGGTTTTTAAGCAGTTGGTGAGAAGCTATGTTAACTGCTAATTCTAAGTCTGATATGAGTTTTACCATGGCAACAGCAATAAATAAGTCGCTAAACAAGCCAACGAGCATTGCAAGCGCCAAGGCTTTTGACAAAGAAGCAATTAAGTCAACGAATAAGCCAACTGGCAAGATGATGGGCAAGGCAATTCGCATGGCAATGAACAATACCAAGAGTAAGTCTAAAACGCCGGCAGGCATACTCATTCCGCGTATCTTCTTTTTAGCCAGTGTTATTTTGCTTTTGCTTTTTGGTTTGGTTATGGTTTATAGCGCCTCTAGTATTGTTGGCTTAACAGAACATGACAATGATGCCTTTTTCTTTTATAAGCAGTTGGCCTTTGTAGGCTTTGGCGTGGTGATAGCCTTTATCATTACCAAGATTCCTTACAGCTGGTTTACGCCCTTAACATCTTGGATTGTTTGGCTTGCTGTAGTTGGCTTGCTCATTGTTACTCTTGTATTAGGATATACGGGTCTTGGCGCTAAACGGTGGCTGGATATTGGCTTTACATTTCAGCCTGGCGAGTTAGTAAAAATTGCTATTATGCTAGTATGTGCTTTTCTTTTTAGAGAATACCAAAGCAACGGTATGAGTAAGTCTTGGGTTTTGCGCATGCTTGTTGCTGTACTATGGCCAGGCGTCCTCATTTTAATGCAGCCTGACCTTGGCACGCTTATCTTTGCCTTAGGCGGCACTTTAGTAATGATGGTCTTGGGTAAAATGCCACTAAAGATGATTGTTGCGCTGGTGGCCATAATCACACTTGTGGGCATTATTGCAATTGGTGTAGCCGATTTTCGTATGGAACGCATTACATCTTTCTTTGACCCCTGGAGCGATGGCACAGACAGTGGTTATCAGATTTTGAATTCATTTTTTGCGTTTGGCGACGGTGGCCTTACCGGAGTAGGACTTGGAAACTCGCATCAGAAGTATTATTTCTTACCTATGGTAGAAAATGATTTTATCTTTGCTATTGTTGGTGAGGAATTAGGACTAGTTGGTGCCTCTGCAGTAGTTATGCTTTTTGGCGTCTTGGTTTTTTCGGGTTTCTTTATCTCAAGAAACGCAAGTGATACTAAAGGACAGCTCATAGCGTCTACATCTGCAATGCTTATTGGTATCCAGGCTTTTTATAACATGCTTTGTGTCACGGGACTGGCCCCCATAACTGGTAAGCCTTTGCCCTTTGTAAGTGCTGGTGGTACATCAATGATCTCTACGATGATACTTGTGGGCTTTATACTTTGGGTGAGCCTTAATTCTTCTCCAGAAGCTGTTTATAAGCGACGCCGCGATGATTTGCGAATTCATGAGGGTGGAAAGACAGTTGGTGAGCCTCAAACAATGCCTGGGATTGCGCATTTGCCAAGTTTTAGACAACGACAGCCATCTGTGGCAACAGCTGGCATGCAGGCAGCTGGTTTTTCTGCTCCGCTTACAGGAAGGCGAACTGGCTTTACGTTTGCGAAAACTACATTTCCAACAGCCGCACGCGCGTCGCATGTTGCGCACGCGTCTCACTCGCCACATTTAGCACATGTAACAAACACAACAGGTACGCCGTGCACACCAAACTTACTTTATACCACGCATGAGTCGCCTCAGCAACTCTCCACGCGACTAACTCATGCTACGACGCACCCTAAAGCACAACCCATGGCTCAACCTATGGCTCAACCTATGGCGCGACCTGTGGCACAACCTGTGGCACAACCTGTGGCACAACCTATGGCGCGACCTTCACAAGACGCCCACAGACGTGCCACTTTGCCAGATGGCGCTCCTGTGCTATCATTGGCAAGTATGCGACGCAACCGGTCGGGGCTTTTCTCGACACCTGTTCCGGCTGACGATCGTTTAAACGCTAAGCTAAGAAAAACAGGAGTTGGATGATGCGTTTTGCAATTAGTTCAGGTGGGACTGCAGGGCATATCTATCCTGCTATTGCTGTGGCACAAGAGTTGCTTGCGCGTGGTCACGAGTTGATTTTTGTTGGCTCACGTTCAGGGCAAGAAGCACAACTTGTACCCCAAGAAAATATAGAGTATAAGTCATTTCCTGCGGCAGGTTTTAATCGCTATCGTCCATGGACTTTGCTTACTTCTAGCTTGCAGCTGCAAATTTCGGCTCTGAAGGCTAAAAAATGGCTCAGACAGTTTAAGCCTGATGCTGTTGCCTGTTTTGGCGGCTATGTTTCTGTTCCAGTTGGAAAGGCGGCGGCTGCTCTAAAGATTCCAATACTAATTCATGAGCAAAATTCTGCTCCTGGTATGGCAAATCGATATCTTGCCAAGCATGCCTCTGCTATTGCGCTAACATACGATGATGCTAGCAAGCTATTGTCTATACCCGATAATGCTCGCGTCCAGATCACAGGCAACCCAGTTCGTGGCTCTTTAGCTAACATGACTTCGCATGATGTTCGGGCAAGCGCCAGAGAAAAATTTCGTAGCGCGTTAGGAATTCCCAACGAAGCTCGTGTTTTACTGGCGTTTGGGGGTTCTCAGGGAGCCCAACACATTAACATGGCACTAATGGGTATTTACGATAGCTTAATGGCTGTGCATGGCTTGCATGTTGTACAAATAACTGGCCGTAGAGACTACGAAACGATTGCTCAAGCGCTTAAAGAGCATCAAAATAATAATGCCCAGAAAAGCTCCCGTTGGCACATCTTAGATTATTGCGATAACATGATGGGCGCCTATGCTGCATCTGATTTAGTGTTAAGTCGTGCGGGTGCGTCAACTTTGGCTGAGATTGCCCTGCTTGCTTTGCCTACACTTTTGGTGCCTTATCCCTATGCCACTGCAGACCATCAAAGCTCTAACGCTCGCTCTTTGGTGGAGGCAGGAGCTGCGCTGGTGGTTGTAGATGGCGATCTGGATAAACCGGTTTTTTCTGAGCAATTGCTTAAATTGGTAAGTGATGTGCAGTTGCAGTCGCGTATGCAAAAGGCGGCATGTGCAATGAGGGTTCAAAACGCTACCGCTCGTGTTGCCGATTTATTGCTTGAAATTTGTCACTAGCGCTTAATACTAGCGCTTATTACTAGCGCTTATTACTAGCGCTTAATACTAGCGCTTGCTTTTGGTGCTTGGTGTACTCGTTTGCCTTAGTTTGCGTTAATAACTCAATCTGAGCAACCGTAAAAAATATCTATTATGATTGTCTCTACAGATTGTCTATAACGATTATCTAAAAACGCGAATCTAAAAACGCGGATCCAAAAACGAGGATTTAAAAGCGCGGATCTAAAAACGCGGATCTAAAAACGCGAATCTAAATAGGATCCAAAAAGGATCCAAAAGCGCAAGCATTTAACCTGTGCCCCGCTAGCAAATATCTGTTACTATATTAAAGAACATTGCGCGGGCAGTCTTTATTGCGACTGTTTCGTCCGCTAACGCGTTGGTATAAGTGAGACTTTGCGCTATGTGTGATGAGTATGGGAAAATCAGCAACGTTGTTGCTCAAGCATGAAGGGATTCTTAATGGCTATCACAGCACTGGATATCCAACAGCAGATGTTTAGTAGAGGCGCTAAAAATGAAAGCACCTACAAAGCACAAGAAGTAGATGAATTCTTAGAGCGTTTGGCCGTCGAAGTAGATACTTTTAATCGTGCGCTGGTAGAGGCGCGTTCTCGTTATGAGGCAGCGGAAGCACGCGCGCAAGCAGCAGAGCGCGAGTTGGCGCAAGCGCAGGCTTCTTTAAGTAGCCTTAAGTCACAAGGTCAGACTAAGGACAGCAGTGCTGCTGCAACAGAAGAACAGATTTCTAGAGCATTTATTGCGGCTCAGCGTAGTGCAGATGCGCTAACTGCAGAGGCAAAAGAAAAAGCAGATGCCTCTTATCGCGAGGCAGAGGCACGCGCCCGCGATATCGTTCGGGATGCGCTTGCAGAAAAGCAAAGAATTATAAGCGAGGTAGATAGATTGCGCGCATCTTGCGAGAAGTTTCGCAGCGACTATCTGTCATTGCTTAACCACTTTTCTGCTGATGCGCAAAAGGTTATGCCATCTATAGATGACTTTACTCCCAACCTTTCTGCTGATTACCTTAGTTCAAAGGCAAAAGCTATGCTAGCAGAAAATGATGCTAGCGTAGCGACAAATAATGCGGGCTCAGGTTCAGCTTTTGCAGCAAGTAACGTTGGCTCAGCCGTTGGCTTGGGCAATTCTAACTCTTTAAAGCCAACTGTTAATCAGGACGCATCATCTGTTAACTATGCTTCTGACGCAAAAGGGCTTAAGACCTCTGGCTCACAGCAATCATCATTAGCAACAACTGGTGTGTCTGCAACTAACGCTTCATCAGCTGTTAGTGCGTCACAGCAGTCGTATCGCACATCGCAGCCGCATAGCAACACAGACTTTTTAGACGATTTAGACATTGAGGAGATAGACTAAAATACCACGTTTTTTGCAAATTGGTTGAAGTCTAAATTTGTTTGAAAGCACACGTATTAGAATGCATCAGAATGTTTTGCTATGGCTGTAAACTTGGCTGTAAAGGTGACACCTAGATCAAGGGTCGATGCACTTGTAGGCTGGATTAGCTCTGCGGATGCAAGTTATAGCGCTTCTGCAGATGACAAAGGTGAACTGCTGGTAAAAGTACAGGCAGTTGCCGAAGACGGTAAGGCAAACGCGGCAGTACAAAAGCTGATTGCCAAATCACTTGGAGTAGCTAAATCTGCGGTTGTGATTACCAGAGGTCATAGTTCTAGGCACAAGTTGCTAACTATAGAAGTAGAGCCTTTGTCTTACAAACATTGGCTTAATGAGATACAGCAACAACCAATGTTGTAAAATGCTGAATCATAAATGGTTTATTAAAGTGATAATAAGCTGGAGCTAACTGACTCAGTACCTGTTGTAAAATGCTGAATCACAAATGGTTTACTAAAGGGTTTTTTTTAAGACGGGATTAAGAGAATGAGAAAAGGAGTTGAGAAAAAATGAGCGCCGAAATGAGCTTCGAGATTGTCACCGACTCTACAGCTAATCTGCCGGAGGCCGTTATTGACCAGTACAACTTGCATGTCTTAGCGCTAGTCTTTAATATAGATGGCGTTGTTCATCGCAGCTATATTAAAGACGATATTGCAGACCTTCAGGCGTTTTACAACATGATGCGCGATGGCAAAGTTATAACAACGTCATTGCCTAGCCTTAAAGAGGTAGATGCCATTGTTCGCAATCTTTTTGAGCAGGGCAAAGATGTTTTGTATCTGGGCTTTGACTCGGCGTTGTCGGGTAGCTACGAGAACACAAGTAGTTACTTAAAAAACCTTCAGGAAACTCAATACCCAAACTGCAAGCTTTTTTGTGTAGACTCATTGGCGGCAGCGCTAGGACATGGACTATTTGTCTTAAAGGCAGCTCGTATGCGTGAGGCAGGTGCGAGTATAGATGAAGTAGCGAAGTGGGCAGAGGCAAACAAACGTTCGGTAGCTCATTGGTTTACTGTAGATGACCTGCATTATCTAGAGCGTGGCGGACGTTTATCTAAAGGTGTGGCTATT
>JAIRQA010000039.1 GCA_031256715.1 Coriobacteriales bacterium | reverse complement strand
AGGACATGGTGTGCTTTGGCTTGCTGCTCGGCAACCACATCCTCGGCATCACGGGTTTTGTGCCGTGCGAGGAAATACACGCCACTTTTGCCGCTATGCAAAGATGGCTTGATGGGCAGGCAAACTACCATGAGTCGAGAAGCATTGACTGTGATACGGCAGTCTGTGGAAAGACGCGCGGGCTACAGGCAACTTGGTTAAAGAGCGCTTCTTCAGAACAATGCATCAGATTACCTGCATCCCGCATTGCAAGTACCACGCTCTATGGGCGACGGATTTTGCGGTAACTATGATAAACAGGATGTTTCCCGGCAATCTGGACGAAGTGAGAAAAGAGCGCGAGACTCAACTTGAAATGATAAGGCAGGTGAACGTATGACCAATCCCAAGCTCTACTTTGAGGAGTATGTTTCGATTAACGAGATCCAGCAGTATTTTCTGCACTACCCATGCTCCGACGGCGAGGTCATGCTGATAATCCACGGCGGACCAGGGCAGTCGGAAGCATCCTTCGCCTATTACGTCGAACCGAACCCACCGGTTTACACCACGGTGTATTACGACCAGCGTGGCGCGGGAAAAACAATACAAAAAAAACCCTACTGATGGCGAGGATGTCACCTTTGAGACCCTGTTTGAGGATTTAGTCGAGACGGTGCGATATTTGAAGCGAAAATACCAGAAGGAGAAAATCATCATTCAAGGACACTCATGGGGCACGATTCTTGGCCTGCGGTATGCCCATCAGTTCACGGAAGACGTGCTGTTCTATATCGGTGCAGGCCAGGTTATAGACTATATGCATGGAGAGAGGATTAATCTTCAAAAAATGAAGCGTTTGGCTGCGGGAAGTGAGCGCAGCTATAGAACCATTGAGGCAATCGAAAGAAAGCTTGACTCCGCAAAGGGTTATTTGCCTGTAAAGGATTTGAATAAAATCAAAAAGAAATACGGCCTCGGCATCAATTTTATGAAAGTATCGCGCATTGCCATGAAAAGCCCTGTGTTCGGCTTTACAGATGTATTGGCCATGATAAGAGCGCAAAAGCAAAATGTTCACCTTCTAAACTTCCTTTCCACTTTTTCTGCAATGAAAATGACTAATTTTAGGGTGCCTGTCTATTTCATTCATGGTGAGAATGACGGACAGGTTCCAATTTCACAGGTCAAAGATTATTTTGAAACCATAACCGCCCCCGACAAGGGCTTTTTTTCGATTACATGCGCAGGTCATATCAGCGCGGTGGATAATCTGGATGGAGTGTTAGCCGCCATGGGCGAGATTCAAGGCCGGTTTGAGCGGCTTCATTCCTCAGAAGGATAAAGCAGATGTTCTTTAATGAAACCATTCGGGACAATCAGACATATGGGCATCCTATCCGCGATACCATGTTTTCATCCGGCTGACCTATGCCATCAAACGCCATAGGCGCAAATGCACCATTGCGCAAACTATCATACGCAACATGCCTAAAAGGGTGCAGAAGATTTTTCAGGCGTTGCCGCGACCGAGCTTTCAGCCGAAAATCGCCGCCGCAAGGGTGCAGGATTTTCACACGCCCCAATAGCAAAAACCCCGCAGTTACAGGGCAAACAAACAAAAAACCCGCCTGAAACCCAGACGAGTTGATTGTATCAACGACTTGTTAATAGGATGCTGCGGGCGAAAGGACTTGCCAAGCGCATCGCCGCTTTGCGGCTCCCGCTTGCATTCTGCGCTCACTCCGTTCGCTTGAACTCGCAGCTAAAACGCGCCACCGGCGCGTTTCTTAACGCTGCTCCCCTTACAGGTTCAAGTCCTTTTACTCATTGCATTTACAGCGGGTAGCTCATTGAGCTACCCGCTGTAAATGGTGCGGGCGAAAGGACTTGAACCTTCACTGGGATACCCCAACTAGCACCTGAAGCTAGCGCGTCTGCCAATTCCGCCACGCCCGCACGTTATAAGTGAGCATTTACGGCATTAACGCCATCTATTGGCGAATATAACGAACAAAGATGCTCAAACTTACGAAGTGCTATGTTACCATACTTTCATACACGAGGTAAGGAATACATCGGTGAAAGTTACAGGATGTGAAAATTACGAACTACGAATGCCATGGGAGGTCACAGATCAGTGAGCGAATTTAAAGACATATCTAAATGCATAGAAGAAAAAGCAGCTGCAAATTACTGCGACGAAGACTTAAATAGCAAATTAAATAGCAAATTAAGTAACAAATTAAGTAGCGACTTAAGCAATAACTATTGCCCAACAAAGGTGATCGATTCTCATTGCCATATCTATCCTGATGCTATAGCCGTTCGCGCAGCAAAAAGCGTTGGCGACTTTTATGGCATAAGCATGTGCAAAGATGGATCTGTGGCATCGTTGCTTAAATCCGGAGCAAATGTTGCCCAAACAGGAATCAGCAACTATATAGTTCACTCTGTTGCTTTGCGTAAGGGCAACGTTACAAGTATCAATGACTTTATAGCAAGCGCGGCAAGCTCGGAGCCAAAATTTATTGGCTTTGCTACTATGCATCAAGACTTTACAGAAGTAGAAACAGAAGTTCAGCGCGCCATTGCTCTGGGACTAAAGGGATTTAAGCTGCATCCAGACTCGCAAGCTGTTAACGCTGATGATCCAAGGCTAATGCAGCTTTATGAGATTATAGAAGGGCGACTGCCATTAATATTGCACTGTGGAGACTATCGCTATGATTATTCTCACCCCAGACGCATAAAGCGTATTTTGAAGGCATTCCCAAAACTAGTGCTAAATGCCGCGCATTTTGGCGGCTGGTCTATCTATGATTTGGCCTTGGAGTACCTGGAAGAAGAGAACTGCTACATGGATGTATCTTCGGCTTCGGTTTATCTAGGGCCGAGGCGCACGACAGAACTTATTAACATATATGGTGCCGAACGCATACTTTTTGGCTCTGATTTTCCCATGTGGGATCCGGCAATAGAATACCAGCGCTTTTTAAAAAACGAGCTATCAGAAGCCGCACGCGAAATGATACTTTGGCAAAATGCTGAACGTTTTGTTGCTGGCATGCTACCAAATAAATCATAGGGTTCATCTTAAAAATCACCCTCTAAAGAATTTTCTTAAGAGTTCAGTGTATGACAAAACTTTGCATCAATGAGTCTTTACATCAAAAGACATTTATGTCAAGGCACCCTAATATCAAATGAGCAATCAAATGAGCAATCAAATGAACTTTACATCAAGCGTCATTAGGCACTACCACGCAACGCAAGTTCTGTATCTAAGCGACCTCGCATTTCTTCATAGTTCATTAGTACAGCCTGTTCGCTTAACCACTCTATAAGCTCACTGCCACGAGCATAAGTATAGTTATTTAGTTTAGAGAGTTCGCTGTCTACAGCATCAACTCTAAAGTTAGCACACGCATCACGCAGCGCTATTAGCGTTTGTAAGTCAGGTTGACTCTTTCGCTCTTTGGCAGCAGCAATAGGCCCACCTTTAATTGCTACCAAGGCATTACGTAAAGCATCTAGCATCGATTCTACATCATATATGAGTTGTTCGTTGTTCTTAGCAACAAAATTAACGTCATTGGTCTTTGCTGCCTTCTCTAAAGCCTCGGCAGCAGCGCCAATCTCTTCGCAACCAATGTTTCTGCTGGAGCTTTTCATCCCATGAACGCAGATTGCATAGGCTTCAAGGTCATTTTCTGCGGTAGCTCGCAAGGTATCTAGCAGCGATGGTGTGTTTTTAAGATACGATTCTAAAACCTCACAGTACAAGCCAACATCGTTACTAAATCTAGACAAGCCGACGCGGACATCAAGATTGTCTATGCCAAAAAGAATTGCGCTAATCGCTGCATTCCCATTGCTAGACTCTTGCGTTTTGTCCGCGTCGCTTTCTAAGGCTGTGCCGCCGCCATCAGCGTCGCATCCCACAATTGACGCACTTTCAGAAGCATCTTCGTGCTCCTCTTGCCATCTGCGCTCCTTGTCCTTATCTCGTACGAATCTGCGCAGGGCGGCGTCCATAGCGACGATGTCTATGGGCTTAGAGAGAAAGGCCTGAAAGCCATTACTTAAAAACATCTCTTCATTGCCCACAATGGCGTTTGCGGTTAGCGCCAGAATTGGTATTGTGCGAGCATACTCGCTATCTAGCGAGCGAATGATGGCAGTCGCCTCGACACCATCCATCGCCGGCATCATATGATCCATAAGAATTGCATCATAAATTGGATATCCACCTTTAATAAGACTCACAGCTTCTTCGCCACTTAGCACACAGTCTACCTGCATGGCATATGGCTTAAGTATGCCGCGAACAACATCTAGGTTTGTTGGAACATCATCTACCACAAGCACTCTGGCATAAGGCATCTGCATACGCTGAAGCTGTTTTTTGTTATTGCGTTTGTGGTCTACAAGGTTAAAGCTCATCAATTTGTCTGCCAGCTCTTTGCCAATAACACATTCATCTTCTAAACCTTGAAACATGCGCACCGTAAACGTAGAACCAACACCATATTCGCTTTGTACGTCTATTCGTCCTCGCATAGCCTGTACCAAATTCAAGGCAATAGATAGACCCAAACCAGTGCCCTCAACAGAACGATTGCTTTTAACATCTACTTGATTGTAAGCCGCAAAAAGTCTCTTAACGTCCTCTTCTTTAATTCCTATGCCGGTATCTATAATTGAGGAGACAAGCCAGGCACCTTCCTCGTCATTTTCGCTCCAGATCTTCCAAACAACTGTCCCGCTTCGCGTATATTTAAAGGCATTAGAAAGTAAGTTGTTAAAGACTTGCTTAATACGAAGCTCATCGCCAAATAGCTTACAAGGCAAATCTGGCGAGACGTCCAACTTAAACTCGATGGGCTTGGTGCCAATACGCACAATATTAGTATTGGCCGTGTCATTTATCATGCTAGAGACATCATAGGTATCGTTAACGATGTCAAAGTTGCCAGACTCGATCTTAGATAGATCCAAGATATCATTAATAATGGTAAGAAGTATCATTCCCGATGCGTAGACCTTCTCGACATTATTACGATCTTGCTCATTTATAGTGTCGCTGTCTAATGTTAATTCAGACAAGCCAATAATGGCATTAAGAGGTGTGCGCATTTCATGGCTCATATTGGCAAGGAATTGCGACTTGGCTTCTGTTGCTTTGCTGGCAGCATTGCTTGCTTCTTCAAGACTTATAGCCTGTTCGTGGACCTTATAATATGGCTCAGACATTGGCACTGACAAAATGATGGCAGCGATGATACCCAAAATTCCCAAAATAAAAGCAGAGATGTTAAGTCCATTTTGCACACCCGCAGCAGGGCTTTCTGCCAATGGCGCAACAACTACGACACGCCAATTAACAGCAGTAGTATGTGGCACGAAAAAGTAGCAGAGGCGGTCGCCGCCATCGAAGTTATAAACATCAAAGCCGCTTTCGCCTGCCAAAGCGTTTTTCACAAAATTACCCACTGGAGTGACGGTTGGATCAGTCTCCATCATTATTGTGTAATTGCGTCTTTCTGTTACCATATTGGTGCGATAATTCGCTAACACGGTACCGGTCTCGTCAATCATGTAAACGTGACCGCTATCCCAAAGCCTGTAAGGCGAGAGTAAGTCTGAGAAAGTCATGCCGTCTATCGTTACAGAGAGCACATGTTTGGCATCTATGGGTACGCAGACATGCATCACTAATGTGCCTGTGTCTTCATCGATACGTGTTGTAGAGATAACAGATTCACCCTCAAAAGCGGCTTTGGCATACTCGCTGCCCACAAGCGCGGCATCTGTTGTTGCCACACCTGCTTCTGCCACAACACCATCCCTGTCTACTACTGTAAGAGCCAAAAAGTCATCATAATCTGGTAAGTGGTCATCTAAAATCGCCTTAATCCGCTCTTCATCCTCAACCTCATCTAAAACTGCAGCCACTGTATCTGCCTGTGCCCTAAGCAAATCTACCTTGGTAGAAACAAGGTCATCTAAAATATCGGCAGAAAGCAGCAAATCGCGCTTAATAGTTTCTGTGAGCCCTTGCTGCGTAAAAAAAGTACTAATGACAAAGAAAAGCGAAACGAATAATAAAAGCACGATGGCGCTTATAAATGCGGTGCGAATGCGTACAGACATCCTGTTCATGCTGCCTCCTGCCCCTCACCTGAATTATCTTTAGATGGCTTAGCTAACAATGCTGTTTGTCCATGTTCGGCTGCTGCATGCGTATTGATATCTGAGTTCGCATTGATATCTGAATGCGCGTGCCTCGAGCTAGGTTCTGCAAGTAAAGCTGTCTGACCATAAGTTTCCTTAGGCAGATTTGTATTGGCTTGCTGTGCCAAGGCTGCTTGCTTTGAAGAAACTTGCGCCTCGGCAGCAGACTTTGATGGCACCGATGATGCTTGCTCTAAAGTAGCTTGCGAAGTAGAAGATGTCGCCGCAGCACCTGCATCACTTGCAGCACTTGCAGCATCTGCAGATAGCACACCAGTAACTTGCCGCCCATTGTCATTGTTTAAAGTTTTGCTGTCATCTGCAGAGTACAGCCGCGAAGCTACCGCATTACCGGCAGCAGACTGCCAAAGAACAGCAGTTTGGCTATCGGTTGTGCCTTCTTCTATCGCAGTTATCGATTCATCTGCCACAGACGCAAACTGATCCTTAACAAGAGTAAACACGCCTACCAAAACTGGGTCAAAGTGCGATCCTGAAGACTCGATAATCGCTGTCTCTGCCTGCTTGTGCGATAAAGCTTTCTTGTAGGGTCGCACAGAAACCATAGCATCATAAACATCGGCAATTGCCATCAATCTGCCTTCTAAGGGAATTTCGCTGGCAACTAAGTTGCGAGGATATCCACTGCCATCCCACTTCTCGTGATGTGTGCCAGCAATCAATTTAGCGTGATGCAAAAAGTCACTTCTACCTGTATTATTCTGAATGTCAATGATAATTTGCTCGCCAACAAAAGCATGTTCTTTCATGATGGCAAACTCCTCATCTGTGAGTTTGCCAGGTTTGCGCAAAATTGCATCGGGAGTAGAAATTTTGCCTACATCATGCAGCTTAGCAGCATTAAGCACCATATCTATATTCCAATTTTCAATCTCATTAGAATAAATACCTTGCTCATATAAGGCATTAATCAAAATGCCCATATACTTATGTGTTCTGGCAACATGACCGCCGGTAACGCCATCGCGGTGCTCGACCATCTCTGCCAATGTATTAATAAGACCAATCTCTAAATGCGAGATTTGCTCCAGTCTATGCTCGACATTATCCATAAGACTGTTAGCATGCTCTTCTAGTTGCTTGCGTTGCTCGACAATATGCAGGTAGTTGCGTATGCGCTGAATAAGTAAAGGTGGCGAAAATGGCTTATAAACATAATCTATCGCCCCAAGGTTAAGGCCTTCCATCTCTGAACCTTCGTCTGTGCGCGACGTTAGAAAGATTACCGGAATAGCCTCATAGCGCTTATCGCGTTTAAGTTTTGCTATAGCCTCATAGCCATTCATACCAGGCATCTCTATATCTAAAAGAATAAGATCTGGTTCAACCTTTTCTAAAACCTCAAACATACGCAAAGCACTGGGTAAAGTATAAACCTCAAAGATTTCCTTAAGCATATTTTTATAAGCTGTAAGGTTAGCGACATTATCATCAACAAGCATAACGCGACTGCGCGCCGGCGTCAGCCTCACTTGTTGATGAGTATGCATGTTAAGAGAATCCATGTCGCGCCTTCCCTGTTGACCTTCTGCAGCACTTAGGCAAATGCCCTGATTACAATCATTTTTTGCCCCGCACGCGTCACAGACCAACCACAACGACAGGCCAAAGACACGTACCAAACAAAGTTACATAGCGATTGCTAATGTCAGCGCATACCCGCAAACTTACACTGCCAAAAGAGCCTCCAAGCCCCACAAATCCAAAATTCCACCCAAAAAATGTGTACGTTTCGTACAGCCAATTTATAGCCTTGTCTATTTATACTCCCTTAGTATGATGTAGGCGTGGAGGGTGATTTACAATTTGGTAACACACGGAAAGCGGTAATTTGAAGTCAATTCATAAATTTTTCATCTTTGTTTTTATTTTGTTGAGAAGAACCGCAATCTCGCCACCAGCAGTTTGGGGGCTTGCGGCAATTTTACGAACAAGCGCACTGCCAATAATAACTCCATCGGCATTGATGCCGGCATCAGATGCAGTAAGCATTTGCGCTTGCTCGGGACTATGCACACCAAAGCCTACTGCCACGGGAACAGTGGTAACCTTACGTATGCGAGCTATTGTCTGCCCCAATTCTGCGTGCAATTGCGAGCGCTCGCCTGTAACACCTAAAGACGACACGAGGTAGATAAAGCCTTCGGCATTGCTAGCGATTTCTTCAATGCGATCTGCTGTAGTTGGCGCTATCATTGATATCACAGCTACCCCATACGCTTTTGCGACAGCGGCAATCTCGCACTTCTCGACATAAGGCAAATCGGCAACAATCACACCATCTACTCCATTTATGGCACATTTGCTAAAAAAGCTATCATAACCATAATGTAGTATAGGATTAAGATAGCCCATAAAAAGAATTGGTGTCTTCGTTTCCCCTTGCAAGCGCAGCCTTTGCACCATGGCAAATAGGCTGTTAATGTTTGTATCGGCTGCAAGAGCCCTGATGTTTGCCTCCTGAATAACCTGGCCTTCGGCGATGGGGTCAGAAAAGGGTATACCAACCTCTATAACGTCTGCTCCTGCCTTAATCATGTCTAGGATATAAGCTTCGGTCTGTGCGACAGACGGGTCGCCACCGGTAACAAAGCAAACCAATGCCTTGCCTTTGGCAAAAGCCTCTTTTATTCTTAAAGCTCCATTTGATGTCATCTTATTGACCTCCTTTGTTAGTTAAATGTATTAGTCATTGTCTTTTTTTGAAAGATACTTTATGCAAACTTACTCGCTGATGTCTTTTCCGCAGTAACGAGCAATAGCGGCAACGTCTTTGTCTCCCCTGCCAGAAAGGCAAACAATAATGCTTTCGTGTTTTTTTAGCTCTTGTGCTAGCACAATAGCATAAGCTACAGCATGCGCACTCTCTATGGCGGCAATGATACCTTCTGTGCGACTAAGATACTCAAAGGCTGAAACAGCCTCGTCGTCGGTTATGGGGATATATTTAGCGCGTCCAGTACTATGCAGCCAAGCGTGTTCAGGACCAATGCCTGGATAATCCAAGCCAGCAGATATAGAGTAAACAGGCGCAATCTGGCCGTTGCTGTCTTGGCAAAATAGCGATTTCATGCCATGAAAAACACCAATTTCGCCTGTGGCAATGGTTGCGGCATGCTCACCTGTAGAAATACCGCGCCCGGCAGCTTCGCAGCCAATTAAAGCAACACTGGTGTCATTTACAAAATGATGAAACATACCTGCCGCATTACTGCCACCACCTACGCAAGCCACAACAGCAGCCGGCAAGGCGCCCTCGCGCTCTAGTATCTGCGCGCGAGCCTCGGCACTAATGACAGACTGAAAGTCGCGTACAATAGTTGGAAATGGATGCGGACCCATAACCGATCCTAAGACATAGTGAGTGTCATCGATTCTACTCACCCATTCGCGCATTGCCTCGTTAACCGCATCTTTTAAAGTCTGAGTACCGGTAGTCACACTATGCACACGTGCGCCAAGAAGTTCCATGCGATAAACGTTAAGTGCCTGGCGCATCGTATCTTCGCGACCCATGAAAACCTCGCATTGCATGCCCATCAAGGCTGCAGCAGTGGCGGTAGCAACGCCATGCTGGCCTGCGCCAGTCTCTGCTATGACACGAGTTTTACCACGTCTTTTTGCCAAAAGACATTGACCTAAAACATTATTAATTTTATGCGAACCGGTATGATTAAGATCTTCGCGCTTCAGATAAACTTTTGCTCCACCTAAATCTTCTGTCATCTTCTTAGCAAAGTAAAGCAAAGACGGTCTATTGGCATAAGTGTTTAATAGCGTTGCAAGCTCTTGCTTAAACTGTATGTCTTTACTAGCTTGCTCGTATGCTAGCTCTAGTTGGATTAACTCGCTAACCAACGTTTCCGGAATATACTGGCCTCCAAACTCGCCAAAACGACCTTTTTGGTTTTTTGCTGCGGTTGGGGTGTATCTTGTAGCGGTTGGGGTGTTATTGCTTGCTGAGCTTGGGGCTTCATTTGGGGCAGCATTACCGGCTGCGCTTGGGGCTTCCTTTGGGGCAGCATTACCGGCTGCGCTTGGGGCTTCATTTGCACTTTCGTTGGCGTTTTCTTTACTGGCTTTCACTTCACTGGCTTTCACTTCACTAACGTCACTCATGAAAATCTCCTCACTGTTGTTACTAATTCTAATATCTTTTGGGCATCTTTCTTGCCATCTACCTCAACGCCACTGCTTACATCAATGGCATAAGGCTTAGCCAATAAAACATCTTGCACTGTATTAAGATTAATACCGCCCGCCACAAAAACCGGCAATTGGGACAACGCAATAGTTTTAGCGAGCTCAGCCGATGTCATAGACAGCGGCTTACCGCTGCCTGGCTTAAGGTTATCTAAGAGCAAATAGCTGGCGCCTGTTACCTGCCGGTACGCCTTAATAATTGGCATCTTAGGACAAAGTGTTTTTAGTCTGCCTATATAGCTCGCGTCTTCATTGCCATGCAGCTGAGCGATTTGAATAACACCATCGTTAAACAATTTTGCTATATCCTCTATTGCAGAGTTTATAAAAACACCTACTGCTAGTATGCTAGCATCTAATAGTTCTCTTAGAATTTTAGCTTGCTTAAATGAAATCTGCCGCTTGCTTGGAACAAAAACAAAGCCAGCATAGTCTGGAAGCGCGGCGTTAAGCGCAACAATATCTTCAATTCGACTTAGGCCGCATATCTTAACTTTTGCCATGTGTGCTCCTTTTGTGCGCATCGTTTGCGGCTTTGCGCAATGAATTTAGCGCTAAAGCACGATCTGTAGAGCGCATCAGCGACTCTCCAACCAAGATGGCATCGGCTTTGCAAGCTACCATGCGCGAAACATCAGCGGCTGAAGTAATGCCGCTTTCGGCGACAAAAATGATGTCGTCTGGCACAGAAGCACGCAAGTTTTCTGCTATGCCCAAGTCAACCTGAAAAGTCTTTAAATTGCGATTATTTACGCCTACAATGCGCGCACCGCTTTTTAAAGCACGTTTTATTTCTGAAGCATCATGAGTCTCTACTAATACATCCATACCCAATGATTCTGCCAATAGCCGCAAAGAAAGCAATTGCTCATCGTTAAGGATTGCAACTATCAGCAAAATTGCTGCTGCACCATTAGCTTTTGCCTGGTGTACCTGTATGGCATCTATAATAAAATCTTTACACAATGTGGGAATACCTACAGACGCAGACACCTCTTTTAAATAAGAAAAATCACCCTTAAAGTAAACTGGCTCTGTAAGCACAGAAATTGCTGCGGCGCCAGCTAACTCATATTCATGGGCAATTTGCAAATAAGGAAAACTTTGCACAATTTCACCTTTAGATGGCGAGGCCTTCTTAATCTCACATATAAAAGATAAGCCAGGCACAGACAAGCTTGCCGCAAAACGCCCCTTGCTTTGTGCAGCAGATACTTTAGCCTCTGTGGCGTTTATTTGCTTTAGGTCTTCTACCCTCATCTGGGTAGAAGCAACAATGCGCTCTAAGAAAGATTCGTGTTCATTCATGTGACAGCCTCACAAATCTCTCTAACTGAGCTAAGGCAAGTCCGCTATCTAGTGTTTGCTCGGCAATTTCTGCTGCGGCAACTAGCGATAGTTCAGGGCGAGCAACAAAGATGGCGGCAGCAGCGTTCATCACAACCGCATTGCGCTTGGGAATAATTTCTGCATCTGTCCTGCCTTGCAAAATTGACTTGGTTATGGCGGCATTCTCTTCGGGAGTACCACCTACTAGTTCGCTTTTCTGACAACGTGTAAAACCAAAGTCTTCAGGATGAATATCATACTCTTTAAAACGTCCATTTCGAACCTCACACACCGAAGTTGCTGCGCAAAGCGAAATCTCGTCTAATCCGTCCTGTCCAAAAACCACTAACGCATCGCTAACACCAAGATTCGCTAACACCTGAGCCAACGGACGCACTAACTCTTCATCATAGACCCCTAATAGTTCCAGGCGGGCTCCGGCAGGATTAACCAGAGGCCCTAAAATATTAAAGATGGTACGTATACCCAGTTCGCGTCGCACTGGAGCAACGTATTTCATGGCGATATGATAGTTTTGCGCAAACAGGAAGCAAAGACCGATCTCTTGCAAAAGTTGCAAGCTCTTCTCGGGCGATACATCTATTTTTACACCTAAGGCTTCTAAAACATCTGCAGCTCCCGAGCGCGATGATGCCGCACGATTGCCATGTTTGGCAACAGCAATGTTTGCGGCGCTTACAACCAATGCGGCTGTTGTCGAGATATTAAAACTCTGAGCGTGATCGCCACCTGTGCCAACTATCTCTAAAGCATTCACGTCATTTAAAATCCTAACGCAATGTTCGCGCATTCCTGCAGCCGAACCTGTAATTTCTTCGATAGTTTCTCCCTTGCATGCCATAGCTGCCAAATACGCGGCCATTTGAATGTCAGTTGCGTTGCCGCTCATAATTTCATCCATAACCTCTTTAGCTGTTTCATAACCTATGTCATGCTTTTCTGTTAATTCTTTTATTGCTTGCTGAATCATCTATTGCTCCATTCCGTTTCCTTGTTGCCACTATCTTGTGACAGCGTTTACCTCTAATACCATCGCTGCGTCACTTAATCCTATAGCATTGCGCCACACATGTTGCCCAAACCAGTTTGCACCCATCATCATCGTTAACTTGTAAGCATTCGCACTTCTCAACATCTTTACAAGGCCGCGTCTGCACTTCTTTACATTTTTGCGAGGCCGCGCCTGCACTTCTCAACATCTTAACGAGGCCGCGCCTGCACTTCTCAACATCTTTACAAGTTTAAACCCGCACTACTTTGCATCTTTATTAGTCATCTAAAATGAAGTTTTGCAAAATACGCATGCCCTGAGGTGTAAGTATAGACTCCGGATGAAATTGCAAACCATAAAGCGGTGCCCAAGCTGGAAGGCCGCAACATTTTACCGCCATAACAAGATTGTCTTTGGTACGCGCTATAATTTCTAGTGGTGCAAGAACGCTTTTAGCGTCGGCAATTAATGAATGATAGCGTGCTACCATAATAGTGTCTGGCAATCCCCTAAAGAGCTTGCAGTTTTTCTGTAAAATAACCTCTGATGCCTTGCCATGAAATAATTCTGGAGCCAAAATAATTTGAGCTCCAAAGCTTTCACAAAGAGCCTGATGTCCAAGACAGACTCCTAAAATTGGTACCTTACCAGCCATGGAGCTTATTAGCTGCTCGCAGATCCCAGCATCCTTTGGATGCCCAGGCCCCGGAGAAATAATGATACGTGAAGGCTGAAGCGCGTTTATCTGAGCAACCGACAGTTCATCGTTTCGTATGACTACAACCTCTTGATCAAGCTCGCCTATCATCTGATAAAGATTATAGGTAAAGCTATCATAGTTATCTACTAGTATATTCATAGTGTTGCCTCTTTTATTGCTTCAAGCACAGCAGCCATTTTGGCCTGACATTCGCGATACTCACTTTTAGGGTCGCTATCTGCAACTATGCCTGCGCCACTGCGAACAAAAATTCTTTTTTGCTTCATAAAGACCAAGCGAATGGCAATGCAAGTGTCAAGGTTACCATTAAAAGCCAGATAGCCAATTGCACCACCATAAATCCCACGTCTGTTATCTTCAAGCTCATCTATTATCTGACAAGCACGTATTTTTGGAGCACCGCTAAGAGTACCTGCCGGTAACATTGCCGCTATAACATCCATTGCAGATTTATCTTTAGCAAGGCTACCAGAAACCGTAGAGCCTATATGCATTACATGCGAGAAGCGCAGCAACTCTAGATAGTTATCAACCTTAACACTACCAAAACTGCTAACCTTGCCAATATCGTTTCTCCCCAAATCAACTAACATGTTGTGCTCTGCAAGCTCTTTGGCATCGGCAAGTAGCTCGCGACCCAAGCGATTATCGACATCTTCATCTTCAGAGCGCGGTCGCGTCCCTGCCAAGGGAAAAGTTTGCACACGGCCATCTATTAAACGCACAAGTGTCTCTGGTGAAGCGCCTGCCAGTTCTATATCTGCAGAGGCAAAGTAGAACTGATACGGCGATGGATTATTCTTGCGTAAGATACGATATGTGTCTAGTAAGCTACCTGTTGCATGCGCCGACATTCTATTAGACAAAACAACTTGAAAGACATCACCTGCCCTAATGTAGTGCTTTGCTTTCTGAACCATCTTAATGTAGTCGCTTTGGCTAAATAGCTCGCTAAGATCTGATTGTAACTTTAAGCGTTCATAATGTTGAGAAGATCCATTAGCTGCGACAACCAATTCTGCTAGCGCCTGTAAATCATGTGCGGCAAGAGCATAGTTTTTCTGAATTTCGTTAGTTTTAATAGTGGCTATGAGCAAAAGTCTTTTTTGCAGATGATCATAAGCCAGCAGACGATCAAAAAGCATTAAGTCTATATCTTTAAATCCTTCAGCATCATTTTTGGTTAAACATAAAGAAGGCTCAACAATTGCAATGTAGTCATAGGCAAAGTAACCCACAAGACCGCCGGTAAAAGGTGGTAAGTCAGCTATAATCGGACAACGATACTCATCCAGAACCTGCGCAATATAAGCCGCTGGGTCAGATGTTGCCATACTCAGACTTAATCCGTTACTTAGCTCCATTTTTCCATTGGCGTAACTTAGCGCCGCCTTGGGATCAAAACCAATAAAGGTGTAGCGTCCTCGCTTGTTATGACCATCTGCGCTTTCCAACAAAAAGCAGTGGCTGCTCATAGTTTTAAGCATTGCAAATAGTTCTAATGGCTCGCAAGAATCTATCGCAAGCTGCAAATACACTGGTATGGCATTGTAGCCAGCCGCCATAGCAGTAGCTTGTGGCAATGACGGCAGCAGCTCTATCTTTTCCCTCATGTTCTCTCCTATCTAATTTAAGTGGATTTCTTGCACAGAAAAACAAAAAATCCGCCCTTGGCAAACATTCGATACATCACCAAATGTTATAGTTGCCAAGGACGGATTGCTCATGTTGTTAGTAGACTTGTCATCTACACATGCACACCCGCGGTGCCACCTTGATTCGAATGTCTGCACATTCGCACTTAGCAAAGCGCCTTCACGCTTTCGACCTTTAACGCTGGTCTAACGTCGATACTACTTGCCAGTTTATTGGCTTTCACTACGCCCTCCGTGGCCCATTTAACAAGCTGCTTGCTACCGGGATTCCAGCGCCTCCGGCTCTCTGTAAGCGCATATCTTGTTTTTACTTCCACATCAACGGTTTTAGTGCCATCTGATTAAGACTAGCTGTAGACTGCATACAATTGAACTCTAGCAGACATCAGTTGTTGTCTTTACTAAACAGGGCACCTGAATAACTATCTAGACATTCTAGGGGAATGCAGTTTAACTGTCAAATCACAAATTTATGATTGTAACTTGTTTCTTTTTTCTTGGTTACTTAGTTCATTTTATCTTTTGCTGTTTCTTAGATGCAATATGGTGAACGCAGAGCCGACCTGTGCGCCCGCCTGTTCGCGGCCTGGCTGGGTGCACTCGTAGGGGCGACCTGCGGTCGCCCGCCTATTCGCGGCCTGGCTGGATGCACTCGTAGGGGCGACCTGCGGTCGCCCGCCTGTTCGTGGCCTGGCTGGATGCACTTGTAGGGGCGACCTGCGGTCGCCCGCCTGTTCGCGGCCTGGCTGTCCAATATTGTAGGGGCGACCTGCGGTCGCCCGCCTAGCGTGACTGTGTATGTCGCAGTTAAGCGGGCGACCGAAGGACGCCCCTACGAGTGCTGCCTTAAGGCGTTTTACAGGGTCGTTACACGGGCGACCGAAGGTCGCCCCTACTGGTGTTGCCTCATGGCGTTTTTCAGGGTCGTTACACGGGCGACCGAAGGAAAGCCCCTACGAAAGTTGTCTCATGGTGTTTTTTTAGGGTCGCTTCGCAGACAGGTTAAGATCGCCCCAATGCTCGCCCGTATGTACAGACTCCAAAACCAATCAGACGTGAATCCACTCTGGTAATGAATCTTGCTTGATCCCATGTTCCTCTAAGTTTAAAAATTTAGCATCGTTCCAAATGGTTTCAAGCCTATAAAACTCACGAATTTGAGGTTGAAAAACATGTACAACAATATCGCCATAATCTAATAGCACCCAGGTAAGTTCTTCTCTACCTTCACGGCCAATTGGTTTAACATCTGCCTGTTCGCGCAGCGCTTCTTCAATGGCATCGGCAATGGCATCAACCTGGCGATTGTTGGCACCAGTGGCAATTACAAAATAATCAGTAATAACCATTACTTTAGAGACATCCTGAACAATAATGTCTTTACCAACCTTATCAAATGCCGCACTTGCCGCAATAAGTGCCAAACGTTTTGAATATTCTAAATCTGCTTCGCTCATGTGTTCGCTTTCTTTTGAATGAAATAAGTCGTCGCGCCTAAGGTGTAATTTAGGTTATCGCGGATATCTTTTTTAACCTTAGACTGAACCTATACATCTGTACACTATATTTTTTTTAAACTTTCAAACATAATTTTGCATAGCATAAAAGCTCATGCCTGTATTTGCATATCACGTAAACCATTTTGTTTCTTTGAAGGCCTTGTATTTCGTTCTTTGGCAACATATGTGTTCCAGACCTTTAAAGAGTCGGGATGGATGAATCGATGCCTATTAATTAAGTGCCGCATTGTTGCTTCATAGCATCGCAAGAACAACTCTTCAAGCTCTACCTTGCCAGCAAGCTGACGCAATGGCACTAGATTACCTTGTGTGCGCAGTGGCTCTAACATGTCGGCAACATAGATAATAATATCCAGCTCACTCATATCTTCTGCAGCTGAAGTATGTCTAGCAATCGCCTGAATGACGGCGTCAGAAAGCTCTGGGAACTGCCTATGAACAGCTACCGCTCCAGTTTGAGCATGAAGCAAAGCCGCCATGTCTTCATGATGTTCAGATAGCTTAATATCATACTCGCATGCTCGCAACAACAACTCCTCGTCGCTGAGATTTTTATCCCAATCATGCAAAAGCCCAGCCATGCGCGCATCGTGCTCGTCTACACCATAGCGACGTGCCATACTAACCGCAGTATCAGAAACCGAAATCGAGTGCAGGAGTCTATACTCAGTTAAACGTCCCTCCAACTGCTCCCGCGCATCCTCGAATTGCCTTTTTTGCCTTTCAGTCAAATCCTTGTCGTTTCCTACCTTATCCAACAGTTTCTTGCGCAATGTTTAAACATCCACCCATTAGCGCAAAACATTTGCACTATGTCATGTGTCTTAGAATCTTAAGTAATGACGAATTCTCGCCATAACTTGAACTCAAACACAAACCATAACTTTTATCATACCTTACAACATAAAGTAAAGTCCATGGGTTTTACAATAATCAATTATACTATCATGAACAAAATAACGTATCGACAGACCAGATGCTGCCCGTTCACGGATAATTTTTGACGAGACATCTATTCTGGGCATAGCAATTTCTTTAACATTAAACATTGGTTGAATTTCTAAATGTGCTTCGTTTTCGCGGCTGGCAACAAGAATAGTAATCATGCTTGCTATGACATCGGCATCTTTCCAGCTAGACATGTCGGCTGCTGTGTCTGCTCCGGCGATAAAAAATAGTTCGCTGCTTTTGCCATAAATATCTTGTAGAGAAAACAACGTATCTACGGTATATGTAGGGCCTTCGCGCATGACCTCTATATCGCTAACCTTAAAGGTGCTTTCGCCTGCTATGGCAAGTCGCAACATCTCTAACCTTCGTTTGGCCGAAGTAACGTTAAGATGAGACTTTTTGTAGGGCATCCCTGTAGGAATAAAAAGCACAAGATCTAATTTTGCCTGTTCTTGGGCAAAACGAGCAAGTAGCAGATGCCCAATATGTGGCGGGTCAAAGGTACCGCCAAGAATGCCAATTCTCACGTTTTGCTCATCACTTTAAACTTAACCAACTTAACTTAAGTAACATTACTTTAACAACTTAACCTAAACCGCTTAAACTAAACCGCTTAACCTAACTACGCACTTGTCCATTGCCTTCTAAGATAAATTTTGTAGAGGTTAACGCCGTAAGTCCCATAGGCCCGCGGGCATGAAGTTTTTGCGTAGAGATACCAAGCTCTGCACCAAGACCAAACTCGCCACCATCTGTAAAACGCGTAGACGCATTAGCGTAAACAGCTGCCGAGTCTACCTGTTGCAAGAAAGTAGATACGATATCATAATCGCTTGCTAGTATGCTATCAGAGTGATGAGTGCTATAGCGATTGATGTGACAGATTGCCTCATTAACGTCTTGCACGCACTTTATAGATATCTCCATGTCTAAATACTCACGTCCCCAATCGTCTTCTGTAGCGGCTTCTAATAATTTCGGTAAGGCATCGCCTTTAATGCCTTGGGCAATTGCCATAATCTGCTCATCAGCGTGCACTTTAACACCTGCGGCAAAAAGAGCCTCTAGCACCGGCGGCATCAAATTGGCGGCGGCGCATTTATCTACAAGTAATGACTCTATGGCATTGCAAACACCTGGACGTTGAGTTTTGGCATTTATAACAATAGGTACTATTATGCTAGCATCAGCGCTCTTATGAATGTAAATATGGCAGTTGCCCTCACCTGTCTCTATCACAGGCACTCGAGCGTTTTCTACAGTAGAACGAATTAGCGATGCCGAACCCCTTGGCACTAGCACATCTATAATTCCATGCAATTGCATAAGCTCATTGGTCGCTTCGCGACTAGTGGTATTAATTATCTGCAACCAATCTTTTGGCATCCCTGCCTCAAGCGATGCCGCGTAAAGTACATTTGCCATTGCCACACAAGATTTATTGGCCAAAGAGCCACCGCGCAAGACAACAGCATTAGCGGTCTTTAGGCACAAGCCTGCTGCGTCAGCAGTAACATTTGGGCGTGCCTCATAAATCATCGCAACCACACCAAGAGGCACACGCACCTGTCGCATACGGATACCGTTATAAAGCGAACGTCCTTGCACCAAAGTGCCAATAGGGTCTTCTAGTCTTGCAATCTCACGCAAAGAATCTGCAATCGCAGCTAGACGCTTTGCATCTAGTAATAGACGATCAATTAAAGGCAATGGTGTATTTGCAGCTTTTGCTAAAGCAACGTCAGACTCGTTGGCAACAAGTAATTCATCTTGGCAAGAAACTAAAGCATCTGCCATCTTAAACAATGCATTGGCACGCGCAACAGAGGGCAGTTTAGAAAGCTCACTAGAAGCAGCTTTGGCCGCCTTTGCTTTTAGAAAAACCTCGCTTGTAGAGGCATTAACATTAGCACTCATTTTATTCTCCCTAAAAAATTACCATTTCGTCGCGGTGTACTACGTTGGTCTTCTCAACATCATTTAATAATGCTGACTGCCGTAAAACTTCGCTATTTTTACCGGCCGCAGCACGAATGTCATTAGAATTATACTGTGTTAGCCCGCGGCCAATAACTAGACCTGAACTATTTTTTATGTTGATAACCGAACCGTTACCAAAGTCGCCCTCTACCGCAACTACGCCTACCGGTAAAAGCGAGCCACCCTGTTTGCGCAAAGCAAGAGCAGCGCCATCGTCTATTGTCACTGCGCCCTTTACACTGCCGCTTAAAGCTAGCCAAAGTCTGCGGGCGTGGCTTTGCTGGGCAGTATCGGCATGACCCGTTAGCATAGTTGCACCCTTGTTATCACGAGTAAAGCGTGTGCCAACCTGTTTGCCCCCAATGGCATCTATGAGCGAACTGGGCTCATGACCCTCACAGATAATCATTGGAATGCCCGCTGCCATGCACATACGAGCGGCATCCAGCTTTGTTATCATGCCACCAGACCCCACAGTAGTACTAGCGGCACCGGCAGCGTTAACTATTTCTGTCGTTAAGCCTGCAACCTCATGCAATAGCTGGGCATCGGCGGCAGTACGCGGATCTGCTGTATAAAGACCATCAATATCGCTTAGCAACACAACCATTTCGGCTTTTACAAGGATGCCAACTAGGGCAGCAAGGGTGTCATTGTCGCCAAAACGAATCTCATCTGTAGCGACACTGTCGTTCTCGTTAATAAGAGGGACTATTCCCAACTCTAAAAGGCGCTCTAATGTGTCGCGAGCATGCAGATAGGCATCGCGGTTCTCGATTTCAAAGCGAGTTAAGAGTACCTGGGCAATGT
>JAIRQA010000100.1 GCA_031256715.1 Coriobacteriales bacterium | reverse complement strand
CGCAAACCGGCATTTGCCAGTGGCACTTTAAGGCGCAGACCCACAACCAGACGCGCGCTTTAGCTTTTGGTTGTTGACGGACTTGCTTTAAGCCTAAAGGCGCACTGCTTGTAAGCTAGTTGCTTTAGTTTATGAGGTTTTACAGAGATGCCCGCGCAAGCGGGCATCTCTTTTTAGTGGCGCCAAGCAGGAAGTTATTGCAAATTACGGTGAATATTAAAGTGTAGGGGCGACCTGTGGTCGCCCGCAAAGCAGGAATCCGTTGTGCTCAATCGGGCGAACAAAGTTCGCCCCTACACTACGCAAATTACGGTGAATATTAAAGTGTAGGGGCGACCTGTGGTCGCCCGCCTGAGCACGTTTTACATACGGGCGAACAAAGTTCGCCCCTACACTTTAGATCGTAGGGGCGACCTTTGGTCGCCCGCCTGAGCAAGTTAAACATGCGGGCGAACACAGGAAATCCCCTACACGGGCCTCCCAACAAGAGCAGGCTAGATAACTCCACTAATTATTGCAACAAGTGCCAGAAGTACTCCAACGACAGATTCGCCGCCTAAAATGCCAGAGGCAATAACCAAACCTGTTTGCTTGGATTCTTGCTTGCTATTTTGTTCACATTTATTCGCTTGCGAATGCGATTGTCTATCACCCACGCCACCAACACCACCAACACCACCCAAATCACTCACGACGTTCGCATCACCAACACCATCTACACCGCCCACACCACTAACACCGCCCACACCACTAACACCATCCACACCACCAACACCACCAACACCACCCTTACCGTTGCCGCAATAAGCACCCATCTTATTTCTGCTGCCTGTAAAGCGCACGCGGACCTTGTCATAAACAAGTTTAATCATGGCGCCCAAAAAAGCGCTGAAAGTAAGATAAAACGGCAGGTAAATGCCAAGTCCGAGCATCATCGATGGCGCCCCCATGATGTAAAGAACAAGACCTAGGCAAATACCGCAAACAAAGGCGGGAACAGACGGAATGCCAACTATCATTGTAGCGACAACCGATGCCTGTGCCGCCACAAATTCGCCCTGTAAGCCAAACGAATTGGAGCCATAGGCATTTACTAACACAGTCATTACAACTACGGCTACAATCGCGCCTACAACTGCGCCAATTGCCTGACCTATCCATTGAGCTCGCGGGCTTGTTCCAAGGATGTGTCCGGCTTTAAAGTCGTTCATAACATCGCCGGCAAGCCCGCAAGCCACAGCAATAATACCTGCCACAAAGAAGAGCTGAACAAGTGTTACGTTGGCAATGGCGGCAACTAACAACAACACAATAAGCCCAAAAATCTCCATAGGGTCTATACCAGTTTGTCCAACGCTCTGAGAACTCATAGCACAGGTAATCCAGACAAGCCCAACAACAATAATGCTTGGCAGAGGACCTAGACCCAAGCCAAAGCAAATTAAAAGCGCAACAGCAGCCAAAGTTAACGTTACCACTGCTGCTGTGCTGCGGTGCCGGCTAAAAAATGGCGATGTTTTAAACGCTTTAAATGTGCAAAATGTCCTAAGCGAGCTGAAAAATGTTGCAATGTAAAAAAGTATGCTTTTACTAACTTTTTTATCGTCGGATCTTGCGTTCTTCTCGACATTTATAATGTTGAGAAGTACACCGTTTTTGACATCTGCCTCGTTAGGCTCTATGTCCTCCTTTGCATTTGCTCTGCTGAATGGCGCGCACTCACTAACATTTGCTTTGTCATGGGAAGCGTACTTCTTGACATTATTGTTTTTAGGAGTCGCAACCTTCTGAACATTTTTATTTTCTGCGTGCTTCTTGCGCAAATGTGGCAACGCAAGCTTTGCAATGACGCCTATGCCACAGCCCATCATTGTGCCCATGCCCAGGCTTTGTGCAATACCCTGGCCGCTTGCAGTGTTCCAAAGCCCTAGGGAGCTGCCGCCCAAAACGATGCCAAAGTGCCCAAGTATTGCTCCGGCAAACCAGATGACAACTGCCGTTGTGCCTACCAGAAATCCTACCGACAAAAGCATGGGGGAATTGTAGATGCCAAAGGAAACACCAAGATTGCTTAGGTTTCCAAGGTTTCCAAGCAACATAGCGGGAATGGCGCCCAGACCGTCGCGCAAAAACGTGTAAATGCCGGCAAACCCCATGGCTCCAAAGAGTTTAAGGCCTGTGCTTCCGCCTTTGTCTCCGGCGATTAATGTTTGGGCGGCTGCTTGGCCAATGGGAAACTCTAAATTGGCTTTTTGCACAAAGTGACGGCGCATAAGTACGCAGCAAATCATGCCTAACGAAACGCCGGCAATGGCGACGATAAACATTTGCCACCAAGAGATTTCATTGGCGTGACCCAGTATCCAGATTCCGGGAATTGTAAAAACCATGCCGCCAGCCACCATAGCGCCGGCAGACATTATAGTATGTGTGACATTTGCTTCATTAAGCGTGGCGGGGCGGCTGCCTTTGCGTCGCGCCAGAGTTTTTAGAAAGAACAAAGAGGCAATGGCCGCAAAGATTATTGGCCAAGGCAAGGCACCCATTTTAAGCGCGACATACACCGATGCTGTTGTAAGTATGATGCAGCCTATGCATCCAATTATGACTGCGCGTAGTGTAAGTTGTCCTCGCACAGAGGGTGTGTTGGTTGTTTGTGGCTCGGGTGATGTTTGTGGTGTGGGTGATGATTGTGGCTGGCTTGCAGTTTGCTCAGGGGGCGCGGGTGACTTGTTTGACGATTGCGGCGCGCTTGTTGCTTGTGGCTCGGGTGATGTTTGTGACTGGCTTGCAGTTTGCTCAGGGGGCGTGGGTGATGATTGTGGCTCGGGTGACTTGTTTGACGATTGCGGTGCGCTTGTTGCTTGTGGCGTGGGTGATGTTTGTGACTGGCTTGCAGTTTGCTCAGTGGGCGCGGGTGATGTTTGTGGCGCGTTGGCAGTTTGATTAGAGGCCGTGCTTGATGATTTCTCTGGGCGGGCGCCAGCTGCGCGCATTGTGGCGTTGCCCGGGACTTGCTCAGGGGCGTTATTGTTGTGCATAGTTTTCTCCTGTTTTTTTGTATATCCGCATCTGCGTATTCAGAAGTCGGGTTACCAAACGGGTGAATACAGTATAATCTACACTTAGATAAAGAGCAATTTGACGTTTGTTGTGTAGGGGCGACCTTTGGTCGCCCGCCTGAGCAAGTTAAACAAGCGGGCGACCGAAGGAGAGCCCCTACGCTTTGACAAGCAAACAGATCGTAGGGGCGACCTTTGGTCGCCCGCCAAATTGCAAGAATGTTGCCTTTGTTTTGATATATTAAGACACAGTCTACAGTTTATGTTTTGTGGTTAAATGAATTTTGTGCGAAGCGGGCGACCGAAGGAGAGCCCCTACAGCCGTTTGATGACACGGGCGACCAAAGGTCGCCCCTACACGGGCGACCGAAGGAGAGCCCCTACAGGTGCGATCTTAACACCAAGATAAGCTGGCGACCAGTGGCAACGGTGCGCAACGGAAGGGAGACAAAAATGAAACAGAATGCTAGCATACTAGCAATAGATGTTGGTAACACATTAACTAAAATTGGACTAGTTAGCAAAGATTGCAGCAATGTTCTAGGCCGCGGCGACGCCTTAAGCAACAGCTCCGACCAAGGCCGCGGCGACGCCTTAAGCAACAGCTCCGCCCAAGGCCGCGGCGACGCCTTAAACCACAGCTCCGCCCTAGGCCGCGGCGACGCCTTAAACCACAGCTCCGACCAAGGCCGCGACGGCGACCAAAACCGAAACCCTGACCAAAACCGCAACCCTGACCAAAACCGCAACCCTGACCAAAACCGAAACCCCGACCAAAACCGCAACGGCGCCCAAAGGCATAGTTCTTCTCAACATTGTATTATTGCTACTTGGGAGTGCGCCACGCGTGCATCGCTAACTTCAGATGAGGCGCGAATGGTGCTTTCTGGTTTTCTTGAAAATAGCCAACCGGAAGACGGCATTATTTCTTGTGTTGTTCCCAATTTAACCACTGTTTGGAAGCATGCCGTATCTGAAGCGCTGACTTGTCGCCCACTTGTTGTAGGGCCTGGTCTTAAAACAGGTTTGCGCATGCACTTTAATGACCCTGCAGAGGTTGGCCCGGATCGCATTGCCGACGTTGTTGCTGCTCGTCACCTTTACGGTAGCCCACTGGTTGTTGTAGACCTTGGGACCTCGACATCATTTGCTGTCATAAACAAAGATGGCGATTATGTTGGTGGTCTTATAGCTTCGGGACTGGAGCTTTCGGCTCGCGCTCTTTCGCAGGCTGCCGCTCGCTTGCCCGTAATAGATGTCGTGCGCCCATCTAAGGTCATAGGCAAGAGCACAAAAGAGGCCATGCAGTCTGGTTTTGTTTTAGGAGAGGCGGCTCGTATAGATGGCTTGCTAAGAGCAATCTGGAGCGAGCTTGGTTACGAAACATCTGTGGTTGTAACCGGCGAAAGTGCGTCAGCTATTGTCGAGCTTTTAAGTATAAAAAGCAATGTTGAGGAGGCGCTAACCTTGCAAGGCCTATCCTTACTGTATGACCTCAACCGTTCTTAAATGCTGTAAATTGCTGTAAATTGTTGTAAATTGCTGTAAATTGTTGTAGATACTACCGCTACCAAGTTACTTACTACCGTTGCCATTATAGCCGTCTTGGCATCTACCTGCATATACGCTAAACTTCATAGGTTGTGTTCAAGACAGCTTTATGCGTCTTGGCGTTTTATGTGCGACTGCGTTACTATACACGCTAGTGTCTATGTAAGTATGTTCGCACAGTGTTTTTGTGAGACTACACTAATACATACTCATGAGTGTATATTAGCGTCTCGCGTGGTGTTTATTTGTAACACCTTTTCTATTAACGTAAAGTCTGGTACGAAAGGAGAAGCCATAATGGCTGGAATGCTAGCTTGGGTTGCGCCCGCGTGCGCACTCATCGGTTTGGCGTTTGCCGCTTATCTGGCGGTTTGGGTATTAAAGCAAGACCCTGGTAACGAGAAGATGCAAAAGCTATCGGGATTAATTCAGAAAGGCGGTCATGCGTTTTTAATGGCCGAGTACAAGAGTCTGATTATCTTTGCGGTGATTGTTGCCATTTTGCTGGCGGTTGCTTTGCCTGGCGGCCACGGTTGGCAAACTGCCTTGGCCTTTTTAACAGGAGGCATCCTCTCTGTGGTTGCCGGTTACATTGGTATGTATGTTGCCACTCGTGCCAATACACGCACTACACAGGCTGCCACAAAAGGCATTGCCGGCGCGCTGCGTGTCGCCTATCGCTCGGGCATGACCATGGGTTTGGTTGTTGCTTCGCTTGGACTTTTTGGTTTGGCGCTTTGGGCAATCTTCTTTTTAGTGAACGCTCAACATCCCGAGCCAGAGATTGTTGATGGCTTTGTTATGGGCGCTTCATCAATCGCGCTGTTTGCTCGTGTGGGTGGCGGTATTTACACTAAAGCAGCAGATGTTGGTGCCGACCTAGTTGGTAAAGTAGAAGCCGGTATCCCCGAAGATGATCCACGCAACCCTGGTGTTATTGCCGACAACGTAGGCGACAATGTGGGCGATGTCGCGGGTATGGGCGCAGACCTTAATGAATCGTATGCAGGTGCGCTCTTGGCTCCAATGGTGTTAGCTGTGGCCATGGCTTTTGCCGGAACACCTTTCTCTGGTACCGAGTTTGGTGTCTTTTCTTTAGATGGTCTGCTTGCAATTGTTATGCCACTCTTGTTTGCGGCTGGCGGTATCATTGCCTGCATCCTTGGCCTTTTTGCTGTAAACACTAATGATGGCTCAAAAATTCACAAGGCGCTGGATCGCGGCACCTATGTAACATCTGCAATTACATTAGTTTTCATTTTGCTGCTTTGCATAGGCTGGCAAAGTGTTGGACATTTAAACTCTGTTTGGTTCTTTGGTTGCACAGCCGCTGGCTTGGCTGCTGGCTTAGCCATAGGCAAACTTACCGAATATTACACTTCGTATCACAAGAAGCCTGTTAAAAAAATTGCTTTGGCTTCAGAGTCTGGCACTGCAACTAATATTATCGAAGGTCTGGCAACAGGCATGCTCTCTACAGTTGCGCCTGCAGTTGTCTTGGTTGTTGCGGTTGCCTTGGCCTACCTTTGTGGTATGCAGGTGGCAGATGGCAATGCCGAACTCGCCATGCAGTTTGGTGTCTATGGCATAGGTCTTTCTGCTTTGGGTATGCTTTCTACGACAGCAGTTACCGTTGGCGTAGATGCCTATGGTCCTGTTGCCGATAACGCCGGTGGTATAGCCGAGATGGCAGGATTGCCCCCGGAAATTCGCGAGCGCACAGATGCTTTAGATACTGTGGGTAACACTACGGCAGCTGTTGCCAAGGGCTTTGCAGTGTCTTCTGCGGCTCTAACCGCATTGGCACTCTTTGTTTCCTTTAAGACCAACTTAGCTGCAGGTGCCGCTGCGGCAACTGATGCCGCTGGTGGCGCAGGCGCGGCTGGCGCATGGTCGCTTAATCTTTCATTAGATAACCCTTATGTTATTGTTGGCGTTATCATAGGTGCAATGATGCCATTTTTCTTTGGCGCCATGACCATGGGTGCTGTTAGTCGTGCCGCTAACAAGATGATTATAGAGATTCGCCGTCAGTTTCGCGAGATTAAAGGCTTGCTTGAGGGTAAGGAAGGCGTCGAGCCAGACACAGAGGCATGTGTTACTATCTCTACAAAGGCGGCCTTGCGAGAGATGCTTACACCAGGTATTCTTGCTGTTGTCATACCGGTTGTCTTAGGTATATTGGATGTTAATATACTAGCAGGCTTTCTTGTTGGTGTGCTAGCATGCGGTTTCTTAATGAGCGTTTACATGGCTAATGCCGGTGGCGCTTGGGATAACGCAAAGAAGTATATAGAGACGGGCGCCCATGGCGGAAAGGGTTCCGAGGCTCACAAGGCCGCTGTTGTTGGTGACACTGTGGGAGACCCCTTTAAGGATACATCCGGACCGTCTATTAACATTCTAATTAAGGTTGTAACAGTTGTGTCATTAGTTTTTGTGCCATTGTTTATACAGCTTGGGGGCGGTGTGCTGCACAACTTCTTGTAGTAGACTTTGGCAGACTATTTTGATGTTATGCTAGCATGCTAGCGTTTATGTGCAGCACAACTTCTTGTAGTAGACTTTGGCAGACGTGCTAGCGACAGGCGTCGCCACCTGATCCCCAGGTGCTGCACAACTTCTTGTAGTTGACTTTGGCAGACGGCAATTTTTCATTTAAATAGAGCCTTCCGCTTGGATGCGTAGCTAAGTACGCGCCTTACGCGGAAGGCTCTACTTTTAAGCAAATTAGCTTGTTTTCGCGCTTGTTACTGGGCTTGTTACTGCGCTTGTTACTGTGCTTGTTAATGTGCTTGTTAATGTGCTTGTTACCGTGCTTGTTGCCGCGCTTGTTACCAGAAGCATGCTGGGACATTTTTGCGAAGAGCATCTTGTTGTTTTAGTTGTAACAATTAAAAGTTGTAGCAATTAAAATTATTGTTTCTGTTCACGCACACTGCGTCATCCTGAGATTGCAGTGGCGGCAATGCTTTAGGCTCTGATACTTCGGTCTGGCGAACTAGAACCTTAAGCTCTCGCTTCGCTCGCATCTAGATGACATGGGGAGGGGCGTGAACAGAAACAAATTCTTTCGTAAGAAGTTACGGGCTTAAGCCTGTGCTTTTCTCAACATTATTTATAATATAAACATGAGCATAGAAGAAGCAGATATTCGCAAGGTGCGCGAGGCCACTGATTTGGTGGCGCTTGTGGGTGAGCGCGTGGTGCTTAAACCTCGCGGGCGTGAGTTTTGGGGCAATTGTCCATTTCATAACGAGAAGACACCTTCTTTTAAGGTTAGTCCCTCAACGCAGCTTTATCATTGTTTTGGCTGCGGCGAAAGTGGAGATGCTATCACTTTTGTGCGTAAGCTGGACGGCTTAGACTTTATAGATGCCGTGCGTTATTTGGCAGAGCGAGCGCATATAGAACTTAAAGAAACCGGTGGAAGTAAAAATTTTGGTCAGCGCGCCAGATTATTTCAGGTTATGCAGAGAAGTGCCAGTTTTTATCAGCAGCAGCTTATGCGCACGAAAACTCCCGAGGCAGATGCCGCGCGTTCGTATCTTAGCTCTAGAGGTTTAAGTGGCGCAATCGCACGTAAATGGCAGATGGGTTTTGCTCCTGGTCATGGCTTGTTGTTAAGTGAATTAACACAAGCGGGCTTTAGTCGCGACGATATGATTGCCGCCAATGTTGCCGCTAAGAGCAATAGGGATGGTCGTTTATATGACCGTTTCTTTAATCGCATCATCTTTACGATTAACGATTTGCAGGGACGTCCAATTGCCTTTGGTGGTCGCATTATAGGCGCAGGTGAGCCTAAGTATTTAAACACCTCTGAGACTCCATTGTTTTCTAAGGGTTCTACACTTTATGCTTTGGATAAAGCTAAGGCAAACATCACCAGCACGGGGACCGCAATTGTTGTAGAGGGTTATACCGACACCATTGCTATGCATGAGGCAGGTTTTACCAATACAGTTGCTACTTTGGGAACTGCATTAACAAACGAACACATTAAGATTTTGGCGCGCTTTGCAAAAAAGCTTGTCTATCTGTTTGATGGCGATGCCGCGGGGCAGCGCGCAGCCGACCGTGCTTCTTCACTTATAACGAAGGATATCACAGCAGAAAGTGGGCCTAGGCAAATAGATTTGTTTGTGGTTGTATTGCCTAATGGGGCAGACCCTGCAGACTTTTTGTCTTTAAATGATGCCGGGGCAATGGGCAAGCTTGTGCAAGATGCCAAACCCCTGCTGCGCTTTGCCATAGATAGGCGCTTAGACGCATTTGACCTTGATGTTCCCGAGCAACGCTCGCGCGCTTTGGTAGAGGCCTTAAGGATTTTAGTTCCGATTTATGGCACTATGCTAGCAAGCAATTATGTTAGCTATATAGCAGATAGGCTAGGTGTTACCTATGAGGTAGCAGATTCGTGCTTTAAAACGCTTAAAAAAGAAAGTGCTTATGATGACAAGCGAGGACTTAAAGAGACTACCGCGAAAGAGGCGGGCGCTAAAGAGGCGGGCGCTAAAGAGATAGACGCAAAGGAGCAAGAACTCATTGTTAGTTTTGTGGCCTATCCATCGCTTCGCCCGCTGATGTCTAAGGCATTTAAGAGCTTGCAGTGGAGCAGGGAAGAAAATAAGTCTATGGCGCAATTGTTGCAACAGTTAGATTATGAGCTTACACCGGCACAGGTAAGCTCAATTTTGTTTGATGCTTTTCCGCAAGCAGCAACATATATAGCTGGTGCAGAGCTTTCTGCAGATGAAGAGGTTGCCAAAAATCGCGTTATGATTCAGATGTATAGCTTACGCGAACAACAACTTGAAATAGCTACTAGGCGCAGCATTGCAAAGCTACGCACTTTAAAAGCAGACACAGAAGACTACGATAGTCTTAGCGCCACAATTGCGCAGATGCAACATGAGTTAATAGATACTAGGCGAAAGTTGAGCGAATTACCAAAGGGCACGGCGCTGTAGCTAGAGCACGAAAGCTGTAGCTAGAGCGCGGGAGTTGTAGCTTGAGCGCGGGAGTTGTAGCTAGAGCGCGGGAGTTGAGCGAATTACCAAAGGGCACGGCGCTGTAGCTGCATGGCGAGTGCAGTTTGCTTCTTTTAGATGATAACATTTCGAGCGGGCGACCAAATGCTGCCCCCTCGGCGGGCGACCACAGGTCGCCCCTACGGCGGGCGACCAAATGCTGCCCCCTCGGCGGGCGACCACAGGTCGCCCCTACGGCATGCGACCACAGGTCGCCCCTACAATGCGGGCGACCAAATGCTGCCCCCTACGGCGGGCGCCCGCAGCTCGCCCCTACGGCGGGCGCCTGCAGCTAGCCCCTACGGCGGGCGCCCGCAGCTCGCCCAACCGACCTTCGTGTTACAAGTTGCCCGCCATCTGCCACTACGCACCCATCCAACAGATTTGTGAGCAGTTTGTTTCTCAATATAATAAAAACGTGTTATAATATCTGGTTCTAACTTTACGGCATACGTAGCACAAACAATACAACGTAAAAAGCACACCGAGAAAGCGAGCAAGATGGCAAAAAACAATCCTACCGAACAAAATGTACTTGTACCTTTGGCTCCCGAGATCGAGATGCTAGAGCCGGAACTTACGGGACTCGTAAAGCAGTTTAAAGAGGTTGGGGCTATTACCGAGGGTGAAACTCAGGGGTATCTGCAAGAGTACGATCTGGCTCCAACGCAAATTAAGAGCATATATGCCTACCTTAAAGCCAATGATATTAATGTCATAAAAGATCCTGATGAAGAACAAGAGCCTGACTCGTCGCTAGCCGTTGACGACATCGTCATTCCCGACGACATCGAGGTTGAGGTTTTGGTTGACGATATTTTAGATGGGATTCCCGACGACGAGCTTTCTAGCGCAGAAGCAGTAGATGTCATTTTACCTAAAGCACAAACAAGAGGCAAGAAAGGCGCAAAAAAGCGTGTTGGTACAGATTCTTCAGTGGTTTTGCTCACGGGCGACCCTGTGCGCATGTACCTTAAGGAAATTGGCAAGGTCGAGCTGCTTACAGCACCAGAAGAGATAGACTTGGCCATGAAGATTGAGGCTGGAGTAGAGGCAGGAAATGTCTTAGAAGAGGCTTTCCAAAAAAAGCAGACATTGGAACGCCGCGAGGATCGGCGCTTAAACCGCATAGAGCAAGTTGGCCTTGACGCAAAGCAACAGCTTATAGAGGCAAACTTGCGCCTTGTAGTTTCTATTGCTAAACGTTATGTTGGTCGTGGTATGCTTTTCTTAGACCTTATACAAGAGGGCAACCTTGGTTTAATTAGAGCTGTTGAGAAGTTCGACTACACCAAGGGCTTTAAGTTCTCTACATATGCAACATGGTGGATTCGCCAAGCTATCACCCGCGCCATTGCCGACCAAGCTAGAACCATTCGTATTCCTGTACACATGGTAGAGACGATTAATAAGTTAGTGCGTGTGCAGCGCCAGTTATTACAAGAGCTTGGCCGTGAGCCTACGCCAGAAGAAATTGGCGAGCGCATGGAGATGACGGCCGAGCGCATTCGTGAGATTCAGAAGATATCGCAAGAGCCAGTGAGCTTAGAAACCCCTATTGGCGAGGAAGAAGACTCGCAATTAGGTGACTTCATAGAAGACATTGGCGCTGTGCCGCCACCAGACGCAGCAAGCTTTACCATGCTGCAAGAACAACTTGGTAAGGTTTTAGATGGTCTCGCCGAGCGCGAGCGCAAAGTGGTATCATTGAGATTTGGACTTGAGGATGGGCATCCGCGTACTCTTGAGGAGGTCGGACGCGAGTTTGGTGTCACACGCGAGCGTATTCGCCAGATTGAGAGTAAGACCTTGGCTAAATTGCGCCATCCATCAAGATCGAACAAACTTAAGGATTATTTGGAGGAGTAGTGACAAATAAAGAGGTATCTGAAGAAGCAGTATCTAAAACGGCGACCGACGAAACTGTGAACAGCGCGGCGGCTAACGAAAGTGTAAACGATAAGGCTGTTAATGCAAGTGTGAGCGATAAGACTGCTAACGAAGGCGCGAACGACGCGGGAGCAAGTTGCTCTGGTTGTTCGTCGCAAGCAAGCTGTTCATCTGCCGGAACGCCTGGTGGTGATGGCTGTGGTTCGACAGAGCATAAGGCTCCGCAAAAATTATCTACGCACACAAGCACGACAATAAAGCACGTTATTGCCGTAGTAAGTGGCAAGGGTGGCGTTGGCAAGTCGCTAGTAACTAGTCAGATTGCTTCGGCGTTGCATGCGGCTGGCAACAAGGTTGGTATTTTAGATGCCGACATCACCGGTCCTTCTATGGCACATGCCTTTGGCATCGACGAAAAGCTACGCGCTTGCGCCGATGGCATCATTCCCTCTGTAAGTGCCGATGGCATTCAGATGGTGTCTACAAACTTGGTTTTGCCGGAAGACACGACTCCTGTGCTTTGGCGTGGTTCTATTATCAGTGGGTTGGTGCGTCAATTTTATTCTGAGGTACTCTGGGGTGAACTTGACTATTTAGTCATAGACATGCCTCCGGGAACTGGCGACGTACCATTAACTGTTTATCAGTCTTTAGAGATAGATGGTGTGGTGATTGTTACTGCCCCGCAAGATTTAGTAGCTATGATTGTGGGCAAATCTGTAAACATGGCAAAAACCATGGGTGTTCCTGTTTTAGGCATTGTTCAGAATATGGCATATTTTCCCTGTCCCGATTGCGGCTCGCATCATTTCATCTTTGGCGAGTGTGACATAGATAAGATAGCAAGCGAGTATGATATTAAGCTAGCAACAAACTTACCAATTAATCCGGATTTTGCAAGAGCCATGGACGCTGGTCGTGCCTATAGTTTGCAAATTCCTCAGATTACAGATTTTGTGAGCAAGCTCTTTTTAGAAAGCTGCACCGGACAGGGTGACTCTGTTAATTTGGCAGAAAGTCAGAGAAAGTCAGAGCGCTCAGACGAAAAGCAGGGTGAGTCTAAGTGTTCTGCTAAAAACCTGGGCGAGGCAGCTAGCTCAGATGCCAAACTTGGCGAGACCGCCAACCAAGCCTGCGAACAAAGTGAGACTTGTTGCCCAGATGCCAAACTTGGCGAGTCAGCGCAAATTACAGAGGGCATCAAATGAGTTTGCAAGAAGAGGAGCATAGCGAGTGCAAAGAGGAGACCTCACAGATCTTGCAGCCACAGCCTGAAATCAAGCGGGACATCCCTGACAAAGATCAACTTGCCAGCGAGCGAAAAAAGTTGAACAAATTAAAGCGCGATGCCAAACGAGCACGCAAAGCTGAGGTTAAAGAGGCAGAACGTAAAGCCGCACAAGACGCTGCGAACAAACGCAAAGAGGCAAAGCGACAGCGCGATGAAGCAATGAAGGTCACGGTCGTAGACGGTTATGTTGTAGATAATCTTGGTAACCGACTACGACCGTATTCTAAAGCAGAGTGGTTTTTTGATAATAAGCCTTTATGCTATGGCGTTCTTGTTTTATTTTTTCTAGCTTGCATCGCCTTTATTTTCCTTAACTGGAGCGCTGGTACAGGTAACTCTTAGCTTGTTAGGGCAAGGTGCTACTACTTGTTTTCAGTCGCGCTTTCGGTTGCTTTCTCTGACCCAAAGTTCAAATTAACAGAGCCGCTCACAGTGTCAATGCTAATTCTGCCTGTGCTACTGTCTGATCTAGTGCTTGTTGAAGACAAGAAGCTACGGTCGTTGACCTTCTCACCATTAATACGAATATCGCCGCTAATGCGCGAAAATGTCATGTCATAGTTGCTTGCAGGTCGTAATAAAGTAAGCATGCAATCGCCAGATATCATCTGTATTTCTAGCGCATGCAAAATATCGCAATTAATATTTGCGCTGCCAGAAACAACGTTTACTATTAAGCTAGTAAACTCGCATGAATTGCCATTAAGTTCGCCGCTTATTACATCTATGTTTGCGTTTTTTGCGATAACATTGTTAAGCTTGATGTTTCCAGAGGCAGCTCTGGCAGTAAAGTCGTCAAGCTTTACCGTGTTCATGCGCAAATCCCCTGATGCCATATTTGTGCTAAGGCGTCCAATGGTAATGTCTCCAATGTCAATCAGAGTGTCTCCAGATGCAACAGTTATGTCTACGACATCTAGCTTGCAATTTTTAGGCAAAAGAATCTGCAGTTTCGTGCTGGGCATAAATCCGTGCCAAAAATCTAGATTCATGATGCCAATGCTCCAGCCTAGCTCTTCTTCTACGATAAGTTTGCCATTCCTAACTTCTACTAGAGGGGTGCGACCAGCATAATTAAGCTTGTAGCCAAAGTTGTCACTGCGCACAAACTCTACGTCGGCAGAGCCCAATCGCACAACAACCTCAGAAAATGACGCGCTATCTGTATTGCTAATTTGCATTGACTCATTACTTAGGTTTCCATAATGTAAACCGTTTATATCCAAAGAGACACCGCCACGTGCGCCCAGTGCCCATCCTGTTGTTGTCAAGGCGATTCCAAGCGCAAGTGCAACTCCTATAGCAATCCAAACAACCTTAAGCCATGTTTTCATTTTTCCTCCATCCTGACGCTACTTCCATTGGCGCCAAACTCGTTGCCTAACCCATTGCTTAAGCCACTGCCGTTGCTTATGCCACTTCCAAAATCACTAGCGTTATTTTTGCCATTGCGTTTTAGTAGGCTGGCAAACATATATGTAATACCTCGTATGGTTAAATGCGTTAGTTTTACCATGCCCAAAAATAGCGCAAGACCCAAGGACAGACACACTAGCGCATAGCCAAGCATCACTATGCCATAAATTGGTTCTGCGAACAAAGCTATGATGCCAAGGAAAAAGCAAGTCAACCCGCCAACAATCAGTGCCACTGCTGCTGCAAAAAATGAGAGATAAACAGAAAATATGCATAACAAGAAAGCGAACACCAAAACAACAGCAGTTAGTGCCAAAGGAATAGCAATGGGACTAGCAAATACAGCTAAAATCACAATCCACATTGTTTTTAAAGAACTGTTTTTCTTTTCTATATTATGCTCATACATTACTTTAGTTGCATATTCGCCAATAATTGTTGACGCAACCTGTGCCGGTGTTCCCATTCGTGCAATAAGTTCCTGCTCGTCCTGAATGCTTTGCGCACCTGCCTCTGCAAAATACTCTTCATAATATGACATGGCCGCTTCAATTTCTGCGGCAGGAAGCTTTTTCAGCCTTTTACGCAATTCGTATAAAAATTCAGCCTTGGTCATAATTGTCTCCATTCCGCCGCCTTGCAGTGGCACAAAAACGTTTTAAAAATTAACCAATTTTTCACGCTTGCCCTCCTCCTGAATTCGTAGTTTCGCTTAATAGGTCATCTACCGCTGCCTTAAAACCAATCCAAGCTCCTTGTAGCTGCGCTAGGCGCGAGCTACCCAAAGGTGCGATGCGATAATAGCGCCGATTTCGCCCATTAAATGGACTGTCGTAAGTGGTTAACGCCTGTTCTTTTTGCAGCCGTCGCAAAACCGGATAAAGCGTAGACTCTGATACATCTATAACGCTACGAATATTTTGCGTAAGCTGATAGCCATAAGTATCGCCTCTTTGCAACACAGACAAAACGCATGCATCCAGCAGCGCCGCGCCAAGTTGAAACATCGCTAACCTCCTTCCTCTTGCTAAGTTCTACCAATTATACGTTAACACTGATAACTACAAATGTGCACAGTGCAATATTATACGTTATATAATATTGTGTCAAGTAAAATTCTAAAGAAAATTTTTTGCTGAATGTTGTGGGGCGATGCGCAAAATAAAATGCAAATAAAGTGCAGAATTATATTGAAAATTATGTACAGAACGAAGCGCAGAATTATGTTGAGAAAAACGCCCGCAGCCTGTGTAAAAACTCCCGCTTTCGTCTTTGCTAAACAGAACCTACAAGTCCCTAAAGCCTGCGGATTTAGGAATGACTGTTTGGGGAGTTTTTCACACAGGCTGCCGCTAATTAGTTTGCTACCAGCTAGCTAATAGTTACTAATAGTTACTAGTAATTATTAATAGTCGCTTCCAGCCAAGGCGGGCGACCAAAGGTCGCCCCTACAAGCACTAACCATAAGTCGCCATATTAGGTCGCCATATTAAGGCGCCGTATAAAGTTGCCGTATTTAGGCACCGCATTGGCTATAAAGCGTTAAAGCAATAAAAAAGCTCCCCCGAGTTTTATTCAGGGGAGCTTTGCATCAAGAACGTTTGCAATTATTTATATTGCCAATTTGCCCTAATTTACCATGCGGGTTTTTCGCAGTCTTTCGCGCTACTGCAACTCTTTACAATCTTTTACAATCTTTCGCAGTCATCGCGCTTCTAACACTTTTTCGCAGTTTTTCGCGCTATAGATATTTCCTTAGTCTTGCTAAACGTTGCTTTTCTCCATCATCTTTAGAAAAGCACTCAGCTTTGCAGATTGGGCAGGGTTTGTTGTCCCACTGTTTTTAAGGATTTGTGCCAAACGCAGCACATCATCGCGCATATCTACTTTTAGGTAAGAGTTCATAGCGCAGAAAATGGCTTTGTGAATAAGGTTAAGATCACTGGTTAGTAAAGCGCTCTTCTCAAAAAGTTGGGCAGCCAGCAAATGCATGTTTTTGTTGCGGAATGCTTCTGCTTTTGCATAATGAGCCTTAAATTCTTTTGAGCCATCTGCTGGTTCAGACTGCTCGGGCGCATGTTCTGCAACAGGCTCTTCTTTAGCATTATCTTCTGGTTCTGGCAACTCATGCGCAGGTGTGAACGCGGGTGATGCTAGCTGCTCTGGTTGCGAACTTGCCTGCAGCGTTTGTTCTGTTGTCTCATCGCTTGCTGTTTCATCTGTGGCCTTATATGAAGTCCATGGGCTTGGTTCAATTGGCGCTAATGGTTTTGCAAAACTATCGTCAATAACAGGCAACTCACCAGTTTTCTCTGCGTCAGAGCTTGCAAAGCCACTATCTTCTCTTGCAAGATTGTCTGTTTTTGCAAAATCATCAGTGCGCTTGTCTGAAGTAAATCTTAAACCAGTTGTTGTGGAGGGCAGTGTAATGGGTGGGATAGACGCTGAAGAAGTTGGCGCTGCAGAAAGCACGTTTTCCTTCTCTACATTATTATCGGCAATAGGCTTCTTAGAAACTTCTTCGGTTTCGGTAGTTCTTTTTGTGTCAGTCGCTTTAGGATCAGCTAACCTTTTGTCTGCAATTGCTTTGTTTAAAGGTCTTTTATCTGTACTTGATTTGCCTAAATTAGCAGTGCTCGCTTTAGGTTTGTCTGCGCTAGCGCCAAATGCCGCAGCTATCTCTTTCTCGGCCGCAATTGCTTTTCTGCTAGCAAAGTACATGATGCCAAAGTAAAGTCCTATAGGCACAGCTAGGCATATAAAGACGAAGAGTATAAAGAGGTCGCCCCTAGAAAGCACAACAACAACTAAGTAGAACAATATTCCTAAGACAATCAGTGAGCCAAACGCAGCTGCAATGGCAATCTTTTGAGCCTTATCGCGGCACATGATGACACCAGCGATAAGAGCTACCATCAAAACGCCAACAAGTACAATTTCTACAAATAATGGATCTGGCATTTCCCACTCCTATTTTTTTCTACTTGACTTAACGGTCATACGCATTATAGCACTACTTTGTGCAAGTGTAGGTGAATTATTTGTTACAGGTTGCAGTGCATATCCTTGGCGGTATTCGGACAGTAGTAGGCGGTAGTAAAAGCGGTGAAACCTGCGGAGAACTGCGGTAGTAAAAGCGGTGAAACCACACTTTGCACCTTGACACACTTACAAAAAAAGCATAAAATTTACTTGACTGTAGCGTGGCACCATAGAATACAATCAAATGTCAAACTAATTTGCGGGCGGCAATGGTAACTTCCAAACCTGTTTTCGTTTATGGGGTAAAAAGGGTTTTCAGATATTTCGCACGCAGCTAAAAAGGATGACTGTGCGAGAAAGGAAAATAAGTATGAGTTCAAAAATGCAATTGAGCACAAGCGCCGAAGGGGTTTCTACAGTGCGCAAGCGAGCTGGAGCGAACGAGCATGGCAAACACTTGTGGGCATCAGATACTGAGCAGTGCAGCCTTGTGCGCAAGCGAGCTGGAGCGAATGGGTTTGGTAAAGCTCTTTCGGTTTTTCTTGTGTTTGTATTAGTTGTCGCGCTGTTGCCAACTCTGGTCTTTGCGCAACAAAATGCAGAAGATGATGCCCAGCATGGTTTGGAGCAGTTAAGCAGTGGCAATGAATCCGCAGTAAGTTATGACGATAGCGACGCATCACAATTAGATGTGGCTTTAGGGGGTAGCCAACTGTCGCAGCCAAAAACTTTAGGGGGTAGCCAACTGTCGCAGCCAACAGATAGCAACACAAGCGCTCCCCAGACTGCAGCGCAGCAGAATCTGCCTTCAGAATCCGCTTCTTCCTCCGAGCAAGTTACATCGCAGGATGACTTGCTAGATGATCTACAGGATAATCTTCAAAATGCTAATGGCGAACAATTAGCTGCTGCACCTATTGGCGCAGATGCTTCTGCTAACGACATTTCCAACGGTAATGCTTCTAGCGACACAAGCAATTCCAATAAATCCAGTAGTTCAAGCGATGTTAGTAGCGCCGCCAATGCTATCAGCGACGCCAGCACCACAAGTGTAACTGGCGCGAACAAAAAAAATGCAAATAGCACGTTAGTTCAAAGTGACGCAGCGGCAGCCTCTATGAAGGCAATGTCTGTCTACGCCTTAGATCTTAGTGGCGAACACTTTCAATTTCAGGTGAGTATGCCTACAGATGGCACATTTATGTTGCCTGTCTCTGCGAACTATGGTGGCAACAAGGCATACGACTGGGATATAGATTGGGGTGATGGTACTCCGGTAGAAAATCATCAGGGTGTAGGAAGTTTTGACGCTAGCATCGATCACTTTTATAGTGCGTCATCTACACCTTATACCATCGCAATAGTTCCTCATCAGGGAACCTCTACAGATGCATGGTTTGGGGCATTTGGCTTTAATGAGTTTGCATCAGGACCCAATATCGGTGCCAACAAGAGTAAAGTAACTGCCATCGTCTCTGGTTTCTCACCATTAATGAAGCGTACAGCGGCACAACTTACCAGCCAGAGTGCTCCTGCAGATGAGTGGAAGAGCGCTTTTATCGAGTGCAAGTCTTTAACTAATATAGGCCCCGGATTTAATGACCCCGCATGGAATACAACGGTCTTTGCGGCAGATGGCTTTGCGTCTGACATGTTTAGGAGTTGCACCGCACTTACATCCATTTCTGGTTTTGCTATGCCACAAGGCTTTCTTACTGTTGGCGATCTTTTCTGTGCAAAGATGTTTAGCCAATCTGGCGTTGGAAGCACCGCTGGCTTTAACTTGCCACAAAATATCATAGCGGTTGGTAATGCGTTTTGTGCCCTGATGTTTTCTAACTGCATTTACTTTTCTTCGATAACGCCAGACTTTAACTTGCCACAAAACATCCAAACGGTAAAGGGGAAGTTTGCCTTCGAGATGTTCTCTATGTGCTTCATGTTTGTTCCAAATGGCGTAGTTACTATGCACGATGGCTTTACGTTGCCACAAAATATTAAGTCCGGCGACTTTACAGAGTTTGCCGCTATGATGTTTTTTTGCTGCCGCGATTTAGTTGTTGGTAATGGGTTTTCTTTTCCACAGATTACTCAGCAGCAACTTGATGCGCCAAACTGCTTCCAAAGCACACTTGCGGGACTAGAGAAACCGCAAACACGCAAGGCGCTTGATATTATCAACAACCCTTCTTCAACGCCCACGGTTTTCCCTTATACACTTGCCCCTGCTGTTGCGTGCAACGCCTTTAACGATCCAAGTAATGTAAATGATGACAATAGCTTTTTAGACATTACAGACATTCATGGCAATTGGGGCGGTATTCCTAAGCCAAGCACCGGTGGTGGTGGCACCGGTGGTGGTGGCAGCGGTAGCGGCGGCGGCTCTGGTACCAGCGATAGCACAGAAGCGTTTGTCTTTACCATTAACTCTGGTGCCAACGCCGAGTTTAAGATTCCCTTTTACTCATTAGGCTCATTTACTGGTGTTCCTGTAGAGATTCAGTGGAAGTCAGGCGACAAGTACTATGATGACACCACAGAGCGTGACCTTAGCTTTATTCAAAGCCCCGCAGGTATTTATCAGGCGAACACAGACTATATAATAACTATTCGCCCTAAGAGCAAGACTAATGAAGAGTCTTGGCTGGGCGACTTTGGCTTTGGCATTGGCGACACTGATGCCAACTCTGCTGCCAATAGAGCAAAACTAAAGTCAATCGACTGTGCCATTACGCCTCTTATGAAGCGCACTTACGCACAGATTTCCGGAGCAGACGCAGCTCCTTATGCAGAGTGGTGCCTCGCATTTGCAGATTGCACATCGCTAACTAGCATTGGCGCAGGTTTCATAGACTGGGGTAACATCACAAAGTCAGGCGCTATGTTTGCCAGAGGTATGTTTCAAGGCTGCACCGCGCTTACTAGCATTAACGGTTTTTACTTGCCACAAGATATCACCAATGCAGACTTCCAGTTTGCTGCGCTAATGTTTAGAGAGTGCACATCCCTGGCCGTCATGGGCGATAGCTTTAACTTGCCGCAAAACGTAACTTCTACAGCCTCTGCAAGTGGCATCAGGGGCGGTTTTGCTACACAGATGTTTGCTGGCTGCAAGAATCTGGTTATAGGCAATGCATTTACATTCCCGTATCTTTCCAATGAAGACTTTAACGGAATTGGCTCTGGTTCATACAATCAACCCTCATTTGCCTATGCATTCTATGGCGTTGTAGCACCCCAGAAGCGTACAGCACAAAGTATCATCAACGACCCTAACGCCAAAGCAGTGTTCCCATACTCATACTATCCTCAAGACTCCGATCGCGGTGTCTTCGAGTGCGGTCGAAGCGGCGTGTTTAGCGACTGGCAGGAAGTTCATCGCAATTGGGGTGGTCGCAATGACTCATGGATAGTCTACGACAGCAATGGTGACACATCAGGAATAGCACCTGCTACACAGGTTTACTTCTCTGGCTACAACACCGGTGCTCCAATTTCCGCAGGCACTTCTGTTACCGACTTTCCACTTCATTATCTTGGTGAGAAGGGCGACGCTCCTTTGGCTATATTTGGCTATACCTCACCTTCTAAGTCTACATTTACATTCTCCGGTTGGGCTACATCAAGCAGCGCCACGTCTGCCGAGTATCTTCCTGGAGACCTTTGGGATACCACAAAAAGAGGCGCAACTGTGCTTTATGCGGTGTGGACACAAGACAATCCTACCGTAGATGTTAGCGATCAAGCAGAGTTTGATGGCAAGGTTGTCACGCTTTCTACAATGCTATCTGGCACGCGCAATATAGATATTCCGGCACACACAACAAAGTCTGGCGTGCAGGTTATTATTTGGGATGCCTCACTTGCGTCAAATCAGCGTTTTCGCATTGCTTCTACCTCAGATGGCTATTACACATTTACCAGCCTGTCATCTGGTTTGTTGCTGGATGTTCAAGGATCTAGAATGCAAGATGGTACCCCAGTGGTTCAGTGGCCTGCCACAGGAGGCGACAATCAGAAATGGTCTATAACTGCCATAAACAATGATATTTGCACCATATCTCCTGCAAAGGCACCTGAACTTGCGATTGATGTTAAAGGCGCAACTGGTGCTAACGAGAGCGCTCTAATTGTTTACAAAAAGCATGGTGCTGCAAATCAGCAGTGGTTGTTGGATGACAAGGAAGCGGTTATACCCAATGGCACTTATGCCATTAAAGCGCTTGGCGCTGGCAATCGTGGTCTAAATGTTAGCGGAAGCTCACTTGTGAAAGGCGCAGATTTATTGCTTTGGGACTACTCTGGATCAGACAACCAGAGGTATTCATTTACCTATAATGCCAAAACCGGCTATTACGTTATAACTGTTTTTGGTTCAGGGATGGCATTGGATGTTGCTGCCGAGTCATTTTCTAATGGCGCCAAAATCATTCAGTGGCCATGGCAAGGTGGCTTTAACCAGCAATGGGCTGTTGTAGACACCGGTGAGGGTGATGGCGCATATTACATTGCCTCGGCAAACTCTGGTAGTGTCTTAGATGCCGCTGGTGAGTCTATTGCAAATGGTACCGCAATAAACCAGTGGATTTTTCATGGCGGCAACAACCAACGCTGGGTGTTGCAATAAGTTACAATAAGTTGCAATAAGTTGCAATAAGTTACAATAAGTTACGCCAAAGTGCAATGCTTTGCGGTAAGTAGTAATAAGTAGAACAGCAAGTTGCAATATAAATAGACTTAAAGGAGCTCAGAAAAAGGGGCAATATAAATGAGCGGCAACATGCTGTAACATATGCTTGCAAGATAAAGCAAGATGAGCTTAAGATCTGGTTATCAGGGCGCGCAACTCGCGCCCTGTTGCTTTTGTGTGCGACTTAGACTGAGCGTAGTGTGGGCTTCGGCAAGCTGGCACGCCACCCAGACTGTTGCTTTTGTGTGCGGCATATACAGTGCGTATGGGCGCAAGCTTGCTGCCTACAAACCGACGCAAGCTTCCTGATATTTATCAGGAAAGTGCGAGTGTTCTTCTCAACAATAAATCAAATGGAATTAAGCGCAGAAAATATGTTATTTTTGTGATTTGTCTTGACTATGAAGTAACTTCATAGCTTACATTTTATGATACATATGCTCATGCCGCTTATCGTTTGTGGGTGGCAACCGGTGGTTTCGCTGTAAATATTTATGTTTTCCGTTGAGCACTGCGTGGCGCTAGCTGCGTGCTGTTGGCCGTGTGCTATGTGGTGCTTAACGTTTGTTGCATATATGGGGACATATATGGGGTCACTGGGTGCCTTTGCAGTTTGGCAGCGGGGCGATGTTCAAGTTAAGTATAAGTGTAGATAGAAACAATTTTGGGGGCTCGTCATCGGAAACGATGGGGGTCGATGCAAAAAAAAGAGAGGAATAGAACAATGGGATACAGCAAGAAGGCGAACGTTTGCGCTCGTAGGATTTTGGGCGTCGCTCTTTCGGTTTTACTTGTAATATCGCTTTTTCCCACATTCTCGCTGGCGCAAGGAGATTTGGTTGATGCGCCGCTTGCAGAACAAGGCGAACTAAGTGCCGAATCTGGCGATGGTGCAGGTGACACAGCCAATGATGCCACTGCAACTGATACCGCAGACAATGGCGGCGTCACAGATGCCACCGACCCCTTAGAAGGCGACTCTAAGGCAGAGGCTGGTGACGCTCAGTCTGATGATGCAGAGGCGACCGAAGCTGATGGCGAAAACGCAAGCGACCAAGGCGAATCTGTGTCTGCCGACAACTCTGATGCCAAAGATAACCCCCAAGACGAAACGCCACTTGCTACAGGTAGTATTTCCGGTGTCGTCTGGGCAGACGGCGATCCTAACAACGGTGGTAGTTG
>JAIRQA010000085.1 GCA_031256715.1 Coriobacteriales bacterium | reverse complement strand
ACGTTTTGTTTTAGAGAAGTACGCCGAGTGTGTTGTTAAAGATATACGCGTACATGTTCAGGGAATTCACATACAATAATGGAGAATAATATTAATATGACGACTGCAACCCAAGATATGGGAATTAAAGACTTCCGCCGCTTTATTCAAATTGCGGCCTTAGCCCTAAGTGAACGCAAAGATGAAATAAATCGCCTAAATGTCTTTCCTGTTCCGGATGGTGACACCGGCACCAATATGTCATTAACTTTAGATGCTGTTGTAGCTGAAGTCATGGCTTTACCGGATATGGCAACATTAGCCGATATGCGCAAAGCAATTACGCATGGCTCACTAATGGGAGCGCGCGGCAACAGCGGCGTAATTACATCGCAGATTCTTCGTGGACTTTGCGATGGTCTAGATGGCGCCACAGAATTTAATTGCGCAACAATAGCTCGTGCCTGCGCACAAGCAACAGAGACTGCCTTTAACGCTATTCGCAAACCGGTAGAAGGCACCATTCTAACTGTTTTGCGCGATGTTTCCGATGCTGCCCAGATAGCTTACGAATCCGGGCTTTCTACCAATGATGTCTTACACCGACTTTCCGAGGAAGCGTTTGCTTCGGTACGACGCACGCCCGAGCTTCTGCCTGTGCTAAAAGAAAATGGTGTTGTTGATGCTGGTGGATTTGGTCTTGCAATACTAATAGACGCGTTTGCGGGAGCTGTAACTGGTACTAGCAAGATAGTGCCCGATGCTGCTAGCTTTACACGCGCTTTACCTAAGGTCGCAATAGAGCAGATAAATGATTGGGAAGGTTCAAATTATCTTTACTGCACCGAGTTCTTGCTTAAAAGTGACACGATTAACCAACAAGAAACTCTAGACTTTCTTGGAACAATGGGCGATTGCGAGCTAATGGTTGGCTCAACGCCGGACTTTAAGGTTCACGTGCATACCAACGAACCAGGCACTGTGCTTACATATATGACCGAACGCGGGCAGGTCTTTGAGGTTCATATTCATAACATGCGCCTACAAAGCGAGCAACGTGAGCAAGAAATTGCAGATGATGGCAATACTGTTGCCGGCTTAGGAAGTCTTGCAAATGGTTCTGCAAAAAATCAGGCAAGCTCTTGTCCTTGTAAGCCTTACGGTTTTGTGGCAGTTTGCTCTGGCACAGGCACTGCCAAAATACTTGAGTCTCAGGGCGTAGACTTGGTTGTTCGTGGTGGGCAAACCATGAACCCAGCTACTAAGGATTTTGTTGATGCCATAAATAAAGTGAATGCAGAGTGCGTTTTTATTTTTCCTAATAACAAAAATGTTATTCTTGCAGCCAATGCGGCTGCCGAGATAATCACTGATGAGGCAGACATTAAAGATATTAATGTCGAGAAAAACGTATCTGCTGGTAAGTCTAGTGCAGCTGCTAACAAGACCCGCTCATCTAATAACAACGATCAACCAAAAGATACTACTTTAAGAGCCAAGAAAGTTGTGGTTATTCCTACAAAAAGCGTATTGCAGTCATTTTCGGCTATGTTTGCCTTTAACGAGGAGGATGTTTTAGATGCAAATGTAGAGGCGATGAATGATGCTATTGCTCAAGTGCGTTATGCAGAGGTGACAACCGCAATTAAGGATGCCAAGACAGCAAAAGGTGAAAGGATTTCTGCGGGAGATGTCATAGGACTTGTGAATGGTGACATTGAAGTTGTTGGCTCAACTATTGCTGATGTAGCTATGGGCGTTGTTGAGCATATTGCTGTTGATGCCGATGTACTTACATTATTGGCTGGTCAAGAACTTGCAGATGACGAATTTGAGGATCTTCAGGCTCGCATAGAGGATGTTTGGCCAGAGTTAGAGATTGACGCTCAGCGAGGCGAGCAACCGCTGTATCCTTTGGTTTTAGCAGCCGAATAACACCAGAAAGGCACCGATTAAAGCATATGGCTGTCCGTTTTCGCTCACGTAGCCAAGTACGCATCGCTCAATCTTCAAGCCATCTGCAATTAATCGGTGCCTTTCTTCTGGATTACCGATTAAAGCATATGGCTGTCCGTTTTCGCTCACGTAGCCAAGTACGCATCGCTCAATCTTCAAGCCATCTGCAGCCAATCGGTGCACTTCTCAACATAAAATTGTGAGTTGTCGATTCTTATGAACATTAATAGAACGCTAGCAACAGAAAAGTTAGAGGCATCTGTCTCAAGCTTACGCGAGGTTGGCGCCATGCGACAAAATGCACTTGCTGACCTTGGGATTTTCAGTGTTCGCGATATGCTGGCACACTATCCCTTTCGTTACAACGACTTTACTAACATCGTTAATATCGCTAACGCAAAAATTGGGGCACGCGTGGTCATTTGCGGCCGAGTAGACGAAGTTAAGCAGTCTAGTACAGCTAAGGGAACAGATATGATTAAGGCAGCAATTTTTGATGGTACCGGCATCATAAATGTAACCTGGTTTGGTCAGCCATGGTTGATACGCCAGATTGTTAATGGTGCAGCGCTTTTGGTGATGGGAGTTGTTGACCATTTTAATGGTTACAAACAATTAAATTCACCGGCCTTTACTGTAATTCCTAACGCTATTTATACAGAGTACAAGCGCTTTGCTACGGCAAAAAAAAGAATCCCGGCAACAGTCTTAGAGCAGATGGGTGCTCGTATCGAGCCAATTTATCCGGCTTCTGCAAAAATATCATCGCAACAGATTGCAAAGATTGCAAAAGACGCAGTTATGCAAACACGAGCGGTTTTTGAGTATCTGCCAACTTGGTTGCGCATTCGCCGAAACTTGATGACGCGTGGCGCGGCAATAAGAGCTATGCATTTTCCATACAGTATAAAGGAAAGTACTTTAGCTCGCCGTCGTCTTGCTTACGATGAAGTATTAATGTCTCAGTTATTAATGATGCGCAATAGAAGTTGGCAACAAAGAAATTGCAGGGCAGTTGCACTTGGCGCATCTGATGAACAAAGCTCACGTATTCAGCAGGCATTAAAAAAACTTGTCTCTTTGCTTTCTTTTACGCTAACTGCCGAACAAGATATGGCTATTAATAGCATACTTAGTAACATTGCCTTAAATGAGCCTATGAATCGTCTTTTGTTGGGTGATGTTGGTTGTGGTAAAACAATAGTTGCTATGCATGCCTTAGTTGCAACTGCAACATGTGGTTATCAGGCGGCAATGATCGCTCCTACTGTAGTGCTAGCACAACAATATGCTATTAAGTGCGGTTATATTCTTGATAGCATGCAAATACGCTGGGGGCTGCTAACAGGAGCT
>JAIRQA010000041.1 GCA_031256715.1 Coriobacteriales bacterium | reverse complement strand
AACGCAGTTATCGAGGTGTTTTGTGAGGCGCTTGGCTACGGTTATGCCTACGGGCCTGATGCAAAGCGCAATTATTCAAAGCCGCTTTATATAGATGAGCTTTTGCCCCGCCTCATGTCCGGCGAGCTGTTCGTTGCCGATGTGGACGGGCGGATGGTATCCGCCCCTACGGGGGAATCGGCTATTGTAGGGGCGGATATCATCCGCCCGCAAACCGACGTAGCCGCTAAATGATAATTTGCCAGCTGTCAAACGTTACAAAATGATTGTCTTCTGTAACCATTGCGATAGATATCTGATATCTTGTTGATTGAAATATTTCAATTGGCTGTCAGTTATATGCAAGATGCACGATGGCACTCTGACGCTATTCAGATAATGAAACCTGTCATCATAGTTTCATAACAGGCATGGAAATTTCTAATGCCAGTGTTGACACAAGCGATCTGTTAGTGTTTGGCTGGCATATGAGACATGTGAAGCGCACGCTGATGTTATAGTTTTTTGCTCTGACAAGGGGTAAAACTACAACGAGCAGGATTACCGTTCACGCCCCACCCCATGTCATCTAGAGGCGAGCGAAGCGAGAGCTTAAAGGTTCTAGTTCGCCAGACCGAAGCGTCAGAGCCTTAAGCATTGCCGCCACGTCAATCTCAGGATGACGCAGAGGGGGGGGTGGCGTGAATAGTAACCGAGCAGGCGATTGCTGCGAGCGTTCGCCAGATGGCAGTTTGCGTCAGCTGTTAAAGAGTGATAAACTGAACAGCTACGCTTTCTGCCCGGGTGATGCCTTCACAATACCCGGGTCGTACAGTCCAAAGGAGGTGAATATGAAGGCTTACGAATTGCTGTTCTTTGTTAGTCCTACTTTAGATGAAGAGTTGCGTGAAGCAACTTTTAAGAGGATTGACGGCACCATTACCGCACAAGGCGGAGTGGTGGATGATGTTGAAGAGTGGGGCAAACGCAAGCTTGCCTATGAAATTGGCAAGCTAACTGATGGCGACTACACCCTCATCAATTTCCATGCCGAACCTACAAGTATTGCAGAGATTGATCGTGTGTTGCGCATTACCGATGCGGTTGCACGGTTTATGATTGTGCGTCGCGAGGATAAGGATTAATTTTTGCGCGCCCTTAAGGGCAATGGCATGAGAAAAGGTGAAAACATGAGTATTAACAGAGTAGTAATTAGCGGCAACCTTACACGCGACCCGGAGCTTCGTTCTACGGCATCAGGATTTTCTGTATTGCATATGGGCGTTGCAGTAAACGATCGTCGCAAGAATCAGACCACAGGAGAGTGGGAAGACTATCCCAACTTCATAGACTGCACCTTGTTTGGTCCTCGCGCAGAAAATATTGCGCGTTGGATTAGCAAGGGATCTAAAGTTGCAATAGAAGGCAAGCTTCGTTGGAGCCAGTGGGATGCCAAGGATGGCACCAAGCGCTCTAAGGTCGAGGTCATTGTAGACGAGATTGAGTTCTTAAACCGTCGCGATAGCGGTGATACCGGAGCTGGCGCAGGTAGTTTTGCTGCCGGCGGCGCCGATAGCTCACTTCCGCCAGTCTCTGATGCTGACATTCCGCCAGTGCCAGAGATTACGGTTTATGATGACGATATCCCCTTCTAGGAAGGCTCCGATTTAAGCATTTGCGTTCGGGTTTGCTGCTTTCCCTGCATGACTGCGGGGTTGCACAACTATCAGGAGGAATAAGAAATGGCTGAACCAGTACGTCTGCCCAAGCAAAAGCAATGTACGTTTTGCAAGGACAAGACAGAGATTATTGATTACAAGGACACTACGCTGCTGCGTAAGTATATGACAGACCGCGGCAAAATTAAGCCGCGTCGTGTTACCGGTACCTGCACACAGCATCAGCACGATCTGGCTATGGCAATAAAGCGGGCGCGCGAAATGGCGCTTGTTCCTTATGCCGTACCGGTTGTCTCTAGCCGCATAGACCGCAAAAGCCGCGGGTAGAGTCTAAGGAGGTACTACAAAATGAAAGTCATACTATTAGAGGAAGTTAAGGGACAAGGCGGCGAAGGTGACGTTATAGATGTCGCTCGCGGCTATGCCGAGAACTTCTTGCTGCCACAAAAAAAAGCAGTGCATGCAACCAAGGGCAATCTTAAGCAACTTGAGGCACGTAAGCACAATATTCAAAAACGTGAGTCTCAGCGCTTAGATACTGCCGACAAGCTGGTAGAGGCGCTTAACGAGAAATCTGTGACAATTAAAGCTAAAGTTGGAGAAGAAGGGCAGCTTTTTGGCTCTGTAACTACAACGCAGATTGCGGCTGCCATTGCCGAGCAGATAGGCGCAGATATCGATCGTAAGAAAATCGATTTGCACACTGCTATTAAGACAGCAGGCGAACATACTGCAACAATATCTATCTATCGTGATGTAAAAGCTGTACTAACTATAGTTGTTGCAGATGAGAAGGCAGCAAACGAACCGGTTGCAGAAGTAATAGCAGAAGATGCTATAGACGTGTCAGCTGCTAACGATGTCGCCGAAGAAGAGCTTGGCAATACAGATACAAATGCAGATGCGAATACAGATAAAACAGAGGATTTTGCAACTGCGCCTGAACCTGAAACAGAGGAGCCTGCAGAGGCAGTAGACGACATAGACGCAAATCCCGCAGAAGCAACCGAATCTACAGAGGCAACTGACGAGCAGGAACAGTAATAAGGATGAGCGATGCGGTAGAAAGCATATCTGCAGGTAAAACGCCACCTCACAATCTTGACGCTGAACGAGCGGTACTTGCCGCAATGATTTTAGACAAAGAGATTGTAGAGGATGTGCTTGTCTGTATTACTTGCGAGGCGTTTTATCGCGACAGCCACCAAAAGATTTTCTCCGCAATGTTTGAAATGAGCAAGGCGGGCACACCTATAGACCAGCTGACTCTTGCCGATAAACTAGAGGCATTGGGTCAGCTGGAACAGGTTGGCGGCAAGCCATATATTCTAGAGCTGGCAAATAATTCATATGCTTTAGCAAATTGGGCAAGCCATGTGCAAATTGTAAAAAACGATGCCTTGCTGCGGGCATTAACAGAGGCGGCAGTTAAAATTGGCGCCTTAGGCTATAGCAAGACAGACGATGCCGATAACGCAATAGAACAAGCAGAAAGACTTCTATTTAATGTTACCGATAGGCGCGTAGCCTCAAGCTTTACAAAGATCAGCGAATCTCTTAGCGAACTGCAAAAGACTTTAGAGGAAATGCAAAAAAACAAGTCTAAGATGCAGGGTGTGCCAACTGGGTTTAAAGACTTGGATAATCTGTTAGCGGGCATGCGAGCTGGAGACTTGATAATTTTGGCTGCCAGACCAGGTGTGGGCAAAACGTCATTGGCATTAAATATTGCTATTAATGCTGCGAAACGCGATACTGCGGTTGCGTTCTTCTCATTAGAAATGCCTGCTCAGCAACTTACGCAGCGCGTTTTGGCATCGGAGGCCAATGTAGAAAGTTCACGTTTGCGAACAGGCTTTTTGCAGCCATCAGACTGGAAAGATATTATTGCCGCCAGCGAGATATTGCATGACACAGACTTTTCTATAGACGATTCTCCTTCTTTAACTATCATGGAGCTAAGAACTAAGGCGCGGCGTCAATTACGTAATGCCGAGCGTGGAAAAGGATTGGTGGTTGTAGACTATCTGCAACTGATGTCTTCTTCTGGTGCTGCAAAAGATCGGCATCTTGAGGTGGGCGAGATTTCTCGTGGACTGAAGATATTGGCAAAAGAATTGGAAGTGCCGGTTATGGCGTTAAGCCAGCTTAATCGTTCTGTAGAGTCGCGTGGCAATAAGCGACCTCAACTTGCAGACCTGCGTGAATCTGGCTCTATCGAGCAAGATGCTGATGTAGTCATGTTTATCGACCGCTCTTTGTCTGAAGAAGAGGCATCTTCAAGCACGCGACCTGCCGAGGGAGTTGCCAACTTGATTATAGGCAAGAATCGTAATGGAGCACTGCGAGATATAGAAATGGTGTTTATTCCGTCAACCACTACATTTCGTGATTGCGTTAGCGCAGAACAAAATGCGAATTACGAGCAGTATATGGATCAATACTCCGATCAATACGTTTAGGAAGCCGCCGAGCAAAGCATATGGCTTTCAAATTTCGCTCACGTAACCTAAGTACGCCACGCTCAATTTTCAAGCCATCTGCAATTGCTCGGCGGCTTCCTAAAGGTAAGTGCGATGTAGACGCGAGCAAAGCATATGGCTTATCTGTTTCGCTCACGTAACCTAAGTACGCCACGCTCAATTTTCAAGCTATCTAAAGTGCTTCAAATTTTCTACCTGTAAGCATTTCGTATGCTTGAATGTATTTTTCTGAAGTTGCTTGAACAATGTCGTTAGGTAATGACGGCGGTTCTTTTTCGACACTTCTATCCCAGTTGGCGCTTAGCCAATCACGCACAAATTGTTTGTCAAAACTTGGCTGACTTTTTCCTGCCGCATAGGTAGCTTGTGGCCAGAAGCGGGAAGAATCTGGAGTAAGAACCTCGTCTGCTAGCACAATAGCATTGTCTATAACGCCAAACTCAAACTTAGTGTCGGCTATGATAATTCCGCGCTTTGCCGCGTAATCACGTGCGCGGCTGTAGATGGCTATAGATTTTTCGCGCAGCGAAGCGGCGTCCTTCTCTCCAACTAATTTAATGCTTTGTTCGTAGCTTATATTTTCGTCATGCTTGCCAATGTCGGCTTTTGTAGATGGGGTGTAAATGGGAGACTCTAGCTTGCTAGACTCTAGAAGACCTGATGGCAGCGAAAGCCCACAGACCGTTTTCATGCTTTTGTATTCAGCTAATCCAGAACCAGCCAAATATCCACGTACTATGCACTCTAGAGGAAACATCTTTGCTTTGCGCACTAACATGAATCGTCCTTGTAATTCATCGCTAAAGGGCGCAAAGTGGCTGGGAAGATCTTTGGTATTGGCACTTAGCAAATGGTTGGGAACCAAATCGCTTAATAGCTCAAACCAAAACAATGACAAACGTGTAAGAACTTGGCCCTTATAGGGTATAGTACTGGGCAGCACGTAATCAAAGGCGCTAATGCGGTCAGAGGCCACAAACAAAAGGCTGTCGCCTAAATCATAGAGGTCACGCACCTTTCCTTGTGACGTTGGTTTAATACTTTGGGCAAGGGTCATTTCTAGAGCAGAAACTGTTTTAGCTTGCGTCATTATTTGCGTTGCTCACTTTCTTTTCTTGTCGGGAGTTTTTGCTAATGGGAGGTCTATGAAGAAAGCAGATCCGTCGCCCAAAACGCTACGGGCGGTTACCCTGCCATTATGAATATCAACAATTTCCTTTACTAAGGAAAGCCCAATGCCTAAGCCACCATGTTCTCGGCTGCGACCCTCGTCGGCTCTGAAGAATTTGGTGAAGATCTTCTCCAAATCATCTTTATTAATGCCAACGCCAGTGTCTTTTATAACGATTCTGGCAGATGAACCAGATTTTAGTACCGAGATTTCCATTGTGCCACCTTTTGGGGTGTAGCGCACAGCGTTAGAAATAAGGTTGGCAACAGCTTGGCGTATTAGGTCGGGGTCGGCAATGACATGCAAGCCGCGCTCGATATCTGTGTCTAATGTGATACCGGCGTCCTCAATAAAGGTCTCAAAGGATAAAGTCAGCTGCTCAATTTCTGCTCCCAAGTCCATTTCTATTGCTCTAACTACGACACGGCGGTTTTCTAGACGCGAAAGTTCTAGTTGTGCGTCAACCAATCTTGAAAGACGGACAATCTCGGAGTGTAAAGTTATAAGTTGTTCTTCAGAAGATGGCATCACTTTGTCAATCATGGCTTCTAATGTTGCCTGAGTCGCCATCAGAGGTGTTCTGAGCTCATGAGCAAGGTCAACGGTGATTTGGCGCTCATAGTTGTAAGCATCGGCAAGTTTGTCTGCCATTATGTCTATAGAGCGTCCCAGGCGACCGATCTCGTCGAAGCCTGTAAAGCCTGTGCGTGCGCTCATGTTGTCTAGGCTATAGCTCTCTACTGTTTCGCTGATGCGAGCAAGAGGGTTAATGATGCCATTTGCTGTTATGCGAGCAATGATTGTTGCTATTATAGTCGCAAGGGTGGCTCCAATAATCAAAGCGACAACATCTTGAGCGCTCATGATTAGACCAGATGGCAAAAATAGTACCATAACTATGAGTAGTGTTATAGATACAGCAATAACAGCCGAAAAAATGAAGCCTAACGTAAGGCGCGCAACATTAGAGAGTCGGTTGGCACCAAAACTGGGTATTGAAGTTAGACCAGGTACTTGCTGCTGCCTTGGCTTATCTGCAAGCTGCCCGATGGCTGTCCAATCGTCTTTTTTCTCGTTGTTTACGGAAGTCTTTCCTTCGACATCAGCTTTACCGATGTCGGTGGCAGACAGATCATCTTCACCTGATGTCATTTGGGATGTCAAAGCGATAGCCAACACCATGAACCGTGAATAGCCAACGAGGATTGCGTGAGTCCTCTTCTAGCTTGGCGCGAAGGTTTTTCATGTGGCTGTCAATTGTTCGCTCGTAGCCCTCAAAATTGTAGCCTAAAACCTTAGTTACAAGATCCATGCGCGAGAAAACGCGACCAGGAGATTCTGTGAGTGTGGTAAGGAGTTTAAATTCGCTTGCAGTAAGCTCTACATCCTTGCCATACAGCAATACTCTATGGCCAAGCATATCAATAACCAAATCGCCAAAGTCTATACGATCTTCAGCGTTCTCGCTTTGGTTTTGCGAGCGTCGTAAAAGAGCGCGCACTCTGGCCATAAGCTCACGGGGCGAAAATGGTTTAATTAAATAGTCGTCCGCACCCATCTCGAGTCCAATTATGCGATCTTCCACTTCGCTTTTTGCGGTGAGCATAATTAGTGGCACATTAGACTTCTCGCGAATACGGCGACAGATTTCATCACCTTGCACGGTTGGCAGCATTAAATCTAGCACAACCAGCGAAAATGTGTCATGGGCAAAAGCATTTAGTGCTTCCTGCCCGTCTCCTACAGCTACTACCTGAAAGCGCTCGCGCTCTATGTAGGCAGCAACGGCATCACGTATCACCTTTTCGTCCTCTACCAGTAAGATTTTTGTTTCTTCAGCCATTTTTTTCTCCAGATCTCGTTCTAATAGTGCCTCTGTATCTAATTGCATACACGAGCCTTCCCAACACATCTTGCCCTACGCTAATTCCTGAGCATCCAGACGCGCTAAACTGGCAATGACTTCCGCCGTTTGTCTGATGCCAAAGCGCGAACTGGAAACTGACAGGTTATAGTTATTTGCCTTTCCCCAACGTCTTTCTGTATACTGCTCATAAAACGATGCTCTGTTTTTGTCAATGCATTTTATGCGTGTGATGGCATCATGTTCATTTAAGTTATTGCGCTGCATTACTCTCATAACTCTATGCTCCCAATTTGCATGTACAAAAACAGTTAGTACATCGGTTCTATCTGCAAGAAAGTAGTCTGCTAGATGCCCTATTATAACGCATGGGCCCTCATCGGCAATTTGTTTTACTATACGCCCTTGACCTAGAAAAAGTCGGTCGGGCAAAGGCAATGTATCTTCGTCTTTGCCTTCTATATTAAGATGCATAAGTATGTTAGAGATGCGCCCCATGAGGCCTTCGCCCGAAGCGTTTACAAAATCTATGTCGGCATCGCCAGTTTTTGCGATACGCTTTGTGAGCTCCTTATCAAAGTAAGCGTGGTTAAGCAGCTTGGCAACAAGCGCACCAATTTCGCGTCCACCGGAGCCATATTGCCGATTTATAGAGATAATCTTCGTGGGCATCCTTTTCTCGGTTTCTCCCTCATTTCAGTCTGGCATAATACTGTACCATAAAACCAACAAAAAAACTGCGACAGAGAGTACCAAGTGAGATTTTTAATGCAAAATGCCCAAAAAAACATAGACAATTGTTCGCCAGAGGCAACACTTTCGGTGAACGCAGGGTTTGATGATGTTCACTCAGGTGAATATTTCTTAAGCGTCAATCAGTCGTTGCCGGCTCTTAAGAATGCAAGCGGCGCAAGTGACGCAAGCGCTGCAAAGAATGCAAGTGGCGCAAGTGACGCAAATGCAAGCGGCGCGAATGCAAGCGCTGCAGAGGATGCAAGCGACGCCAAGGCAAACGACGCAAGCGCTGCAAAGCATGCAAACGACGCCAAGGCAAGCGAAGGGTCGCTTACTCGGCGTCAATTTCTTGCTGCTACGCTAGGCGCCAGCTCTGCTATTGGTCTAACCGTTGCAGCAACTGCTGCAGGTAGCGGCATGCTTTTGCTAACCGGCTGCGAGAAAAAGGATGCGGTTGCCGAACTTATTAAATCTGCACAAGGTGTCAGCCCTCAAGCAAACATATCTTATTTAAATGTTTTACCAGAACAGATTAAGCCAAGCATAGAGTTTGAGGAAGCAGACGCGACCGAATACCTAAACGAGCTGCGTGTTTTTGATCTGCCATTGGGTTGTCTAATTTTTCAGGATAGCGCAGATTTTGCTGTTGTTTTGCAAAGCTCTTCTTTTACAAGCATGGAAAATATTGGTGGTACGGGCAGTGTAAGCGCATCTGCATCTGCATCTGCATCAGCTTCTGCATCAACAACCGCGAACACAGGTGCCGAGCAAACAGACATTGCCGAAACGAGTGCCGCAGACGACGAGACAGAAGACGCGGGAGCCTCGGTTGGCATCAACACTGCAAGCGCCACAGACCCTACAAACAACGCAAACAACGCAAACACTTCAAGCACCGCAGTCGCTACACCATTGCCTGCGTTAATAAAGCTGAGCTTCTTAGACTTAAATAGCGGGAATCTGCATCCTGTGCTTAGCGAATCAACAGCAGTTGGCGATGATGTGGTAATTTATGATGCGCGAGCCAACAACTCTGTGTTGGTGTGGGTAGAGTGCGATCTAACTAGAAACGCATGGTGGGTTTATGCTGCTGCTTTGGGCGATGACATTTTTGCCACTATAAGCAAGGACAGACGTGTGCTTCTGGATAAGGGCGACTATCTTTACGACCCGCCTCTACTTTGTGTTTGCGGTTCCCATGCCTATTGGACTGTCATGCCTGACCCTTTGGGAGACGCAAGCACAAATGATTCCTATCTTCGTCGCGCAAGTGTTGCTAGCATACTAGCAAATACTAATAATAGCACAGAATCTGTTGCCAATGATACGACCGAGACTAATGACATGGCAGCAACTGATGATATGGCCAAAACCGATGGCACAGCAACAACCGATGGCACAGCAACAACTAATGGCATAGCACAAACTGTCTACACTTCTCACGGACGCATGATTACCAATCCGCAGGCATCGGCTGGCACTGTGGCTTTTGTGCCACGTACAAATTCAGGTGGCATTAGCTACCAGCTTACGGCCTTAGATGACGCAAGCGGCACCGTCACCGATGTTGCAATATTGCCGCAATCCTTGCGCGTTGCCAGCTGTGTGTTTAACAATGGATTTTCGTTTACTATCGAGGGCAACTATGATTTTGCCAAGGGACTGCAGTACTTTGGCACTTACACACAAACAGCAGACGATAATTATTTTTATGCCAACAAGATTCCATCTAGTGCGCCAGTAATGCTTGACAATCTAATATTTGTGAAGTCTACAAAAAGCGTCATTGGCTTTGACTTATTAAGTGGTCGCTATATTGTTATTGACACTCCAAAGGGATGTGTAGACTACGGAGATGTACTTGCAGCCTCTGGCAAACATGATCGACTTGTTCTTTATACAAGCGTGCGTAATAAATCTAATGCCGAGAAGGGAACTACTCGCGTCCGCGTGTTCGAGCGCGTTTAAGTTTTTGGTGTTTAAAACTGGTGTGCAGTGCCAAAAGAATGGCGCTGCAATGCGTGTTCGAGCGCGTTTAAGGTTTTGGTGTTTAAGACCATTTATAAGTCTCGGTAGTCTATGCCAGCCAGAGCCATTAATATTTGCAGATGTGTTAAACAAACCCCCGTCCGCTTCGCGGACACCCCCCTTTAGAAAAGGGGGCTAGGCTAGCGCTTCTATGCCAGCCAGAGCCCTTAATAACAGCTAGCGCCTTAATAACAGTTAGCGCGTATGTGCCGGCTGGTGTCCCCAATAAAAACTCATGAAAGGTCGCTTGCGCCAACGTGTAAGAGTGTCGTCGTCTACGGTTGCAAACGCAGCCTGTAAAGAGGCCATTGCAATCTCTATGGCAGCATCTGGCTTTCTTAGGTAGTCTTCTGTAGAGCGCATGGCATCTAGTGCGCTTTCTAAAGTTGTCATGTAACGTATGGCTTCAACTAACTCGCGACTTGTTTGTACGTGTAGCGCGGCGCCTAATGACGTTAGCAAACGAGCGTTAGACTTCTCCTGACCATAAGCGCGTCCTACCAATAGCATGGGAGTCTCTGAGCAGAGGCATTCGGTAACCGTTAGCCCTCCTGGTTTGCAGATACAAAAGTCGCTTGCTGCCATCAGACGGGCGACATCTGTGGTATAGCCTAATGCGATGACATTCTGCATATTCTCTATAGCAAAAGTGGCTTTAAGCTCATCTGCGTATGCGCAATCTTTACCTGTTAAAAAGATTAGGTGTAAGTTGTTCATGGCTTTTAAGCGAGGCATAGCGCTGCGCAAAATTTCACGGAACAACTTATATGGCGTGGGTAGGTTGGCGCCTGCCAGCACAAGAGCGATTTTTTTGTTCTGGGGGATGTTCCATTCGCGGCGAACCTCAGTGCGGTTATATCCTGCACGAAAGTCGTTGCGTGCGGGAATGCCAGTGACCATGATGCGTTCTTCGGGAACCTTGCGGGCACGTAAGGTCTCTGCCATACTTTCTGTTCCTACACAAAACAGATCGGCATAGCGGTGCGGCCACATGCCTTCAACTTCGTAGTCTGTGGGAACACAAATGACTGGATAACGCTGTCTTGTAATCATGCGTGCGCCTACGGCAATGTTAGCGGCAGTAATGTGAGTGGTAATAATGGCGACTGGTTTGGTCTCGCGAACCCAGCGAGTAAAAGCCGGAAACATCACGCGCGACCAAGCAGTTCCACCGCTCCAAAGAAGACGGCCTGTAAGCCAATAACGCCATGTTAGATCGTAAATAGGGCGAGTTGGCCCAATAAACATTGTGGCGGTTTTGTCGCCGCTAATGGGAATGCGGGCAAAATCAAGCACATCAAAAAGCTCTATGTTCATCCGACCAGGAAAATGATCCAACTGTTTGGTACACGTTTGGTTAATGTGTTCAAGAGCCTGCTTAATAGCTTCGGCAGCAACGCGATGCCCGCTGCCCACACTGGCATGCATGACGGCTATTGTATGCTGAGGTTTATGTACAATGCTTTCTTTGGCAGCTGATTCCGCTTCTGCCACGGTGCCGCTTTTTGCCGGCAGAGAGGCCGCCGCTTCTGCTACGGTACCGCTTTCTGCCGGTAGAGAGGCCGCCGCGTCTGCCACGGTGCCGCTTTCTGCAGCCAGAGATTCCGCTTCTGCCACGGTATCGCTTTCTGCAGCCAGAGAGGCCGCAGGCAAGTTTTCGTTTGCAACCGCCGCCGCAGCCGTTGTATCCTTACTATCTGGTGCCGATATAGTTGTCGTAGTAAAAGTCGCGCTCACAGTATCTGGCACAACTATACCTCCCGCACATGAAGTAGATTCTGTCATCACTACATCATACCGCATTGGCCAGTTTAGCACACGCGCACAAGAGCAAATTACTGTAGAATTGAACATTATGCCCAATGACACAATTAACGCCATCCTGCCTATTTCTTCACCGCAAGCGCAACTGCATCTGCGTGATATTACGCATGTTTTTACAGACTTAGACGGCACTCTTTTTGCTCCTGGAGGCACCTTGCTTACCAATCATCAAGGTGTGCCATCGGTTGCTTTGGCGCAGGCGCTTTGTGATCTAAAACTTGCTGGTATAGAGGTCATCATTGTAACAGGCCGAGATTGCAGTCAGGGTACAGAGATGTTGCGCATGATGAATCTGGACGCGTTCATTGGTGAGCTGGGGGCAACCCTAGAGACCAGCGATCGTAGCCAAGTAGGCAAACCAAAGAGTCATTTGCGGTATCTTTGTGTTAAGAAAACCCCTTATGACAAGAAGGATTATTATGTCGAGAAGGACTTGTCTTCGTGCGTTGATGCTTTGTCAGTCTCCGAAACAAACTTTCAAAAAACCGAGGCCCACTTTGTCTTGGCAAGCGGCTTTAGTAAGTCACCGGCACAGCTTGTTGCCGAAAGCGGCATTGTGCAAAAGCTGCTAGATGCATTCTCAGGCCGCTTAGAGCTTATACCAGACAAGCAGATGACGGTAAGCACGATTTTCAGAGGCGACATAGACGTACGGGAGGCAAATCGCTTTCTATTAAATGAGCTTAGGGAAGCATCGGTGGCAACAGCCCTGTCGGCAACACCAGCGTCAGCGGCACCAGATCTGGCGATATCAACGGTTCCTGCCCTGTCGGAAACGGAGACAACGGCGTCAACAACAACGGCGTTAGCGCAAGAGTTAACAACGTCGCAAGCGACGCACTTCTCGACATTATTTACGGCATTAGAGCTGCACGATAATGGGATAATTCGCACTCCTGCCGCAAATCTACCTTTGGTGCAGGATGTACATATTTATCATTTGTTGCCGCAGGGTGTATCTAAGGCGGCGGCAGTGCGCGCGTTTATGTTAGAGCATAAAATTGCGGCAGAAAATGCATTGGCTATAGGCGATTCGCTTTCTGATATGCTAATGGGCGATTGTACTAGCATGCTAGTAGTTATGCATAATGGCTTGCGGTCTAGCGCCGTGCAAGACGCAGTGTGCGAGCGAGCCAAACAATTGCCAACAACAACATTGCGTACGCAAAAACCAACTGCCGATGGTTGGGTAGAATTTGCCATGGCACTATTAGCCAGCAAGAACAAAGCCGCAGATAACGCAGAGCCTAAGAACAAAGCCGCTGATAACCCGGAGCCTAAGAGCAACACCGCCGGTAACACAGAGAGCAACAAAGCCGCAGATAACGCAGAGCCTAAGAACAAAGCCGCCGGTAACACAGAGAGCAACAAAGCCGCAGATAACGCAGAGCCTAAGAACAATGCCGCTTGCAGCGTACCAATTTTAAATGATGTTAGCACGAAGGGAATGTGAAGAAAAGTCATGTCAAGATCGCTATATCGCAAATACCGCCCCGAGACTTTTAGCGAGGTTGTAGGTCAGGAGCATGTAGAAAAGACGCTGATGAGCGCGGTGGCAAATGGTAAAGTGAGCCACGCTTATTTGTTCTGCGGACCTAGTGGCACCGGCAAGACAACAACGGCACGGCTTTTAGCCAAGGCGTTGCTTTGCAAGAGCGCTCCCACAGATAACCCCGATGGTACCTGTGAGCATTGCCGCTCTATTGCCGATGGCACGCATCCTGATGTTTATGAGTTAGATGCTGCTTCGCGCACAGGAGTCGAGAACGTGCGCGACGAGATTATCAGCCGCGTACAGTATGCGCCAACACAGGGAGCATATAAGATTTATATTATCGACGAAGTGCACATGCTCTCGACAGCAGCATTTAATGCTTTGCTAAAGACTTTAGAAGAGCCGCCTTCACATGTGGTGTTTATGCTTTGCACCACAGACCCACATAAGGTTATAGAGACAATTCGTGCGCGTTGTCAGCGTTTCGACTTTCATCGTTTAAGTAATGAGCAAATTGCATCGCGACTAGCTTATATTTGCAAGCAAGAAAATTATGAGGCCGACCCTCGAGCCTTAGAGCTTATTGCTCAGCGAGCTATTGGCAAAATGCGCGATGCGATTAGTTCTTTAGAGCAGGTTGCCGTTTATGGTGGTGGCAAGATTAACTACGAAGCTGTAGAAAACATGCTTGGCGAAGTTAACGACGAACAACTTTTTGCACTTACCAGTGTCTTGGCAAAAGGCGATGCTGCAGGCGCATTTGGCTGGATTGCAAATTTCGTGTTATCCGGAACCGATATCGCCTTATTAGTTGCCGACCTTTCTAAACATATTCGCAACTTATACATCACCGCACTTACGTCTACAGACGAGCCTTTGCTTGAGCTATTTGAAATTAATGCCTCTACACTTGCCAGATATCGCGAGCAAGTACGTGAGTTTAATTCTAGCGAGCGCATTAGTTATGTTTTGTCTGTGCTGGGCGACCTTAACACAGAGCTAAAAAGCGCGCCCAATGCCCGACTTGCCATAGAGATTGCTTGTACGCGCATTGTGCGTCCGGCAGGCGAACTTTCTTTGATGGCGTTAGCGGCAAGGGTGGCCGAACTTGAGCGAAAACTTCAGGGCGGCACTCCTGCCATTGGCACTTCCGGCACGGTAGCCGCAAGTGGGTCTACTGGCGCGACAGCAAACGTAGAACAAAACGCGGCTCCTAATGCGACAGCTAGCTCGCCCTCTGAGTTAGAAAGCCAAGAGCAGGCATTCTCCCGTACGGGACGCTCTCCACAGCGTCCCGTTAGCTCACCTACCGTGCTGGCAAACCAAGAGCAGGCACCCGCATCTAACACGGAGCAAATCGCAATAGGTATAAACCAACTTTGGCACCAAACAAAAGATGCGGTAAAAAAAGAGAGCATGCGCGCAGGTATGATGCTTGATGGCACACAGGTTGCCATAGACAAATCAGGCGCCAGCTTTGTTGTGACGCTACCAGCTAAAGCAGGTTTTGCCAAGAGTATTTTAGAAGAGCCAGAAAATGTTAAACTTGTTTCTGATCTGCTATTAAAATTTGGTGGTAAACAATTTACGGTTAAGTATGTCTTGCCTAGCGAAAACGAGCCTAACAGCCTAAAACCCGCAGAGCCGAATTCTACAGACTCCAAGCGACTTACTACTGCAAATAATGTCGAGAAACCCACAGATTCTCAACTTGCAAAACCTCTGCCTGCAGAACATAATTCCGCAGAACCCAAACCCGCGCCATTTAGCGAAGCAGAACCGCAATCTGCAGAGTCTCAACCAGCAGACCCGCATTCAACAGAAGAAAGCGAATCTAAGACAACAAAACAGCCAATCTCGTCGGTTTCTAAAAATGAATCTGCGAAAATAGAACAGGCAAAATCTGACTTATCAGAAAATGAGATAAAGGATATACTGGCACAAAGCTTTGGTGCAGGAATAAAGATCCAGATTGAGGAACAAGAAAGGAATGACTATTAGTATGGACATGAACAAGATGATGAAGGAAGCCCGTAAGATGCAAGCTGAGCTGGCGCGTGTGCAAGAAGAGGTTGCGCAAATGGAATGTATAGGCTCAGCTGGTGGAGGCGCCATAACTGCTGTTGTTGGTGGCGACCAGAGCCTAAAAAGCATCAAAATAAGCCCCGCTGTTATAGATCCAGACGATGTAGAGATGCTTGAAGACTTAGTAGTGGCTGCGGTAAATGATGCAATGGCGGCCGCAACGGCACTTGCGCAAGAGAAGATGGGCGCTGTTACAGGTGGTCTTAATCTGCCTGGCTTTTAAAAATCCCCCAGAAAAATCTAACAGAAAATCCAGCAGAAACCCCACTTAGAAACCTCAGCAGAAACCCCACTTAGAAAACACCTTAGAGAAATCCGAAGTAAATGTCTCAGGAAAATGTCATACAGCGGTTGCAAGATGAGTTTGAGCGTCTTCCCGGCATAGGGCCAAAAAGCGCGCAGCGCATCGTTTACTGGCTGCTTAATGGCGAAGCAGAGGACGCCAAGCGACTTGCTAGCACAATAGTAGAAGTTAAAGAAAGCGTGCATTTTTGCAGCAGATGTTTTAACTATGCAGCCGATGAGCTTTGCGGCATATGTAAGTCCGCAGAGGTGGGTGATCGCGACCATAGCATCATCTGCGTGGTTAGTGAGCCAAGGGATATTGCTGCTATAGAAAAAACCCACGAGTACCATGGCACCTATCATGTTCTTGGGGGAGAAATATCGCCTATGGATGGCGTAGGCCCAGACGACCTGACAATCAGAGATTTGCTTACACGCCTCGCGGGCACTGGCGAACATGAGGTGCGTGAGGTGCTATTGGCCACCAATCCCAATGTCGAGGGCGAAACCACTGCAGTTTATCTTTCGCGTCTAATTAAGCCTTTGGGAATTAAGACCACTCGTTTGGCATCTGGCTTGCCAGTAGGCGGCGACTTAGAGTTTGCCGATACGCTTTCGCTTGGTAGGGCGATAGAAGCACGGTTAGAGATTTGACCAGAAAAAATACTACTGGTAGAGGTATGGCCACCAGAAATAATCCTTTCAGTAAAAGTATGACCAGAAGCAGTGCTAACAAAAGAGACGCAATTTGCAGCGAGGCGCTTGTTCGTGACTTCTTTGCATTTAACACGATGAATCGCATCAGCGCTTGGACAGACGATGCTGCTGTTCTTAACGAAGCTGTTCGTCTTTGTGCCCATTACGAACATTTGTTCTCGCGCACTAACCCTCTAAGCGAGCTTGCGCAATTAAACGCTGCCAAAGGAAAAACTGTAACGGTAGAAAAGGAACTCGCTTCGCTTATTGGTGACGCTCTTAGCTATTGCGAAAAGAGCAAAGGGCTTTTTGATATCACAATGGGAACTGTGGTTCGTCTCTGGGACTTCAAGAAAGGCTGTATGCCTTTAGAAAATCAATTAACCGATGCTCTTTCGCATGTGGGCTACCAAAAGGTTTTAGTTAAAGACAACGCCGTTCAGATTCTTGACCCTCTAACAACTTTAGATTTAGGAGGCATTGCTAAAGGCTACATTGCCGACTGTCTTATAAGCGTACTCGCAGACAATGGCATCAAAAGCGCTCTTGTAAATCTGGGAGGCAATGTGGCAGTTCTTGGCAGCAGGCCAGACGGTACCGCATGGCGTGTAGGACTTAGACAACCTATCTTTTCTTCGCTTCAACCCACCGAAACATCTTTTGCTTTTATCGAAGTATCCGACTGTTCCGTTGTAACAAGTGGTACATACGAGCGGGCTTTTGTGCATAATAATGCAATTTATCATCACATTCTTGATCCTAAAACAGGACTTCCCGCAAAGACCGACCTACTTTCGGCTACGGTTATTGCAAAACGCTCTGTAGATGCCGACGGTTATACTACGGCTCTCATTATCATGGGGCTAGATGCTGCACTCGCATTTGTTGAAGATTGTCCCAATATAGAGGCTGTCTTTGTTACCAATGAAGGCAAAGTATACGCAAGCACTGGTATTGCTGATTGCGTAGTAAGGCGATAGTGAAACAAAAAGCAGCAACAAAAAGCGGCAACAGATGAGCAGCACATGAAAGCACTACGAGTAAGGTCGGCGTATCGCCTACGACGTATCGCCAAGTACACGTTAAATGCCATACGAAGTGCATATCGCTTGCGACGCATCGCCAAACAGTAAAGTTGCTCTAATTAGGCTATACTTATTCCTCATGCGAAACGTTAGTATACGCAAGTTAGTTATCGGAGTAGTCATTGTCATAGGTTTGGCAGTGGTGCTTTTGCGCGGCGACCAGTTCTTCGAACTCATAGAAACTATGAAGACGGGCGCCGTGTTGCCGCTTGTCCTTGCTATAGTCAGCCAGTTGGGAAAATACTTTGCACAGGCATTTGCCTATGCCGCAGCATTTAAAACAGTTAACGAGAAGCGCCGCCCAAAAGACACATTGCCTTTGGTATTTGGCTCCTTTTTTATGAATACAATTGCGCCATCGCTTAACACCGCTGGCGCAATGTTGGTTATTGATGATTCTAGGCGACGCGGCATTTCTGCCGGAAGAGCGACTTCAGCAGCGCTTCTAATGCAGATGAGTATCGAGTCTGGCTTTGGTTTCATCATGATTTTTGGTTTCATTGTTTTGCAGTTTGCCGGCAAGCTTGATCCAGTGTGGTTCCTGGTTGGTCTTTTCGTGGTTTTTTTGGTAGGCGGCATGGCAGGCATCATGGTTATTGGACGCAAAAACCCAGGTGTGGTTGTTGCTGTGCTTAAACCCATAGAGGCGCTGGTTAACAAGCTGTCAAGGCGTTTTCGTAAGGGTAAAGAGGTCAACCCTTGGGCAGAAACCCTCGTAGAGTCTTTTTCTGAGGCTGCAGGAACAGTAGCAAAAAATCCAAAAAAAGCCGCACTAGTCTTTTTGTATAGCATGCTAGCATCTACCTGTGAACTTGTTTGTTTCTGTTTGGTGGGTGTTGCTTTTGGGCTTAGTGTTCCCAGTGCGTTAGTGGGTGGATATGTTGTGGCAACGCTTTTTGCTATGATATCTATAACGCCACAGGGCGTAGGCGTTGTAGAAGTTGCCACAGTGACTTTACTGGCTGCCTATGGTGTAAGTACGGCGGCAGCAACGGCCATTGCATTGGTGTATCGTGGTTTGGTGTTTTGGATGCCATTTGCCATAGGCGCCATACTCATTCATCGCACTAGAAGCTTTTCAGATAAAAAGAATGATAAACAAGAGACAAGACGGCGGCTAGAAAGTCCCAAGCATGGCAATTTAAAAGCTGACGAGAAACACCGGTTGGAAGCAGCGCGCGTGAGTGATCTTTTACCAGAGAAGTCATCGTTCTCAACAGAAAATATAGATAAAAAGGAGTAGAGATAATATGTGTGGAATAGTTGCGTTTACAGGCACTGTAGATGCCAGATCGATTCTTTTAGGTGGCTTGGCACGACTTGAATATCGTGGCTATGATAGCGCTGGATTGGCGCTTCTAAACCCGAAGACTGGGCTTATAGACATCATAAAAAAAGTTAAGCAACCAGGGCGTGGCATGGTGGAGGTTTTGCGCGAAGCAGTGCCGGAAAACAGTGCTTCTGCCGGCGATGACTCTTTTTTTGTTGCTACCGGCATTGGTCATACTCGTTGGGCAACACATGGAGTTCCCAGTGTGGCAAATGCACATCCGCATGGCGATTGCACGGGCGAAATTGCCGTGGTACACAATGGTATTGTAGAGAACCACACTGCGTTGCGCGAGGAACTGCTTGCGCGCGGACATGAGTTTCGCTCGCAAACCGATACAGAGGTGGTCGCTCACCTTGTAGAGGAATACTACGTTGCTTGCAATGAAGATTTAGTAGAGGCAGTTCGCGCAGCTGTTGCCAGGCTTTCAGGTTCTTTTGCCCTAGCAATAGCGCATGCCAAGCATCCAAAGGAGCTAGTTGTTGCCAGAAATGATTCTCCGCTAGTGCTTGGCGTGACCGATTATGGCGCCATTGCTGCTTCTGATACTCCAGCGATTATCGAACACACCCGAGATGTTGTTTATCTTGGCGACCGCCACCTAGCAATTTTGCGAGCCGATGGCAGCTATGAATGTCAGGATCCCGCCGGCATTGTTTATGTGCCAACGACTGTGCGTGTTGAGCATAGTTTAGAAGATGCCGAGCGCGGCGGTTTTCCTGACTTTATGCTTAAAGAGATTTATGAACAGCCGCGCGTGCTGCGCGACACCATTGCCGGACGCTTTTGTGCAGCCAACAAATGCGAGCAAGCGCACTTAAATTTTGATGAGCTTTCTTTAACGCAAGAAGAGTTGCGAACAATTGAGCGCGTGGTTATAGTTGCTTGCGGCACTTCTTACCATGCAGGTCTTATTGGCGCCGAGCTTATGGAGGCTTGGGCACGTGTGCCTGTGAGCGTAGAGGTTGCAAGCGAGTTTTGTTATCGCAATCCAATTGTTAACTCGCATACACTTGTGGTAGCAATATCGCAAAGTGGCGAGACGGCAGACACCTTAGAAGCCGTAAGGCTTGCCCGCCGCGCTGGTGCTCATGTACTAGGTATAACCAATGTAGTAGGATCGCGTATAACTTTAGAAGCGAACACCACAATCTTTATTAAGGCACATTTAGAGATATCTGTTGCTGCTACGAAGTCTTTCTTGGCTCAGGTCGCCTTGCTTACACTGCTTGCCATGCATTTGGGTTGTGTGCGCAATCAGTTGGCGGCAGATAAAATGGCCGCAATTTTTAGTGAGCTTCTCGCGTTACCGGAAAAACTTGAAAGTATGCTGGCAGATGTAAATAGTATTAAAGAAGCTGCCGAGAAGTGCAAAGACGCAAGCACGATGCTCTTTATTGGCCGCGGTGTGGGTGCAACGACATGTTACGAGGGGGCATTAAAGCTAAAGGAGATTAGCTATTTGCATGCCGAGGCTTTTGCCGCTGGCGAAATTAAGCATGGCCCTCTTGCGCTTATAGACCCATCAGCAAACACTCCTGTCGTCGCCTTGGCTACGCAAAGTGCCACCTACGAAAAGATGCTGGCAAACATAGAGGAAGTAATAGCAAGAGGCGCACATGTAGTGGTTCTGGCAACCGAGGGCGACGAGCGCATTGCCAAGTTGGCTTTACAGGGTATAGATGTCATCTATATTCCCAAAGTACCAGAGTGCCTAAGTCCAATATTGGCTAGCGTACCACTACAATTGTTTGCTAGATATATAGCTGTAGCGCGCAATTGCGATGTCGATCAGCCCAGAAACCTTGCCAAATCTGTGACTGTGGTGTAGTTTGCACTGTTGCTTGATTAGCTTGTTTTGTGCGTGAGAGAACCCCGCTTGCGCTTTAGTTTGTGGCGCCTTTTGCACTGGCGCTTGCACTTTAGCTTGTGGCGCCTTTTGCGCTGCCGCATGCGCTGCTGTGCCAATGAACTTGTGTTATGCAACACGTTAGCGGGTAGATATGGTTTTTAGACATTAACAATACTAAAAAAACAGTATACTACTGGCATGTTAACAGAACGCTTGCAATCTATAGTAATGAGCGCTCTTAATGGGCGCTATCTAAACGCCGCGCCGCTGCCAAGGGGTCACATCACGTTGCCAGGGCCCAGCACCCGTGCCGCGAGCCCCCATAATGCCAGCCCCCATAATGTGAGCCATCATAATGCCAGCTCCCACAAGGCATACATGCTCTATGCTCATATTCCATTTTGCGAGCGGCTTTGCCCATATTGCTCCTTTAACCGCTTTCCCTTTAAGGAAGACACCGCTCGTGCTTACTTTAAGGCTTTGCGTGAAGAGATGCGCATGACCGCAAGGCTTGGATACGATTTTAATAGCATGTATATAGGCGGTGGCACACCAACAGTGCTTATAGATGAGCTAGCGGCAACCATCGATCTTGCGCGTGAGCTCTTTTGTATTAAAGAGGTTAGTTGCGAAACAAACCCCAATCATCTTACACCCAGCAATATTAATATGCTTCAGGGCAGAGTACAGCGCCTTAGCGTTGGCGTGCAAAGCTTTACCGATAGTTTGTTAGTTCAAATGGATAGGTACGACAAGTATGGTAGTGCTATGCAAATTCTTCAGCGGCTGCAGCAGATACAAGGTGTGTTTCCAAGTTTAAATGTAGACATGATCTTTAATTTTCCATCGCAAACAGAAGAGATGTTAATAAATGACCTGGCTGCTATTTTAGAGAGCGGCTGTAACCAAACTACGTTTTATCCGCTTATGGCTTCTTCGTCTGTAGAACGCTCGCTTGCGCGTACGGTTGGCAAAGTGAGCTACAGCCGCGAAAAACACTATTACGAGATTATCAGCGAGGTGTTGGCAGGGTCTGCAGGATGTGCTAATAGCGACTCTGCGCGTTTTGCGCATGGTACAGCATGGACATTTAATGCCATAAGCAAAAATGCTTCTTGTGCCCAGAAGAGCGCTTCTTCTTGTAACTTTAGTGCGGCAAGCGATGACAATAGTAATAACAACATTAATGACGATGCCACCAATGGCAATGGTGATGTTAGCAGCATTAGCAGTAGCAATGGTGGTCTTAACGCGACTGCAGAAGACGACATAACTCAGAATAATATGATTGATGAGTATATTGTTACTCACGAGGAGTACCCTGCCATTGGCTCAGGCGGTTTTTCTTATCTTAATGGTGCACTTTATATTAACACCTTTAGTGTTCGCGATTACATAAAGCGCATTAACGAGGGACGCATGAGCGTAGTTTCGCGCAAGAAGTTTAGCAAACATGATCGTATGCGTTACCGCTTAATGATGCAACTTTTTGGGCTACGCTTAGACAAAAAGCAGTGGGAACAAGACTTTGGCTGTTCGGTTGCGGTTGGCGTACCTGCAGAATATGCTTTCTTTAAGAGTTTAGGAGCGTTTGCCAGCGAAGACGAGCATGCTATTACACTATCACCAAAAGGACGGTACCTGCTTTTAGCGCTGATGCGACAGTTTTTCATTGGCGTAAATGGCGTTCGTGACCAAGCGCGGTCTAAGCTAGAAGAAGACGAACGCGAACTTTTGTTTGGGTGTTAAGTATGGCGAACACACAGACGCGGAAACAGGGACGGTTCGCGTGTCTGCGTGTGTGCCTGTGTCTAGTTTGCAAAGTACTATGCTGTAGCTAGAAACTGGTCTAGTGCCAGCCTGACTGCTTCAGAGCGACTCTTGCCCATCATTTTTGCGCGTGCATCAAGCTCAAGAATTTTTGATTCTGGTAGCCTGAATGTGATCGGTCTAATATTTTCATTGGCAAGCTTAGGGCGGCCAAGCACTACAGTTGTATGACCTGGCCATTCTCCACTTTCAAACCCGTCTGCCAATTCGTCAAATAAGTCATCGGAAATTTTTGCTCCATGACTTGTAACAAACGGATTATTTTTGTTGTACATATTGTTCACCTTCTTATCAAACCAAGCTCAGATAAAGTCTTTTGTGTTGCTTTCATTGCATGAAAAATAAGCCAGTCTTCACCCTTTCCTTTTGCAGCGACGACTTCTAAGAGCCTACCACTATTATCAAAGCCAGCCGCCACATATAGATCATCTGCTGCTCCATCGCGCCGAGCAAAGGCGATAGCATTCTCCCATGCATTTAAAACGTCCTCATTTGATATTTCAGGATGCCTCGTCTTAACTCGAGGATGTACAGCGACATTTTTCATAGTAACTACCTATCTTTTTTGTCATACAAGAAGTATATGACAAAAAGAATCATTTAGCAAGAGGCAGGGAAGATTATTTCTAAACGGTTTTTGCACATCGTTTCTGTTCGAAACTTTGCATAGTTAACGCTACGCTTAACGAAAACTTTAAGACTTAACGAAACGCGTAGCGATGAGTTTGAAATGAGCAATTTGACATCCCGCTCA
>JAIRQA010000134.1 GCA_031256715.1 Coriobacteriales bacterium | reverse complement strand
TGTCTTGTGCATGCAAAATACCCACATTAGATGATGCGCGTTTAAGGCATCATTTTGCGAACAAATATTTGTATTCATTAATAAACTGATCATGCTTATCTAATCTCTGTTGCCACTGGTCTAAGAAAACATAGTTAAAATTTCATCTGCTTCGGATGATTTAACTACTTGTTGCGCAGAAGGACTGCTAGTATCATTTCCCAAAGAAGCAGAAGATTCTGCACTTGATTGTTGCGCAAGCGAGTCATTTTGCTTATCGCTTGAGGTTGCATCACTGCTTGTCGTATTATCAGACACATCAGAGGACTGCTGCGTATTGCTGCTTTGGGGATAGGAATGATATCTAATAATTATCTTTGCATTTTTATCGTACTTAGCTCCTGACGAAAAGTCTGTCTTGCCATTTATAGATATTTCACTCACATCACCTTCGTCATGCAAGAAGCCAACAATAAGGTCTCCTAATGGCTCTGTCTCTATGTTTGCAAATCCAGCCTCTTGTAGCTGCATAATAGCATCCTGATAGCTAAGAGACTTAAATTCAGATGCAGATGATGGTGTCAGGGCTTCATTTGGTCCAGGCAAGGATGCAGCAGCGCCAAATAAAAGGAGCAAAACCAGCAAAACGATAGCAATGATACTAATTACTTTGTTTTCTTTATAGAATTTAACAGGATTAAACTTTGTTTTACCGCATCGCGTGCATCTGTCGCCATCATACGTGTGAGGTATTGTCTCCGTTTCGCCACATATCTTGCACTTCTGCTCGCACTTTCCATTTACCGGCACCCATGTATGTTCCCCTTCGTCAATTTTGCCGCAAACCCTGCACTTCTGCTCGCACTTTCCTTGAACCGGCCTGAAGTCGTGTCCCTGATCACGCGTTTCTCCACATCTAGTGCATTTACATCCTAAAAAGTTATGACCCACAACTTTGCAAGATACTTTTGAGGCGACTGATGCTGCAACTGCGCCTAACGATGTCGCCATTGCAATGTCGTGCCCACACATATCGCAAATTCTGCCCGTCATTTTTGCACCACATTTTGGACATTCGTTAGACTCTTCCTTAAAGTCTGCTCCACAATTGGAGCAAAATACAGCATTGTTATCTTCTTGAACTTTCCCACAATTATCGCATTTAAGATAATACTCCGAAGACGAACAGCTCGGACAGACGCTTTCTAGCATACTGTATTCTCGTCGGCAAAAACTGCACTGCTTCAAAATACCTCCCTATTTAGACTTCAGTTTAATCCTGTTCTTAGCATTCGCAATGAGCGGCAATATAACTTCCCCTATGTCCCGCTTGCGTCATTGCGAACAAGCACAACGGTTGTTGTCATTCCCATTGCCGACACCTCATAGCTGATTGTCTCATCCTTGTAAGAAAAGCTCTTACTCTCTGATTGCGACGCCAGAATAGCGCTTGCTGTTTTCTCTTCATCTCTTATAGAGTCCCAAGAGTATTCATTCACTCCTGGTTTTGGCGCAATAAAAGTTCCCGCCCAATACAAAGACACTATGCCAGTCTCTTCATCGTTCCAATAAACTTCTATTGTATTTTCGGAAATCTTTGCAGTTTGATAGCTAGTTGAAGAGTTTGAATTTGATTGTTTCCAGTCTCCTGCTAAATCTATTACTTTTGGCTCGCTAGCTGTGTTTGATGTGTTTGATGCGTTTGCTGTGTTTGAAGCACTGTCACCACTGGTGGCTGAATTTAAAGAGCCCGATGCTTGCTCTTGTGACGCGCTATTGTCATAACTTGCGGGCTGCCCACCATTTTCATTGTTGCCACCACAAGCAGTTAACGAAAACAACAGCGCCAGCATTGCCGCATAAGCGATAAGAGACCTAACTAAACCCACATTTTGTATAGCGCCAAAACTTACAGTTTTTTTGTTGTCCACCCTTGCCTACTTTCCTTTGAATCATTTCTAAATAGTTATCTATAGGAAGGATGATTTATTTTCTTGATGTAGCAACCTGTTTTCGTCAGCTTAACTGCCTGGAAGAAGGGCATCCATCCTACAGTCGGCAAACTGACTAAAGTAACAAAACCTTAGAAGGGGCTAGATGCCCTTCTCTCAAAGTTTTGCTACAAAATATTCGTACATGTCAGTTTGCCAAGAAAAAGTATATCAGACATCACCTCTGTAATGTTTGGGAAATAATGATGTTGATTTAAACAGATTTCGCTCTCGCGAATACAGCCTGGCATTTATTTTTTCGCCCAAATGGTACAAAAGGCATGACGCTCTCACTTCACTCGCGAATACAGCCTGGCATTTATTTTATTGCGCCCCTATTGCACAAGCAAAACAGTGGGATTATTAAAAATTTGAGAGCTATAGCAAAACAAGACATCTGATCCGGGCTTAAAATCTATGTACTTGTCTAAAAGGCGATAGTCTATATAGCGCAAGTCTATTAGCGTTACTTTATCATATCCACAAGCTAGAAGCGGCGCCAGACTAGAGCCAAAGGAGTCGCGAAAAAGATATAGTTCCTTACCTGTGGCGTCATCTTTGCCAGACAGCACAGCATCAGGATTCTTAATGATTATTATTGGCGAAGCACCACTTAAAAATAGGTCGTAAGGGTCGCGCCCTTTTGCTGCGTCTAAATCATAAAGCGAGCCTTGTACAAACGTTTCTGTCTGGGCATCAAAATAACTTACATCCATTGCTTCTACAACCGGACTACTAACATAGCGCAAGCGATCGGCTGGAATATTTAGCGCAAGTTGACCAGGGTAGACACCGCTAAATGCACCCACGTCATTTATAGACGCGCTGTTTAACACCTGCCTCATACGCGCAAGCTGAACATCATCACCCATATAACGCATTAGCCTTGTAGGCACAGTATCTGCTCCGGCTTGTGCCCTAAAAGCTAGCTCAGCTTGATCCCAATGCAAATCTGTACGATAAAAATCGCTTTTAACAAGTGCGTCCGCTAGAGGAATCTGAGTTGCACCCTGTAACCGTCCCTGCAGCAAACTATCTGCCAACGCAGAACTAAAACCAGGTAGGCTACGACTATCATATATGCTTTTGTCGGGTATGATAGCATAATAGTAAGATAGCATTTCGCTTTCGTTCGCAGTAGAGTTTAGGTTAAAAATGACCTTCTCAACTTTATCTACAGTTTTAATAAAATTAGCTCGCTTTATAGCCTCAAATTTGCCTGCACCAGCTTCGCCAAAATATAAGCCATCTTTGTCGGTCATTGCAAAAACATTAAAAACCGTAAAGGCTCGCAAGCCGCGTAACTCTTCACGACCGGCAAAGGCATCGGCAGCCCAGGGCTCAAAGCCCTTCATAAAATGGGCACTGGTTAAGTTTTCTGCATTTAACGTTGGCAACTCAGCCGGTTTGCGGCGTTCGCTTACCAAGACTTCTGCCCTTGGCAACAAGAGCGTAGCCAGCGCAAAACCACCAATGATAAGAGCGAAGATAAAAATGTTGAGAAGTGCCTGCCAAGATCTACAACCCACTGTTGCATTTAAGCTTTCGCGGGATTTGCCAAAATCTGCCTTCTGCGTACACAAAGCATTAGCACTGGTTTCTGTTTTTGCTGCATGTATGTTCTTTGTTGTATGCATAGTTATACCTCGCTAAAACCTAAAGTAGATAAAGGGATTAAATGTACCATCAACCAAAAAAGCCGTTACTAAAAGCAGCATTGTCGCAATAAAGGCAGGCTCGACAGCAGTAAGAGACACTTTAAAAACAACGGCAAATGATGATTCAGATGCCGCAGCGCTTCTTAGCATTTTAACCAACTTAGCAGGAAGCGGCGTGCAGCCTATAGCAGCGATTATTAATGGAAAAGCATAATCGCGCAAATAATATAATGATGCATTGCCGGCTAGCCCATCTGCGCCCATGCCGATAAGTGCGGTCGCTGTTGCTGTTGCCGCTTGCATATCAGGTGACTGAAATAAGATCCAACTAAGCATTACTACAAATAGAAGATATATATGACTCACAAATGCCAAAAGCAGTGCATGTACCCGCGATGCTGATAGCAGCGTATGTGCCCGCGATGGCTTTTTGTCTGAGATTTTGGCGGATTCACGATTAGCTATTCGCTTCTGAATGCGGGCGAACACGAACTTCTCAACAAGTAAAAACAGAGCCATAAAAAGCCCCCAACCCATGAAATTCCAGCCTGCGCCATGCCAAAAACCGGTGACCATCCAAACTATAAGAATGTTAAGAATGTGGCGCACCTTGCCTTTGCGATTTCCGCCAAGCGGAATGTAAACATAGTCGCGAAACCAATAGGACATGCTCATATGCCAACGGCGCCAAAATTCGGTGATGCTTTTGGCGATGAGTGGATAATTAAAGTTCTCTAGAAATTTGAAGCCAAACATTAAGCCAAGGCCAATTGCCATGTCGGAATAGCCAGAGAAATCAAAGTAAATTTGCAGCGTAAATGCCACAAGAAAAAGCAGAGCAAAAAGTGTGCTTTGCTCGACAATGGCGGCTTCTGAATCGGTTATGGCACTTTGCGCAATCTGGGCCAATTGTCCTAATGTGTTGGCAATGAGCACCTTTTTGCCTAGACCCACACAAAAACGTCTGATGCCATTCGCAAAGCCATTAAGGGTATGCTTGCGCTGCGTTAACTGCTCGGCAATGTCTGCATAACGAACAATAGGACCAGCGATTAGCTGCGGAAAGAGCGCCACGTAAGTTGCAAAATAGAGTGGATTTTTTTGCACACTTACTTTTTGACGATACAAGTCTATGGTATAACTAAGAATCTGAAAGCTGTAAAAACTTATGCCTAAAGGCAGAGCCAATGCTAGCAAGCTCAATTCAGATTGTAATAGCATATTAATATTGTTCAGAAAAAAGTCTGTGTACTTAAAAACGAGCAGTGCGCTTAGCTCACAAACGATTGCCGCAATAAAGACAACCTTTGTTGCTAGGTCTGGCTTTGCGGTTTTATAAGTTTGTCGATGCTCAACTTGGTCTTGCGCGTTTTGGCAAGGTTTGCTTTGGAGAAGTTCGCTTTTGCCTTGCGCGTTTTGGCAAGGTTCGCTTTGGAGAAGTTCACTCTTGCCTTGCGCGTTTTGGCGAGGTTCGCTTTGGAGAAGCTCGCTGTGTGCCGGTTTACTTTGTGGCGGTTCGCTTTGTGACGTCTCCCCCTGGCGATGCTTGCTTTGTGTAGGCTCACTTTGTGGCGGCTCACTGCATTGTCTACAGCGTTGTTCGTTGCGTTCGCGCAAATAGTTAAGTGCAAGTCCACTGCCCCAGCCCACAAAAGCCTGCCCCAGCATGATTAACACATAAAGTGGCTCTCCCCACGCGTAAAAGACCACACTGGCTAAAAGCAGCAGCAAATTGCGCCAAAGCAGCGACCCGTGTGGTCTAGGCACGATATAGTAAAGCACCAGAACAACCGGCAGGTACCAATATAAAAATGTAATGCTTGAGAAAAGCAAGGTTACAACCAGCCTAACTCTTTAGCTACAGTTCGCTCTTGTATTCACACGTTACTGTTCACGCCGCTGCGGATGAACTTAAGTTCGCTTATGAATTCACATCGTCGCAGGTATACTTCAGTTCATTCACTTTTAGCCTAAATCTTAAGTTAACCTAGCACGCACTATTATGGCACTTTTTATCTAGTCGTTAAAAGCGTAATCGCCACCAAAGTTCTCTGTGCCATTAGTATTCATATCGCCTATGTTTATAGCTCGTCCGGTATTGTCATCGCTTGTGCCAAAGCGCAAGTTATCAACAGAAATAGTCTCGTCGTTGTCTTCAGCATTTATGTTAGTGCTGTCGTCCGCGTTGTTATTCTCAACATTATCCATGCTAAAAGTAGATATTGCTGTCGCACCGCCATCTGCAGTAATGCCTGTTGCAGCTGCACCACTACCTGCACCACCACCCGCACTGGTTGCAGTGGTAGCGCTAAAGAAGACATTAACGTCACCCACAGATCCCGCCAAGTCTGCAAAACCAGCCTTTAGAGCATCGGCGTTTTCGTCGCTGGCGGCAACCAGCAAAACATAAGCACCAGATGTCTGAACAAAGCTTTGGTCGGGTATTACGCAAATCCAACGGTTAGAGTTATAGCCAGAGGCAATCAGCTCGCTCACCTTTGTTGCATCGCCTGCACTCTTGCATTTTACCAGAGCCACCTCATGTGCCCTAGTGCTAATTGCCGCAAGCGAAACACTCGCCTCCTGCACATACTTGCCAAAGTCGGCAGCAGAAATTCCCAAATAACCTTCGCAGTCTTCGGCGGTGACGCTGTAGTCTAGTAGCTCCGGGAACTTAGAGCCAGATGGAAGATGAGCTGCGCTTTTCTCTAAGATCTGTGTAATGATCTCTTTTGTGTCACCACTTAGATTACCATCGCCGCTCGTGCCCGACGCCGAACCTGACCCACTTGTGCCACCGCATCCCACCAGCGCCAACAACATGGCAACCAGCAGGAGCAAAGCAGTTGTTCTTGCTAGCATGCTAGCTTTTGCATATGCGCAAGGCTTTGCTAATAAATCAGCATTCGCACGCACACAAGTTCTTGCTAGCGCGCTTGTTTGCGCACTTGTTTGCGCGTTTGTTTGCGCGTTTGCTTGCGCACTTGCTAGCGCACTTGTTTGCGCACTTGTTTGCGCGCTTGTTTGCGCGTTTGTGTAATTTTCTGTTAGCGAAGTCAAACTTGCTTTTGTAAAGAAAACCGCCCCGTGCTTTGTAACTTTTTTTGTACCTGTTTGCGCACCCATAATCGCGCCCCTCTCTTGCCCAAATATTGCGAAAGCAGGACAATAAGTTACCTTCATTTATGCCAACATAAAAGCAAACCAACCATTAGGTTGCATTCTGCGACAAGAACAAGACAAAATGAAGTCCCCGCTTCGCGCCCACAAAACATATTGCTTACATTCTAGCACTAGCAAATGCGTTGTACAATATGAGTTTCGCGATAAAAGAATGGATGTTATGTGATGGGTAATTCTGACGCAAGATTGCTAGCAAATAAGATATACTATACTTTGTATTATCCCAGTTAAAGAAAGACATTGTTTATGTTAAGTCATGATGTAGTTGCGACTGCCGCTAATATTGGTGATAATCTACGAACTTGGCGCAAGCTTCTAGGCTTACGCTCAGAACAGGTTGCCGAGCGCGCTGGCATCTCTAAAGTCACTTATTCAAAAATCGAGAATGGCGCGACTGGAGTTAGTCTTGGCAATGTGCTAAGCGTGTTTAGAGCCTTAGGCCTTATGAGCAAGGTAGAATCTGTAACTGATCCCTATGAGCACGATCTTGGACGCGCTCGTGCTAACCAAATCTTGCCTAAGAGAGTGCGACGATGACGCGCATATATACATATGTTGGCAACGAACAGTGCTCTATTCTTGCAGGTGTTGCATTTACAAACGTGCGTCGTAGGAATAGGTGCATAATGCGTACATTGTTTTTGGCAGCACTGTTCTTCAGGGAGCCACACACCATGCGTGCAATCGCGCTAAGCTGGGCGTAGATGCGCTCAAAACATGCTTTTTTTCAGTGGTTACGGACGGTTCATCTGTCCACCTTTTGTTCGTTTGTCATCGCGCCTGTGTCCACTCCCTGTGGACAAGGGGACGGTTCATCTGTCCACCTTTTGTTCGTTTGTCATCGCGCCTGTGTCCACCACCAATAAACAAATTAAGACAGATGAACCGTCCCCGTGTCCGCGGACAGACGAACCGTCCCCGTGTCCGCGCTTGTTCACTTCTAGCCGCTAACCGCAACTCACTAGCTACCAACCGCCATGTACTACTTACCACAAGCAGAAACAAAGGCAGCAAACAAATCGCGGCTGTACACATCACGCTTAACCATACGTTCTGGATGCCATTGCACGCCAAGTACAAAGCGATGCTTGGTAGACTCGATGGCTTCTATAATGCCATCGGCTGCTTTTGCACTAGCAATAAAACCATCTGGTAAGTCGCAAACTGCCTGATGATGCAGGCTGTTCACTTGTATTTCTGTGCTATCTAATACATTAGCTAGCAAGCTATTATCAAGTATATTAACAAGATGTGATGGCTGCTCCCAAGGCGAAACCTGAAAGTGTCGTATCCTTAAAGTCTCATCATCAGGTTCAAAGGCAAACTTGGTATCCTGATAAAGACTACCTCCTAATGCTACTGCAAGTAACTGCTCACCACGACAAATGCCCAAAATTGGCATATCGCGCTTTAGAGCCTGTTGGCAAATAACCAGCTCGAAGCGATCGCGGTCTGGCTCCATTTGCCATGTAAGTTCAAAGCCGCAACGTGGCTCTTGCCCATACTCTGTTGGCATGATATCTTGCCCGCCAGAAAGTAAAAGGCCATCTAAGCGATCTAGATATTCATTGTATAAGGCATAGTCTGCGGTAGACGGCAAGATGACCGGAACACCTCCGCCATAAAGGATAGCTCTTGTGTAGGCATCCCAAAGTTCATGCTGACTACGCTCGGGCGACCATGTCGTTGTTATGCCAATATGAGGTTTCATTTTCTACATTCTCCACTTTCGTTTCTTAACTAACGTAAATGCTGCGGCGGCGAACACCCACGGCTAACGGTCGTGCTGCCTACTCACTTTCATTTCTTAACTAACGTAAATGCTGCGGCTAAATAATCATACCAACAAAAAAAACCAACTAATCACGTTACCTTATCATGCCACCCAATAATGCCAACTAATCGCTAATATAAGTCATCATTTTTTAGCTGATATCTTAACGCAACTTTTCTAAAGCAACCATTGACTCGTGTGTTTGGGCTGAGCTTGTTTAAGACTGTCGCCTTGCTTAACGCAACTTTTCTAAAGTAACCATTGTCTCATAGTAAGCGGTGCCACAGCCCACCTTACTTTCGATAGCTTTTGTGAGCACATTTACGTTGCGTCCACGCTGTCCCCAACCGCCTCTGGGAATGTACACCAAATCGCTACGTTGCGTATCTGAACAAACTATCTGGCAAGCAATTTGTCCTTGAGGGCTGGTTGCCAAGCAGATATCGCCTTGCACAAAGCCCATGCGCTCTGCTTCACCGGTAGCAAGTGTAACTGGTAGAGTGCCCTTAAACTGATTAGGTGTGGTCTCGGAACAAAGCCAGGCAAAAGGTGCAGTTGACATCAAGCGGTAATGACCAGATGGCAACGGTTGAGTTGGGTCCACACAACATAAATCGTCAGGTGAATCATACCAATCTAAAGAAGTCATGAGCTGAAAGTTGCCCGTAGCTGTAGGAAAGCGCTTGTCTGTATAAGGCACATGAGGCACATCAGGTTGAAAGAAGCCACCGTCGCGAATCTGCTCTAACGTAAATCCTTGCTTAAGTGTAGGGCGCAAGATAATCTTTAGCCATTCATCCAGTGGCTTCACATATTCGCTGGCAAAATTAAAGCGACTGCCTAATTCCATAAACATCTGAAAGTCAGACTTAGTTTGACCTGGAGCTTGCGTAGCCTGATTTACAGCAGAAAGATAGCTATGCCCATAAGATGCTACCACATCATTTTCTTCTAAAAATGTTGTTGATGGCAAGAAAATATCGGCAAGCTCGGCAGTATCATCTAAAAAATGCCCCATGACAACCTTAAAAGGAATGCGCTCGAACGCTTTGCGCACAGCATTAGAGTCCGGCAGCATTACCAAGGGATTTCCGGCAGTAACAAATAGTATCTGAATCGGTCTACCTTCACGCTCTAAGTTATCTAGCTCCTCGGCAAGTCTTGGCATGCTCAATCGCTTAGCCTGCGGGTTAAGTCCATCTCCATATACATCCCAATCGTATGGCAGATACTCCTCAAAACCCTGGCTAACTCCACCACCGCTTACGCCAATAGAGCCGGCGACGGCAGCCAACGCATCAATTGCTCGTATGCTTGTATGCGCATACTGCCAACGATGCAAGCCCCAGCCAAGCAAAAAACCTACTGGTTTATTCTTCATGATAATTAAAGCAAGCTCGTTTATAGTTGCCTCTGAAACATCGCAGCGCTTTGATAGTTCTTTAATATCATATTCGTATACTAGCTTTTTATATTGCTGATAATTATCACAATTGTTGAGAAGGAATTCGGCGTCTTCTGCACCTTTGTCAATTATGATTCTGGCAACCGCAAGCGCAAGAAAAGCATCTGTCCCTGGTCTTGGGCGTATATGCAAGTCTGCCATAGCGGTGGTCTTAGTGTCTAAAGGATCAATAACCACCACTTTGCCTGAGCGTCTGCGTACGTCTTTAATGGCAGGCACAAGATTAATGTTTGTTGCTGCTGGATTGCGTCCCCAAACAACCAACGCGCCCGAATTTACATAGTCACGAAAATCATGCGAGATACGATTACCAAAGTCCATATCTTGCGAAGCCTGACCAGTACCACCACAAACAGTGCCCTTAAGAAAGGTTACAGGTCCAAGCAGATTAAAAAAGCGACGATTTAATAATTTTAAGGCAGTGCGCTCGCCAAAACCCTGATAGTAAAGTATGCTCTGAGGTCCATAAGTGTCACAAACATCCTTAATGCGCTCGGCAATCTCGTCTAAAATAGTATTCCAGGGCACACGACGAAAATCTCCCGCGACCTTGCGCAACGGAAACATCGCTCGATGCGGATGATAAACGCGGTCTAGGTAGCGCTGGCACTTAGTGCAAACGCGACCCTCATTAAGTGGATGTGATGCGTCGCCATAAAGCCTTGTAACCTGCTCGTCTATAACCTCGGCAGTAAGCCCACATGTGTTGGGGCAGTCCCTAGTACATGCGGTCTTAATATAGTTGGCACCTTCATGCCTGATTGGTGTCATTCCTCACTCCATTTCATAATCTTACGACAGTTAAGCGGCCCAGCTCTTTGGCGCAACGCCGTATGCGCAATCATTGCTTAAGCGCAACGAAAACATCATGCTCAAGCTCTTACCAAATCTGCATTATCCTCGTATGCGCAATCATTGCTTAAGCGCAACGCAAAACTTGCATCCCGCACAGTCTGGTTACAAATCTACACGCAAACATCACTAGCACGCAATGCAAGACAGCCTCCCTGACAGCTTTTGGCATAATGCTCACAGGCTTCACAGGCTAAAGGGCGCTTTTCCCTAAGTGGCTTTGCCATCGAAGACAAACCTGCCATTAACTCCCACTCGCCATTGTAGTCTAAGACATTGGATAGCGCAAACTGAGCAAGTGGCATGCAATAGCTTACCTGCAAATCTGTTTGTATATCTATCGACGGCTGACAAACATGAGTAAAGCGCAATGACGTTGCATGTAGGTACTGCAGCTGCTCAGTTGTAAACATACAGGATGGCAAACAACAGTCTAAGCCAGTCATTATGCTAGCTTGCTCGCATGCTCGCACGAACTCTACAATATGATCATTTATATGTCGAGAAGTGCCATCGTGACTTGCAACCAAATGGGATTTCATATTATCTTGAAGTTGCTTTATGCTTTGCGAACTATTGCAAATCTGAATGTCATCGGCGCACTTAGACTCATAAGCGCTACTGTTAATGTAACTATTTGTGCGATTTAGGTTAGGGCGCGATATATCGTAGCGTATGGCATTTACCCCAAAACGCCGACAAGCATCTATAAGATATTGCCATTCTGTGTCGCCTGGTGCAAAATTTTTAGAAAAAGTGATGTGCGCGCCGCGCTCTTGTAATTTTTGTAAATTGCTCTCGCGACGCTTTATCTGGATTTCAGAATAATTCGTAGGATCGTTATAGTTAACTACTATATTGGCGGCATGTTTGCATAAAGCGCTAATAAGTTCATCGTTTTCTTTTGGCTTTAAGGCCAATGACAAGTCATCACCAATTCTAGACTCACTGCTTTCAAACAAAGCATTAGTAAAGACAACAGGGGCTACGCCTATGTCATGCAATCGCGCCAGCATATCCGGCAAGCGCTTGTCTAACGTAGGCTCGCCGCCAAGAATACCTAGTGTTGGCACTTGATGTTCGGCGAGCCATACGCAAAGTCGCTGGAAGTCTGCGTCAGATATAGACATAGGATGTAGTTGCCCAAGCCCATGCACAAAGCAATAGTCGCAGCTTAAGTTGCACTTATATGTGATAAACAGGTTAAGCATCACTCATTTTTAGTTTAGGTAAGCTAGGTTAAGCGCATCATGAATTGCTAGCATGCTAGCAGTCTACCAAAGGTTGGCTAGTAGCAAATATCCAGGTACCCAGCAAGTGCAAACACCTATGACAATGGTAGACCATGGAACCAAAGCTGCCGGTGCCTTAACGTTTTTAAACGCACCCGTTATCCAATAAAGCAACCAGAGGTATCCCCAAACAAGCCAGATGATACCAAAGCGCCAATCACCTCCCTGAAAAGCAAGCAACGAGCATGGGATTGTGGTCACACCCACAAAAAAGCAGTACCAGCTTTGCGACCGCACATCTAGTCCAAACCAGTTAGTTAGCCCAACAAAGATATATGTAAAACCAAATAACATACTGGTGCCAACCCCGTAAAATGCTGTGATTTGGGCACCGCTAAAAACTGCATAGGCAAGGTTAATGCTGCAAATTACTACATACAGCCCGCCAGTGAAAAAGTTCATCACCGCCACTGCCTTAGCGTCAATTTTTTGTATCATGGCGATGCCATTCATTAGTAGCACCGCGCCAACATAAAGTAGTCCAATTCCTGTAGTCACAATATCCTCCTTAGTTAAACCAAACAGACCTACAATCTGATTAAGTCGTAATGTCGCGTGAAACGCTAGTTTTTCTCGACATAAATATAGGCGTAATTACAATGGCTTACTTTCATTAAGAATCACTTAAAAGTAAGGTTAAAAAATTATGGTTTTAAAGCTATCATCTTAAAGTCGTTTTGGCATGGATTGCCATTTGTTATCCACGCGGTTTTAGAGTTAAGGTCGTAAATGACAGCTGCTATTGTTGCAAAAGCAACAAACTCGCTTTCGCCCTCGTAACCATGCGCGCAGATGCAGCGTGGGTAATTGGTGTGATCTTTGCTTAGAGTCATTAAAGACTTTGCGTCTATCTTGCCTCGCATTTCATTAAGGTAGCGGCTAGCAACCTGCTCGCGCACATAAGAGCCGCCATGACTTAACCAGCCAGGAGTCTCATAGGCACGCATGCGTGAGCTAAGATAGTGATTGCTATGGGCGATTACTCCATTGCGTGAGGGGTCATCTAAAGAGAGAATGTCATAGTCGCCCGCAGATACCTCTACACACCAGGCTACACCATCGGCTGACGCAATCTGGTAATTCATGCCACATGCACGACGCGCAAAGACAATCGCTCCAAATGCATCGCCAACACGACGCTTGCTTAGCGCGTTGCGTATTAGCGCCGGATAAGAAATTCCCAAGCGTGCATCTGTTGCTACAAGCTTATTTATGCAGACACCTACGCCGGAAGAGTTCATGCCATTTAGGCCGAGTATACCCGCAAGACTGTAGACCAACTCTGTATGTCCGTCTTCGTGGGTAATCCTAAACATAGCATTATACTTAGCGTAGTAGTCCTCCATATCGTAAGTCTGTCCAACAAAAGCGTGTCCATCTGCAGAAGCCCTAGGCATTACATTAAAAGATGTGCAACCCCAAACGGGATAGCCATGCGCTCCAAATGGATTCTTGTCGCCATCGCTACCAACGTTACTTGCTATTAATTCTGAAGTTGATGCTCCAGCGCTTAATAGTTGCTTGCCCAGTTTTGCAACACGCAAATCCTCTAGCTCTAAAAACGAGTTTAATAGCATAATAGCATCCAAGCTCTGAGCGCTGCCACAAGCAATGCCCTCTAGCTCACGAGCAAGGTCAGGGCTATAGCTTTGCAAGTATTGGTAGTTACGCATACAGTGACTTTTAAGCTCATCACAGCTTGTCGCAAAAGTCAGATTGATCTCGTGCAATTGCATGATACTGCCTATAAAATCGCCTATTTGCTCACGCAACACCTCGCCATGTTTGCAGCCGCGCTCGTAAGCACTGCCGCTAAGTTCAATTACTGGCACTGGTGGTCTTAAAGCTAATAAATCTGACATTGCTAATACTCCGTCTCTCTTTTTTCTTGCATGTTATACCTGTTAGCTGTCCTTAATCTGTGCTAGCATGCTAGCAGTACATTGACTCTTTTCTCTTGCGTGTTATACCTGCTAACTGGCCTCTATTAACACTTTCTACGTAACTACTAGAGTTCCTCGCGAAACTTTGTTAGTTGCTTAAGTAACCGCAAAAGAGCCAAACCCTTCACGTTCTAGAGTTCCTCGCGAAACTCCGCCGCCATTAGCTACCTAGAGTTCCTCGCGAAACTCTGCCGTCTCCCAATCGCTGATATAGGTAGAAAATTTGTTGGTGTCAAAATCGGCACAATTCTCGCGAGCCACCTTTATATCCCATTCCTTCATGGCAATAACGCATTTTGTAAACTCCTCGCCTAATGCCTCCTGCAAAACCTCATCTTCTTTAAAGGCCTTAAGCGCGTCCATGGGCGTGGCCGGCAAAAGTTTAATGCTATCATCTGCCCAAGCGTCATGCATGATTGGTTCTGGCACATCATAGTTGTTTACAATTCCCAACATGCCTGCCTGCATCATAGATAATGTAGAGGTATAAGGGTTTGCTGCTGCACAATAAAGGCGATTCTCTATATGCGTAGATTGTGCACGCACGCCCTTTACCCTAACGCCAACGCTACGATTCTCGTAACCCCAAGTTGCGGTGGTGGGAGCACAGACACCAGGCTGGTAACGTTTGTAGCAATTTACGGTAGGGGCAGAGAAAATCGTGTTTGCCTCTGCGTGACGCAAAACGCCGGCGATAAACTTATGCGCTAAGGGCGATAAGCCATCGGCAGACTCCTCGTCTAAAAAGGCGTTTCTACCAGTTTGTTTATCTATAAGACTTAAATGTACATGAGCCCCAGAGGCGCAACGGTCGATATATGGCTTGGTCATGAAGCTTGCCGTATAGCCATACTGACGCGAAATCTCCTTTATGGCGTACTTAAATGCTTGCGCTTCGTCCACTGCGGCTAAACCATCACGACAGTCTAGATTAATCTCTTGCTGTCCAGGACCTTGCTCGGAGTTTTGGGTGATGATGCGAAAACCACTGGCTTGCAGCATGTCCATCATGCCATAAAGATAGTCTATATCAAAGTTGTTATAGATTGTGTTAAAGATAGGCTGCGAACCATAAACAGGCTCGCCGGTCTTGCGATCGAAGAGATAAAACTCGAACTCGTAACCCAATCGCACATTGTAACCCAATTTAGAGAACTCCGAAAACAGACGCTTTAATTGCAAGCGCGGTGTCGCCATAAGTGGAGTACCATCATACCAGTGTGGGTCGATGATAATACGTGCTGTGTTTGGAACCCATGGCAGCACCATAAAGGTGCCAAAATCTGGAATCGTTAGGGCATCGCCATAGGTAACCTCTTCGCCATAGCCTGTGTTTGGAGCACAACGTGTCTGAATATCGCAGGTCATAATGCCGCCATAAAAATTCAGACCATTTTCTAAGTAATGCTTAAAGTAAGACAATGGCACAGTTTTAGATCTTGGGATTCCATAAAGGTCATATTGCTCGAAACGGACATACTTAATGGTGTGTTTTGCGACCAGACGATCGATGCGCTCTAAGAGGTTCAACCCATCCGGGCAGTTCTTTGCAGCACGGTAGGCCTCATGAGCCGTCTGCTTTATTACTTCTGCTGACATAGCAACTCCTAACCCGTTATACTTTGCTAATATATTCTTATGCTAGTACGCACACCGCCGGCCGTGCGGCACAACGCGCTATAAGAACATTTTACGGGTAAGCAAGACCCAAGAGAATCGCTTTAACATTCATTTAACAATCGAATTTGGGAATGCTTAGAAGTGCAAGTTTTTTGGTGTGTTTAAGGGTGCTTAAGGGTGTTTAAGGGTGTGACAGCTTTGTGACGGCAGCTTTGTGGTGACAGCTTTGTGACGGCAGCTTTGTGACATCAGCCACGAGCGGGCGAACAAAGGCAAGCCCCTACGGATTTTGTGACAAGATCCTTGTAGCGGCAGCGTTGTGACGTCAGCTTCTCTGAAGTTAACAACTCTACAACTGTGGGTACAAAGGGTGCTCGGCGGCTATATCGGCAACACGGTTCGCAATCTTTTGTTTAACCACAACATCTGCGCGATCAAAAATGGCACGGGCGATTAACTCTCCCACTTCGGCCGCGTCCTTCTCTACAAAACCACGAGTTGTAATAGCGGCAGCGCCTACGCGAATTCCGCTGGTAACAAAAGGAGAACGTGTCTCGTTAGGAATAGTGTTCTTGTTAACGGTAATCCCTACCTCTCCCAACAGCTGCTCTGCCTCTTTGCCAGTGATATTGGCAGCGCTAAGATCAACCAAAGCAAGATGATTGTCGGTGCCACCAGAAACTAAACGCAAGCCCCCGTCTGCCATTGCCTCACCCATGACGCGCATGTTGCGCACGGTTTGAGCGGCATACTCTTTAAACTCAGGACGCAGGGCCTCACCAAAAGCTACGGCTTTTCCGGCGACAACATGCATTAGTGGACCGCCTTGCCCGCCTGGAAAGATTGCCTTGTTAATGTTTGCCGCCATAGCCTCGTCATTTGTAAGAATAAAACCACCACGCGGACCGCGCAAAGTCTTATGCGATGTAGAGGTAACAACATCGGCAAATGGCACAGGGTTAGGATGCGCGCCACCGGCAACAAGACCGGCAATATGTGCCATGTCTACAACCAAATAGGCGTTAACAGATTTTGCGATAGCCGCAAAGCGCTGAAAGTCTATAACGCGTGGATAAGCGCTAGCGCCTGCCAATATCATTTTTGGCTTGCACTCTTTTGCCAGCGACTCTATGGCATCGTAGTCTAGCATTTCTGTTTGCGCGTTAAGACCATATGAAACCATGTTGTAATAGTGACCAGAGAAGTTCACGGCGCTTCCATGCGTTAGGTGGCCGCCATGCGCAAGGCTCATGCCTAAAACCGTGTCGCCAGGTTGTACAGTAGCCATGTAAGCAGCAAGGTTGGCACTAGCACCACTATGCGCTTGCACATTGGCATACTTGCTACCAAAAAGCTCGCATGCTCGCTTAATAGCAAGCTCTTCTGCTATATCTACAACATGGCAGCCGCCATAATAGCGCTTATTGGGATAGCCCTCGGCATATTTATTGGTAAGCACACTACCTACAGCCTGCATAACAGCAGGCGATGTAAAATTCTCTGAGGCTATAAGCTCAATCTCTGAGCGTTGACGGCGCAGCTCGTCTTCTAAAGTTTGGGCGATTTGCGGGTCTTGCTCTTGTAGCTGGCTACAATTCATCTACGTTCCTTCCTTGCTTTTTAAAGTCGTTTGCCTAATATGGCGGCTGTGCTAACGGCGCGCAATTGACGTTTCATGTGCTAGCGGCGCTTAATTGGCGCTTGCTGTGCTAGCGACGCTCAAATGGCACTTGCTGTGTTAACGGCGCTCAATTGGTGCTTGCAGTGCTGGCAAAACTTGATTGGCACCTCGCAGAAGCACTTTTCAGAAGCACTTTTCAGAAGCGCATCGCAGAGGCATCACGCAGAAGCGCCTTGCTGAAGCACCTCGCAGAAGCACTTTGCCACTAAAAGTGAATCTTCGAGCCCTCATGCATACGTGTGGTGCGCACAAAACGCACCGTCTTATCATATGAATTCATGATAATAGAACTTGTCGTAATCGAGCCGCCAATATCGCTAACGCCAGAAACCATCTCGCCATCGGTAACACCGCAGGCGATGAACGCGGCTTCATCTGATCGTACCAACATATCCATAGTTAAAGGCGCATCGATGTCAATCTCTGCAGTCTTTAAAGCTCGCTCACGTTTTTCTGCACCATGCGGATCTATGCTAAAGTCCAGCCGTCCCATAAAAACGCCACCGATTGCCTTTAAACCCGCTGCCGCCAAAACACCTTCAGGAGCGCCGCCGCTGCCAAGATAAAGATCGATGCCCGTGTCTGGAACAGCAGTAGCAATAGCGCCAAATACATCGCCATCGTCTATCAGACGAATACGAGCACCAGTCGCTCTAATAGCGTCAATTAACTCTTTATGGCGATCACGTAAAAGTATGCAGACATTAACTTCTGCTACAGGCTTGCCTAATACATCGGCAACGGCGGCAACATTTTGCGCCGGTGGAGCATCTATATGCACGCGTCCGGCGCAACCAGCGCCAGCGGCAATCTTCCACATATATGTATCTGGCGCAAAAAGCAAAGAACCCTTAGGAGCAATGGCTATCGTCGTTAGAGCGTTTGGTCTATTGTAAGCACAAAGATTGGTACCTTCCAGTGGGTCAACAGCTATATCTATAGCCTCACCACCACGTCCCAGTTCCTCGCCAATGTAAAGCATGGGGGCCTCGTCGCGCTCGCCCTCGCCAATAACAATGCGCCCGGAAAAATCAATCTGATTAAAAGCGCTACGCATTGCCTCTGTCGCTGCCTGATCGGCCGCCTTCTTGTCACCTTTGCCATTCCACTTTGCTGCGGCAATTGCCGCCTTTTCGGCGACATTTAAAACTTGCATAATACGACTAATATCCATGTTATTACCTCATTTCTTTTTTTTGTAGAGAAAAACTGTTCTGGCTTCACCTCTACGCCTAACAAATCATCTCCTTAGGCGTTGTCTGCGGCAGGTAGGCTGAATAGCTAGGCGTTGTCTGCGGCAGATATGCTGTGCTTCTAGGCGTTGTCTGCGGCAGGTATGCTGAGTAGCTAGGCGTTGTCTGCGGCAGGTAGGCTGTGCTTCTAGGCGTTGCCTGCGGCAGGTAGGCTGGGCTTCAGAGCATTATTAGCATTTTCATTGTCTGCTGCCGCAAGCTCATCAAACTTTGCCTTCATTGTAGCATTATTTCTTGTGAGCTTCTTAATTGTTAAAGCGTCTGCCTTGTCGTTTGCTAAACGCAGGCTGTTCTCGGAACCAAGAAGCTCGTCCTTTACTTTTTGTAATCCTTTAATGGTCTTATCTATCTCTTCTATAGCCTTTTTAAACCTGTCGCTGGCGCGATTGTAGTTTTTAGAAAAACCAATTTTAAACTCGTTTAAGCTTGCTTCGAAGTTTGTGATATCTATGTTTTGCTCGCGAATTGAAGCTAGCTCCTGGCGCACCGCAAGCGAGTTAAGCGCGGCATTACGCAAGAGGGTAATCATGGGAATAAAAAACTGCGGGCGAATGACATACATCTTGGGAAATTTATGCGAAACATCTACAATGCCTGCGTTGTATAGCTCGCTTTCTGGCTCTAATAACGAAACCAGTACGGCGTACTCACAATTCTTGTCGCTGCGATCCTTGTCTAACTTCTTTAAGAATTCGTCATTGCGCTTCTTTTGCGAACCACTTTCGCTTTCATTTTTCATCTCAAACATTATCGAAACTAGCTCATTGCCCAACTCATCGTTTTCGCGATAAATGTAATCGCCTTTTGTGCCGTCCTTAATATCGTTGTCTTTGGCAAAATAGGCATTGCGAAAACCTGTCGCCCGTAACTTCTCAAACTCAATTTCGCAATGCTGTTCTAGCGTTTCGCCCACCATTTTGGTAGAAAGCTTGGCGCGCAGCTCTTTTACGCGGGCAATCTCTTCGTCTTTGTAGCGGATAAGCTCCTCGCGCTTGTTAATCTCGGCATCGCGATTCTTTAGTTCTGCTTCATGTTGTGCTAGCATGCTAGCTTCTTTTAGTTCCTGTTCGGTCTTGTTTGCCTTTAAAGCGTTAGCTAAGTTGTCTCGTTCTTTTTCTAACGCAGTAACTGCCTGGGTAACCGCCAACTGTTTCTCTATATCTGATGCGTCAATTTTTGCTTGTAACTTTGCGGCTTCGGTTTGCGCTTTTGCAAGTTGTGCCTCTAAGTTCGCCTGTAAGTCGGTGACACTTTTTTGGCTTTGCGCCTTAAGCTCTGCCATTTGTGCCTCTAAGCTGCTACGCAAATTAGCTTCAGCTAACTTTATGGCGTTTTCTTTATCTTTTGCTAACATCTCTTCGCGCTCGCGCAATGCTTTGGCAAACTCTTCGTCGCGCACTTGCTTAAGGATGTCGGCATAACCAGCCTCGTCCAAAGTAAATCTTTGCCCACAATTGGGACATTTTATTTCATTCACTTATTGCTCCCTTCTAAAGCATCATAAAGCATACATCAGTTGTTCTCTTTTGCTGCGTCGTAACAGTACGTATTCATCATTTCGCTCTGCCGCCTCATGACAGCGCGCACTTATCATTTCGCTCTGCCGCCTCATGACGGCGCGCATACATTGTTTCTTTTTGCCGCCTCATAGTGCTATAGCCTCTTAGGCTCATAGCCACATTGCCTCACTGACTCCTAGTGCTACAGCGTCATAGCCTCATAACGACACGCATTAATTGTCTCTCTTAGTTACCACACAAAAACTTATGTTTTGCCACATTTCATCGCCCATAGCAACAAAAAATCATTGAGCTTACAGTTTGCTACTTGTGATTATTGCGATGCCCCGCCACAAAAGCTTGCCCTGTCATTTCTCGTCTACCATCAGGCTTTAACTCTAATATTTCTATGTAGCCATCAGCACACTTAAAGTAAAGGTTTTTGCTTTCGGCGTCATCTTCTAAGGGCGTACAAATAGGGCGAACATTTAACACCATAGCAGGTTTACAGAAAAAATTAGCGCGGCAGCGCACGTGATGTGACGATGCCCGCACACGATTAACGTTCTCTTGTACGCTTAACGACGCGTCTAAGTTAATGCTACCTTTCTGAATCTTATCGGCATAACTTGCGAGCTTTTCATCTTGCTCAATCCATTGGGCGCTATTGTTTGCAATGGCAGGCAACATGTCACAAACTAAATCGCCACCTAACTCACCCAGTTCGTTTATCAGCTGTTGATAGTTTTTGTTCATACCAACAATAGTAGCACTAGCACAAAATGGACCTGTATCTAAACCTGCCTCCATGCGCATAATGCAGACCCCTATCTCGTTGTCTCCGGCAAGAATTGCCCGCTGAATAGGAGCAGCACCTCGCCAGCGCGGCAGTAGCGAGGCATGAATGTTTATGCAGCCCAAGCGTGGCAAATCAAGTACGACCTGCGGCAGTAGCAGTCCATATGCTGCCGCAACGATGACATCTGGTTTGTAGGCGTCTATCTGCGCTAAAATTTCTGCGTCTACAACACGCTCGCCGTCATAGTTTAATAATGGAATCCCGTCCTGAGCATGAGCGTAAAACGTACGTGGAGTATGCACCGGCAAACCAAGCTCTAAAGCTCGAGCCTTAACAAGAGAAGGTAGCATCGTACGGCCACGATGCGATACTGCATCTGGACGCGAAAACACAGCGCTGACGTCAAAGCGCGCATGAAGTTTCTCTAGTGCCGGTAAAGCAAATGTTGGGGTACCCATAAAAACTATATTCATTTAGTCCGCCTTTGCATCGAATAACACATATAATGGTACAGGCAGACGCGCCTTAAACAAGCTATATTCATTTAGTCAACCTTCGTATCACCCGGAAGCGCACCAGCACGAAGCGCATCCTCGTACTCTCTAAAGGCCTGTATGCGTTTAATGGGATCTAAGTGCTCAAACATCGTCGTGCCATCTAAATGATCAAGCTCATGCTGAATAGCACGAGCAAAAAAGCCCTCGGCAGAGATAACATGAGTTTCGCCATTAAAGTCTTCATATTCCACAACTATTGCCATGTCGCGCTCTATTAAGACCGCAATTCCTGGGATAGAAAGGCAACCCTCTTCTTCTGTCGTTTTTTCGCCACTTAGACTAAGCAAGCGCGGATTAACAAAGAAAATTGGTTCACGAGGCGCTTCAGGAGCATCCTCGCTTCGCTCTGCAACATCTACTATCATCAACCGTTTGGCAATACCCACCTGCGGCGCGGCTATACCGCAACCATTGCTTTTATACATTAGTTTAGCCATCTGCTTAGCCTTGGCACGCAGACTTTTTAACTCATTTGGCAATACCTTAGCGCACTTTTCGCGCAGGACTGGGTCAGGTGCTAAAATTATACGCACGTGTTTTTCTCCACATATACTATCTTATTATAATGCTAGCGTAATATTGTAAGGCTACATTGTAAACACAACAATGTAAGCACAACATTGGCAACACAACATTGTAAACACAACATTGTAAACCCATAATACCTACGCTATAATGCCAACAAGGTTTCCAACTCGGCTACAACTAGCTCCGCCAAAAGAATCTGCATCGACGTAACACGAGGGTTGCCACGCAGCCCATCGTAGTCTTCAAGCGCTTCGTAGTAACGTTGCTTTATGTCCGCGTTAAAAATAACACCAGGAAAACCAGCTTCTTCAAGCATTAAGTTAATAAGCAAACGCCCAACGCGACCATTGCCATCGCCAAATGGATGAATCTTTTCTAAACGCAAATGAAAGAAGGCGATAGACTCTATGGGATGCTTATCCTCTGAAGGTTTTGACTCTACCAACTGTAGCATCTTATAGGGAATTTTTTCGTAAGATGTTGGACGATGCCCACGAATCATAACGTTATAGCTGCGATACTCGCCAGAAAGCGCCTGCTGATCTATTAGCGCCATGTAATGCAGTTTGCGAATCTCGTGCTCGGTGATGCGTGTGCCGGCATCCAGATATTTACGCGCCTGCAAGCTAGCATCACGCAATCCCACAACACCCAGATGATCGCTAAGCGATTTTCCCGGGATAACCACATTGTTGCTCAGAATCTCCTTTACCTCATCTAGCGTCAAGCTGTTGCCCTCTATGGCAGCCGAGTTATAGATATTCTCATACAAAAAACGCTCCTGATATGCGTCTAGCGCATCGGGAGCGATCGTCTTTGATGCAAGCTCGGCCTTTAGCTTGTCTGCCTTACGAATAAGTATTTCTAATTCTTCGCTCATTTTAAGTCCTCCTTCTACGTCAGTAAAAAGTTACCTCTCTATTGTAACGCGAAATGGACAGGTTGCGCTTGTGATTTTGTTGAGAAGTACGCCGAAGCACGTCAACCGCTTTTATATACACGTGCGTCCTTGGGCTGCACCCCGCAAAAAAGAACTTCGTTCGCCCGCCCGCTTGCGGTTAACCAACTCCCGTAGGGGCGACCTGCGTTCGCCCACCCGATTAAGACATGTGCCGCACGCGTAGGGGCGACCTTTGGTCGCCCGCTGCATCACGGTGAACCAGCCCGCTTGCGGTTAACTAACTCCCGTAGGGGCGAACTGCGTTCGCCCGCCCTATTGGATCATACGTCACATACACGAAAGACAGATGTCATCCGCCCGCTTTGCTACTTCCTATAAAAAACTTGGCGAAAAGAGACTTATGACATCTTTCCTGTCATAGCATTAATAACTTCACGCTCTGCGCTTGGCGAGAATCCCCATGTATTACCATCTCTTTGGCAGCTTATAGTTACCTCTACACTTGTTGTGGATGCGCCATCTACCAACCGCATTAACGACTCGCCAGCCTTTTTGTAGTATTCATCTACAGATGTTATAGCTGAGTCTGGATCTGATTGCATAGCCTGAACTTCTTTAAGCCACGTACTCATTATTGGGCCAACTTGCTTAGCTTCTATCACTAAATCAACTGTAGCACTGTCCCCATCAACTTTAATATTGATAATCTTGTAGTCAAACCCTGCTAGCCAGCTTTTTATAAAGTCATTTACATCGATGTTAAAACTGTTTAACTGACCTAAGCTAGACACAAGCGAAGCGTAATCTTCAGAGTCAGGATTTTTAATGGACTCGAAGTCTCTGGCTATGCCATCACGAATTACTTTCTCAGAATCGGTGCAGCCGGCAATTCCTAACACACCTGTTAGCATAACAGCAACCACTAATACAAACAATGAGACCTTTTGTAAAATAAGCTTTTTCATAACATCACCTTTCTGTTTATTACTGCTTTAGCACTAACATAGTTCAAAAAACAGTAATCTTTTTTTGTCGCGCAGCGCAAACCTTTTCTCTGTTCTCTGTTGCGCACTCTGTTGGCGTGGCATACTTGCATACTCTTGCATGTCTAAAAATAAATACTAGCATGCTAGTATACTAGTATGTCATAACCCTGACATTTTTCCTTGCTACTCTTAACAATAAATTTTACCACTGTATGAAGCCTTACGAAACTAACAAAAATTGATTGCAACACAAAGGGTACGCGACGATCACGCGAAACACACTTTTTAACATTTTCATAAAGTTTCACATACTTTCACAGTTTAAGCCAAAGACCATGATGCCATCTGTACTCTGAAGCAAAAGTCTACCTCGGCATTGTTCTTAGAACGCCAATAATACAGAGACACTCCACTAGAAGCCAATTGCCCTGCGACAAAGCTCTCCTAAGATTATTAAAGTATGTTAAGTCTATATCTAAAACTCAATTTATTGCTTCGCGATATCCAGCCACGATTTCTGGCATTCCACCAGTACAGGTATATGTTTTATAAAGATGCAATAGCTCATCATGCATAGCAGATAACATTTTTTATCTTGAGCAAAGCACATCCTAATTTGCTTTATCGTGTTGTGCTTTGTTAATCGCAATGAGGAACTCCTGAAAATCTAATGGGAGCATATTTTTCACGATCACCTTGCCAACAGGAAAAGATCTGCTCAGCCTTTTAAGTTTAACACCTAGGAGGCTACCGGAACAAATGATGTTTGCCTGCGGCTGCTTTTCTTGAAAATATTTAAGTGCAGAAATCAGTTCATCCTTGCCACGATGGCACGCAATAGCGACATGAAAACCTTTTCATATTCTGCCGATGCGTCTAACACCTCAGAAGTAGTTATGGCTTTATCTACCATGCCTGCTGCCATGTTTGTAAGTAGTGACAATCCTAAAACTTGCATGTTAAGACATGATGCCGCCAACACTTCATGCACTGTTGACATACCTACGGCATCGGCACCCCAACTACGAAATGCGCGAATCTCTGCAGGGGTCTCAAATGTTGGGCCACGCAAGCCAAGATAAACCCCTTCGCGCAAATTGATATTGGCACGCATAAAAAAGCCATCTAACTTAATAGCAATCTCTTTAGCAAGATTACGTAACGCAGGCGTGTATGCATATGTCATATCTAGACTTGTTGCGTCTGCACTTATTGCAGCAGAGTTTTCTGCAGAAAGTGTTATGGGGTTGCATCCAGTAAAGTTAATATGATCGCTTATTAGCATGATATCACCAACTTTATAGTTGCTATTTATAGCTCCTGCAGCATTAGTGACAATCAGAGTGTTAGCGCCCAAGGCATGGGCGACTTGCACTGGAAACGCAATGTCTGCTGCCTGATGTCCCTCGTAACCATGAATTCTGCCCTGCAAGCAAATGATTTCCCTGCCCTCCAGTGTGCCAATAACAAAACGCCCGGCATGTCCTGGCATTTTTGAAGGGAGAAAACCAGGGAGCTCGTCATATGCCCAACTTTGTTTGACGTCAATAAACCCAGCTAAGCTGCCAAGCCCAGAGCCTAAAATAATGGCGATTTTAGCTTGCTTTTCTGGCGCCACAACACTTGCGCCTAAGCTTTTAATTAAAGTTTTGCTCACACTTGCGTTTGTGTCGTCAAGCGCGTCTTGGCACTTCTCAACAGCTAATTTATTATTAATGCAATCCACCGCTTGCTTAATTCTCTCTTGCAGCATCTGGCAGGTCTCCTTCTTTAGCTTTAGATTGTAGTATACTGTAGTTTATAAATTGGTATCCTAACAGTCTACACGAAAGCGGTAATCATGTGGCAAGTTTGCAGCCCTCAAAGCAATGGTGAATTAAAAGAATGTGCGGTCTTAGGTAGCACATTAAGTAGGCTGTCGCAGCCAACCATACTTACGATTCTTGCGGCATCTGATGAACCATTGCATGGATATATCATTGTGCAAAGGGCGGCGGACTCGCCAATGTTTGGAGGTAAAAAGCCAGACGCAGCGGGAGTTTATCGTACGCTGAAAAACATGGAAGAGAGCAACCTTGTGGTTTCGCAGTGGGAAACACCCAAAGCAGGCCCTGCCAAACGCATGTTCATGCTTACCGATAACGGCCGCACAACTTTGCGGCGCTGGATTGATTCGCTAGCATGCTATCAAGCTACTATAGAGGAGCTTCGCGTTGCCGCCGCAACATCTTTAGGAATCGATTTGCCGCCAACTCCTGTCTGTGATGGGCATTAGTTAGGTAGATTCGCAGAGCCATTTAAGGCGCCGCTTGCATTGCGATTTGCAGAGCCATTTAAGGCGCCGCTTGCATTGCGATTCGCAGAGCCATTTAAGGCGCCGTGTACCATATTGTATTGTGTGATGCCAAACTGCGGGTATGGCAAAACGCTATGAAGCTCAAATCCTTCTTTGCCATAATGGCGTGCGAGCGGCTCGGTAAAAGCCTCTAGACAAACGGGAACGCCACGTTTGGCTGCGTCGCCAAAAACCGAAGCAAACAAAATCTTAACCAATCCAATTCCGCGATGTTTTGGATGAATAGCAATATTGGCAATGTAGCTATAGCCATCTGGAAATGCTTTAGATGCCCAAGCTTTGTCTTCTATATGCTCCATTTTAGCCACTCTAGACCAAAAAAGCTTCCTCTCTTGTTTGGTTAGCGCGGCTTCGCCTGCAGATGCGCAGTGTAGCCAAAGTTGCTCATAGTCGTGAAGTGAAAGCGCATTGTTGCCGTCATAAAGTAAGATGGCAGCAGGTAGATTTGGAGCGTCGGCGACAGGGGTTGGAGTCGTTGTGGTGGTTGCGACAGCGGCTGCTGACGAAGCTTCGCAAGTTGTTGCGACAGCGGCGGCGACAGGGGTTGGAGTCGTTGTGGCGGTTGCGACAGCGGCTGCGGCAGCGGCGGTTGACGAAGCTTCGCAAGTTGTTGCTACAGTATCTGCCGCCGCAGATTCTTTTGCATCTGCACTAACAATCAAGGCACCACCAATCTTTACAAAAGCCTGCAGCTCACATGTTAGCGAGATACGCAAAAACTCCGCCCTGCTTTTAGGATTGTCCAAGACAGAAACAAGCGATGCCGTCCATGGCTCCTCGGCAAAACAAAGACTAAGAAGCCTTCCACAGGCTTCTACCTCATGCGGCTCTATTTGTCGCGGAGTGGGACGCACAGTCTGCAACGGTTGCTTAGGCGACCTTTGCGGTGAACCTGACGGTGACTCTAATGTTGGCTCTATTGGTGGCTCAAATGTTGGCTCAAATGTTGGCTCTAATGTTGGCTCAAATGGTGACTCATGTAGCTGCTCTGAAAAATTTTTCTGCAACTCACAACGCTCACATTCTGGCAGCTGTTCTTGCACCCGCCCCATAGATGCCCCCATAAGCATTCACGCCATTATTGCTGTTTGCCGGCAAGCTCATTAACTGCCTCTTCTAAGGCAGCAAGCTGTTTTTCTGTGCGCTTTAGTCCGTTAACAGAAATCACAACAAAAACTGCTAGTACCAGCCACATTAATACATAGGCACCAATTACATAAGGTGCTGCCTGAAAGACCGTGCTATAAATTTCTGCAAGGATTGGGTCCATAACTATGCTCCTTCCAACTCTAATTGTTCTTTAATCTCTTCTGTGCGCGCCAGCAAAAGTTCTGTACGCAAACGATAACGATATAGCGCAAAAGCTATACAACAAAAACCTAGCATAGCAATAAGTAATGGTACTAGCATATTAGGCGCAAGTCCAGAATCTGTACGAAATACTACCGGATGCACTCCAGATGGCACCAAGCGGGTAATAAGAAAGCAGATAGGAACGTCAATAAAGGCAATGATGCCAAAGACTGCCGCATATGTAGCTCTACGTTCGGGATCGCCAACAGCATTGCGCAATATGAAGTAGCCAATGACAAGAAGCATAAGAATGAAATAGGTAGTAAGTCTAGGTTCCCACGTCCACCAAACGCCCCACTCAAATCGCTCCCAAAGCTCACCAGAGACCATAGTCATGAGCACAAAAACCAAGGCAATCTCTGTGGCGACCTTGGCACGAATATCATGCTTGCGCTTGCGACTACGTAAAAATAGCGCACCATAAACAGCCGTGAAAAGCAGGGATGCCATACTTACCACCGCCACAGGCATATGAAAATAAAAAATCTTTTGTGACAACAAAAGCTTATTGGTCACCATCTGACCACCAATAAGCGCTGGTGTGTCTACTTGAGCGCCAAGGACCAAAGGTGCCAAGGTAAAAGATAAGACAAACGCAACCACACAAAACAACACGCCTGCAATAAACATGGGTGTCATTATTTTGTCTAGCCGTTGCCCCCAACCTATTCGCTGTTCTTTCATTGCTGACTCCATTCCACCGCTTCGCTACGGTGCAAATCTGTGATGAAAATTAACCAATTTTTCTCGTTTGTATTCATATCGCTAATTCCATTCTGCCGCACATGCAGTAGTAGTGACGGCAATGTAGTGGCAGGTAGTAGAATACATGATAGCACAAGCTATCGAAGCACATGCAGTAGTAGTGACGGCAATGTAGTGTCAGGGCACTTCTCGACATTATTAAAAATTTACGCGCTAACAACATAATCGTATAGTAACCATGATACCAATAACATCACAATATCGTAACCCATAGCAAGTGCCAGCGCGGGAACATAGGCAAAATCTATAGCTGCCCCGCCCACCACAGCCACCGTAGTAGCACTAACGCAAGCATAAAGCAATGGAAACGCCAACGGAATAAAAAGTAGAGCCAACAAGACATCGCGCCCACGCGTGTTTATGGCGATAGTTGCCAAAAGCGTGCCAATGCCAGCAATGCCTGCTGTGCCTGCCAAAAGCGGCCAGACAACCAGCGGCAGCGTTATCGACAGCTCGCTGCCGGAAAGAAAGAAAACGTAAAACAAAGGCGCGACAATAAGCTCTACAACGACAAGAAAGAGCAGGTTTGCCGTTGCCTTTGCCAAATAAATAACGCTGCGATCCATAGGCACAAGCAAAAGCCCCTCCAGTGCGGCATCCTCCTTTTCGTGCGCAAAAGAACGATTTAGCCCCAAAAGCGAGGTAAAAATGAGCAGCGCCCAAATTAACCCGGAACTCATTTGAACGATATCCACCTTAGCTGATGTCTGTGCCAAAGTTGCGCCAAAAACAATTAGCACTAATATAGAATAGATACCCATAGAGCTAAGCATCTCTTTGCTGCGAAACTCCTGACGTAAATCTTTTGCCAGCAGTATGCGGTAGTGCTTAAATGCCGATACCCCCTTCGAGCCGCTCATCTTAAGGCTTCCTTACCCTGATTTTGTTGAGAAGTACTCCGAGCTAAGGCGTCATTGTTTGCAGATAAGTTACCTTGGACCGAGGTGTCGTTTGGCATTGCAGACAAGTTGGCCTGAGGCGAGGTGTCTTTGGGCTTTGCTGATGTGTCTTTGGGCCTTGCAAAGTCGCCCTTGAGGTTTGCAGGGGTGTCTTGAGGCCTTGCCATGATGTCCTTGAACTTTGCAGAGTCATCTTGAATTCCAAGGCTAGCATAATAGCATTTACTTATATTATCATCGCCCAAGCTTGCTCGCTCACCAAACAAAGCCACACGTCCTCGCTCTAAAATAAGTACGTGTGTTGCCATCTGCAAACCCTTCTGTAGATCATGACTAACCATGCAAAAAGTACGTTTGTTGTCGCTTTCACGCACTTCGGCGATGAGTTTGTCTAAGACTACTACAGCATTAGGGTCTAATCCAGAATATGGCTCATCTAATAAAACTAGGCGTGGGTTGTGAATTAAAGCACGCGCAATTGCCAGACGCTGCGTCATTCCCCGCGAGAAGCCACGCACCACGTCGTGACGTCGCGATGTCAGTCCCACAGCAGACAAAAGATTGTTCACGCGAGCCGCACAGTCACTGTTGTTGCCTCTCGCAAAATCCGCGCAGCTACTATCACCGTCATTCATCGCGCCAACACCATAAAGCCGCGCCGCAATAAGTAGGTTCTCTTCAGCTGTAAGATCTAAATAGAGCATAGACTTATGCGAAATAAGACCAATGTGCGCACGCAAAGACTCTGGATTCTGAACAAGATTATAGCCAAGCACCTCTGCGTTTCCACCACTTGAACGCGCCAAAGTGGCAAGAATACGCAACAGAGTGCTCTTGCCAGCGCCATTATGCCCAAATATAGTAAGAAATGACCCCCTAGGTAAGCTAAAGCTAACATTGTCTAGCGCCTTGCGAGCGCCAAACGCCTTACTTAGCTTTTTTACAAAGATGGCAGGTGCGTCTTGGTCAGCAGCAATAGAGTTAGAAGCTGTTTTTGCAACGGATGTTTTCATTAGCTAACAGTATACATTATGTAGCTTAATAGGTACCAAGCCCATCTTTAAAAAGAAAGTGTTTTGTACATGAAACACACCTGGCGCGCACGTGAAGCAACAAAATTACTTGGCTGCAAGGCAATATTGCAGCATGCAACACCTAAGTTATTTATGTTAGAGCGGTAACGCGACAAAACGACAAGTTAATATTGCAGCAAAGTGGCTATCAACATATTCTTAAGTTTCTGTTTGCACTTATGTGCGATAATTCTTATATGGATAATAACACTCACGCTTTTAACTCTAATGGCGCTTGCGACAACATCGCTATTAGCCACGCATTTATGAATGAAACGCTTCGCGACGCCAGTCTGTGCAAAAACTCACACAAACGTCATTCTAACAAGCTTTCAGAATCTCAGCTTGTTTTAGAATCCCAAACAGCAAGCCAGCAGATTGCAAGTCAAGCCTGCGATGACGTTTTAGTTTGTCATTTAGAACTTGATTCAGAATCTGAACTTGTAACAGAATCTCAAACAGCAAGCCACAAAGATCGCATGTCTTGTCCTGTGTCGGACGAAGCTAAAGTTTTTACACAGGCTAGCGCCACTTCTGATAGTCTCGTGCCTTACAACAACGCGTTAAGAAACATTAAGTACTATGACGCCAACGGTCTTAAAGAACTTATCAGCAATCTGGGACAACCTATTTATCGTGCAAAACAGCTTATAGAATGGCTTTATGGCAACCGTTCACTCGTTAGCTTTTGTGACAAAAACACGAAAAACAACCATGTGCAGGGAACAGAATTTGGTGCAGTTCCCAACTTGCCTCCAAACACAGATTTTGGTGCAGCTCCCGACCTATCTCCAAACACAAAATTTGGTGCAGTTCCCAACTTGCCTCCAAACGCTGATTCCAACAGCTCCACATACACACAAGGAATAACAAGTTTCATGCAAATGACGGACCTACCGTTGCGTCTGCGCGAACAGCTTCAAGAAAGCTACGATATCAACACGCCACAAATCGTTAAGCGCCTAGTATCTAAGGATGGTTCGCGCAAGTATCTTCTTCGCTTCTTAGATGGCGCATTAACAGAAACGGTGGCAATCCCAACTGCTGATAGGCTAACGGTGTGTTTCTCAACACAATCCGGATGCGCAATGGGCTGCATTTTTTGTGCCACAGGCAAACTTGGACTAATGCGTTCATTGGCTCCCGGTGAAATGGTAGACCAACTGCTGCTTGTGTCAAAAGACTTTAATAAACGTATCTCTAACGCTGTCGCCATGGGACAAGGCGAGCCATTTGCCAACTATGATGCAACGCTAGCGGCGATGCGCCTTATGAACAACCCGCGACTTTTAGCAATAGGCGCAAGACATATCACGATTTCAACTTGCGGAGTAATATCGGGAATTCGTAAACTTGCCGCCGAGCCTAAGCAGTTTACTCTTGCCGTTTCTTTGCACTCTGCAATCCAAAAAACGCGCGACCACCTAATGCCTAAAATGAAAAGCCAACCTCTGAATGCTCTACACAAGGCATTATGCTATTATGCTAGCACAACTGGTCGTCGACCAACTTTAGAATACTCGCTTATTGCAGGCGTTAACAACAGCGAGCAAGAACTTCGCGCCCTAATTGCCTTTGCTAAAGGAGATATGGCAAGCGGATACGATGACAAAACTGCATTTCACGTGAACCTAATCGCTCTTAATGACACTCATGGCGTTAACGCCAGCAGCAATGTTTACGGCAATGCTCTGCTTGGCACATCAGAACAAGAAACCTCAAAGTTTTGCCTTGCACTTCAAGCTGCAGGTATTCAGGCGACAATTCGAAGCTCTCGCGGAGGCGACATCGCAGGCGCTTGCGGACAACTGGCGTCAGAGCTCACCAAATAACTAACCAGCTGGTACGATTTGTTTGCTGCTCGCACATCGTAGGGGCGACCAACGGTTGCTCGAATGCTTCGTCGCCCATGCTGGGCACACTCGTAGGGGCGACCTTTGTTCGCCCGCAAAGTTGTCCAGACCGCACAAGCTTGGCGGGCGACCACGGGCGGGCGACCAGTAGGGTTAAATCAACCATTTTCCTGAGAGAAAAATTATCATTTAGAGCAGATGGCATTTTTGCCGTCTGACGGGACGCTGTGGACAGCGTCCCCTACGGCAATTTGCATATCCCCGAACCATTTTCTGCTTGCATTGCCTTCGTAGGGGACGCTGTGGACAGCGTCCCCTACGGCAATTTGCATATGCCCGAACCATTTCCTGCTTGCATTGCCTTCGTAGGGGACGCTGTCCACAGCGTCCCGTCTGCATCGGCAACGGACAGGTCGCCCCTACGCTCTACTTGTAAGTTCTAACTAACTTTTGCTGCATGTAAATGCCGCATTTGTAGGGGCGACCTTTGGTCGCCCGAGTGCTCCCCCGCCCATTCTGGGCACACTCGTAGGGGCGACCTTTGGTCGCCCGCTCGTTCAGTCGCTTCGCCGCATGTTTACCCACACCATCTTACGCTACGGCATCACTGGGTCTACACCAATATGTCCAAACCATTTATCTAAATAGGTTTTTTCACAAGCGAAAACAGAAATGTCAACTGTAAAAAACTGCAGGGAATAAAATAGAAAAAATATTTTGAGACTCCAACAAATCAACATATATTCATCGGCAAATTTCATCAGCAAGACCAGACAAAAACTGTTGCCGACACCACATAGCCGAAATCACATATCCAACATCACACAAGCATTTCGTCGCGTCAACATCAAATGGCCGGCACATGAACCTACGCAAACTTTCAGCGGCACCAAGGAAGCTAAAGATAGAAACACAAAGACATGATAGAATAAGACAAGGCAACTATATAAAACGAGACTAAAATGAAGGAGTCAAATGAGTGCAACTCAGCAAAAAGACAACCTTGTACCAATAATCAAAAAGCTCTTAATTCATTATCTTGAACTCATAGAAGCAACACCCCTTAGAGACATTGACGCAAGCCGAGAACGCGCTTATGGAAAGATTGCCGCCTATGGAGACATAACCAAAAGACTTCAAGCGCTTCTTGATGGCAAATATGAAGATGCAATTGCACCAGAACCCGAAGAGCAAAATGATGATGAGATATAAAGAGTAATAGAATCAATGACAGGAGATACCCAATGAAAAACTGGCTTGATAACAAAAACGTGCAAGAAAAAGTAAGAATAATGAAGCGCCCACCATTTGATTTTAGCTCAGACCCAGAATTTGATAGAGCTGTAATTGAACTTGCGCATTGTTTAGAGAGAAAAGATTATCTTTGGCTTCCTGCATATGAAGATGCCGTTCACATGGAAGCAAGAAGACTTAGTGACCCCAACATACAAAAATGGGCGATAGACTATTACGGTTACGAGGGATGGGCAAATGATTGACTTTACAAATATGCCAAGACTACATAAGGACTATGGCGGAACTGAAAAGAAATTTTTGCAATTCGTGCTAGCCGAACGCTATGAAAAGATTATCCAACCGGCATATAAGACACTACAAGAACAATAACAAAAGATAGAAACAGCACACAGAAAAGACGGATCGCACAATTAGAGATTAAAAAACAATGTTGAGAAGTACACTCGTGGTCGCTACAACAAAGCTGGCCGCGATGTTAGTAGCAATGCCAGTGGCAATGTCTACGGCAAGATGCTGCCTGGCACTTCTGAACAAGAAACATTAGGGTTTTACCTTGCACTTCAAGCTGCAGGTGTTCAGGCGATAATTCGAAGCTCTCGCGTAAGCGACATCGGAGGTGCTTGTGAGTAGCTGTCGCCAGAGCTCTTCAAATAACTAACCAGCTGGTACGATTTGTTTGCTGATCGCACATCGTAAGGGCGACCAAAAGCTGCCGAGTGCTCCCCCGCCCATTCTGGGCGCACTTGTAGGGGCGAACTTTGTTCGCCCGCAAAATTGCCCCAATCGTACAAGCTTGGCGGGCGACCAAAGGTCGCCCCTACACTTTACGCTCTACCTGTAAGCTCTTGCGAACTTTTGCCGCACGCGAATGCTGCATTTGTAGGGGCGACCTTTGGTCGCCCGAGTACACTACTTGTAAATTCTTGCAAACGAACGAGCAATTGGCAGTAGCTTAGTCCCGCAGATCACTGAAACGACTCCAGTGCACATAGACACATCATACACTACACACGACACAGCAACCATCAGACCGTTAAGCTCCACATCGCATGAGCCGTCAGCCTAAAATGGCAATTGACGCACATCACATGAGCAGTCAGCCTTAAATGACGCACAACATACGTGCCGTCAATCAGTAATGCCACATGACCTATATGCTAGCATCATATTTTACTAGCGTATGTATATAGTAGCAGGAGCCGTACCCTTCTCTTCCAACAGCTTAAATGTTTCTTTGCCTTTAATGTATGCGTTCACTTCGCTTGCGGGGTCATCAATGTCTCCCCAAATGCGGCAGCGGCCAAGGCAAAGCTCCATGCAGGCAGGTACTTCTCCACGTAAAAGACGATTCGAGCAAAATGTACATTTCTCGGTAGTATTTACCTTATGCGAGGGCGCGTCAGCGTCGCCAAGTGCAAAATCTACCTGAAACTTTGGTTCGCCATCTATAAAATGACGCACATCATATGGACATGCGGCAATGCAACTTTTGCAGCCAATGCACTTTTCGTTGTCTATAACAACAATGCCATTGTCTTCTTTCCAGGTTGCGCTTGCCGGACAAACCGCAACGCAAGCCGGCGCATCGCAGTGCATACAAGTAATAGGCATAAACCCCAGCGTCAAGTCATTTGGGTATGTGCCAGAAGCGAGGTCGATCTCGTCTGTGCCAACCGTATCTACGCGGTTATACCATATACCGTCGGGCAAGTTATTGTTAGACTTGCAAGCTACCGCACAAGCGCGACAACCAATGCATTTTGATGTATCTATAACCATTGTGTAACGCATTTTTATCTCCTTAGCTATATCTTCTCAATCTGTACCAAGGTATCATTCCAACCACCGGTTTGTACAAGGTTGTTGTAGGCTCCGGTTGTTAGCGACCCATAAGTACCATCTATGTAGCGATCAGCGTTTGCTCCCCTTGGAGTGTCTACAAACCCAGGGCGCACAGCGGGATTAACACGCGCACGCATAGTCACGGTACCACGGTCGTTAAATGCCCTTACCGTATCGCCTGTCTTTATTCCGCGAGCCTCAGCGTCTGCAGGGTTTAAATCTAGTGTAGGCTCACAAAACAACTCTTCAAGCCAAGGACAATAACTAAACATCGAGTTCACACGGGCTTTGTCGCGATGCGTCATTAGCACCAGTGGGTATTTTTGCGTCAAAGGATTCTCGTGCCAACCCTCATAAGGCGCCTCCCAATGTGGCAACGAAAGCAGTTCCCTATCTGGCGGCGCGCCAAAAGGCATCATAGGAGCGATATTCTCAAAATAAAACTCTGCTTTACCTGTAGGAGTGGTAAGCGTATAGTTATCGCCAAAAACGTAGTCGTCGGGCAACACCTGAATCATCTTTTTCTCTTTAAGTGCCTGCCATGAAAGCCCCACTGCGGCTGCTCCCTCATCGCTCATACAGGCAGAATGAAAGTCATCGGCAGTCATGTTCATGATGTTTGCCAATCCCATGCCCTTTCCTATAAGGTTGCAAATATCAATATCGCTCTTAGACTCATATAATGGCTTAATCGCTTGCTCGTTCATACGCACAAAAGGCAAAACGCCAGCCTCAAAACCCTCAACCTCAAACCAGTGCGGCACCGGCAACACAAGGTCTGCCATCTTTACAGTATCGCTCATAACAGAATCTGCCACAACAAAAAAGCTTAACTGGTCTATAAAGCGCAAGTACTCACGTAAGTCTGGCAAACCTGCAATAGGATTGCCGCGATAAACAAAAAGGCTATCTATTTTAAGGGGGATACCCGCAAGTTGTCCTGTATCTATAACCTCAGGTAAATGTTGAGAAGTGAGTGCCATCCCCTGCTGCATGCCCTCAAAAGCCATAGCGTTGCCCACATTAACGCCAACAATTCCCATGCTACCCTGCATGTTGCCATCTATGCTTGCACCTGGTTTGCCAAAATTTCCGGAAACAAAAGCCATGGTTATAATAGCATGATAGGGATATGCGCCATTCACCCAATGATCCATACCAAAACCAAGATAATTCATTGTAGGTCCTGCCGCATATTCATGCGCAAGCATGCGAATAGTGTCTGCGGGCACATCGCAAACTTTAGCTGCGCGATCTAATGTCCACTCGTCTATGCGCTCTAAAAGCAGCGTGTATGCTGTTTTACAGGCAATACCTTCCACTGTATAGCTACCCTCTATAACAGGGTCATCAATTTTTGCGCGATCGCCATACTTGCCATCTTTGCCAATAACCACAATTGGATCTGAGCCATCGTCTTGTGTCGCCTGAGAAGACGCAGCGCCATCCAGCTTGATGCCTTCTCCACCTGATTTTTTCTCTGCAAGGCCAATGTCGCTAAAGCGCAAAAACATACCATTGTCATCACGAACCAAAAATGGCGCAACTGTTCCTTTAGTAAGATAGTCTATATCTGCAAGCCCATCTTGTACAATAACCTTAGTCATAGCCATGGCAAGCGCCGCATCGGTGCCAGGCTGCAAAGGCACCCAAATATCAGCCTTAGAAGCGGCAACGGTGTAGTTTGGGTCTATTACTATAATCTTTGCGCCCTTCTCACGCGCCGCCAAAACATATGACCATTTTGTATGACCAGAGGTTGTTGTATTGCTCCCCCAAATAAAAATCTTCTTAGACTTAAGAACCTGATTTAGACTGCCGCCATGCAAGTAAGGTCCTCTTGTAACCATGAGCGCCGCCATATATAAGCCATTCATATCTGCCATCGGATAAATAGCGGTGCCACCAATCGCGTTTAACAATCTAGTGTTGTAGTACTGGTCTGGGCTACTATTGCCAGTGCCACACTGAAACGCAACACTCATAGGGCCATATGAGTCTATAGACGCTTTAAAGTGTGAGCATACCTCACTTATCGCCTCATCCCAACTTATCTGTTCCCACTTGTCCTCGCCACGCTCACCTGCGCGCCGCATAGGATATTTTAGCCGCTCTGGAGCATAAACGCGCTGAGCATGACTAAGTCCACGCTGACAAATACGAGTCATAAGCGGATCCGGCATGTCAATCTTAGATGTCTTAACAACCTTGCCATCACGAACATGCACGTTCATCGCACAAGACCCACCACAATCGCCAGAACAAACACATTGAAAAACCTGCTCAAGCTGGCTAGACTGATTACCAGCGCCATTGCCTAAAGCACTTGTACCATCTGCTCTTGTGTCATTATTTGTTTGTTTAGAAGAACAGGCCGCCAAAGCACTGCCCATAAATAGACTACCTGCCACTACACCGGTAGTTGCCACTGCAGCGCTCTTACAAAAAGTTCTGCGACTAAAGCTTGCGCGCATTTTACTATTGGCAGCCTTAACATTACTGTTTGCAGAATCGCTCATAGCACTGTTGCCAGACGTTACACCGGTAGCCATATTTTTTACCATTACATTTGGTCTTGTCATACTGTTATCCTCTTCTCTGCCTCTAACTTATAAAAACTAATGGGTGCGTTGGTTTGTACGGAGGTGTCGTAGCTGTTTCATCTTTTCTGCTTCTAACTTATTAAAACTGCATATTAAAATACAGATTCTTTACGTCTAATCTGCACTTATGCTGTTTTCTTGTCAACACAAACTACCGAAGCCTCTATTAAAATACAATTTAGGTTACTTATTAGATTACACTGACATATGGCTACTGCAAAAGTGCCCAAATACAAAAGTCGTGGTGCAATTAACTAACAATGTGGTCTTAAATGGCGCAATGGGTATACATTTGCAGCTTTTTGTATACTTTCCTGCCCGAAAACTCACAATCTTGCACGTACACGGCTAATTTTTGTGCTCCTAAAAATACTTGTCCGATAGAATACTTAATAGGTTCCTGTTAACGCCCTACCACATGTCATCTAGAGGCGAACAAAGCGAGAGCTTAAAGGTTCTAGTTCGCCAGACCGAAGTGTAAGAACATTTAAGCATTGCCGCCACGGCAATCTCAGGATGGCGCAGGGCGGCTTAGTACAGTAACCTTAATAGAGCATATACTTGATAGATAAAATACTAATAAGCCACGATATCCTGCTCTAGTGTATAATCTTAAAGATGTCAGATGCATGCCATACTTTTACAGCAGCACTTCGCACCCTACTTGTGACTACACCTTATTACAAGGTTACCGTGCAAGACCTCTGCGATGCAGCATTTTTGTCTAGACGTACGTTTTATAAGCATTTTCAAAATAAAGACTCTGTTGTGCGTGCCATGGTTAATGAAGATTTTATCGAACCGCCAACAACACTTCGCACGATTATGGATGTTGACAACTTTAAATCCGCTCCCAGACTGCTAACAGAACGCGCCTATCAAAACGTTTTAAATAACGCTGCTTGCTATAAAAACTTACTAACACACCTTGGCAAGCAAGCACTTCTAGATATCATTTTAGAAGAAAACTATGAGTTTTCTAGAAAACTCTTTAATACTTATGATTGGTCTACAGACGAGATGGACTACGCCGCTTGGTGCATGGCATCAGTAACAGCAACCACCATTGTTCGCTGGATCAAAAATGACTTTGATATTAATGCTAGCAAGCTAGCACAGTTATATAATTTATGGGTTATGGCGCACTGGCGCGAGATAGACTTCCCACAGTCAATCTTGGGCAACAACACCTAAGTACAATCTATGACACGCCCATGCAACCAATGCAAAGTGTCAACAAGCACCACAGCCAAACACCACAGCCAAACACCTTAACCAAACTATCCTAAGCAAGTGCCAAGCCACCTTGAGTCAACCACAACCAAACATCACAGCCAAGCACCACAACCAAGCATCACTCAGTTTAATAAAAATTCAGTCTTAATAAAAGGCATTCACCTTTTTCTTTTTAAAGATTACCATTAAATACGCGCCAATCAGCACGCAAAGCACTGCAAAATACCCTGCCATCTGAATAAAATATACATCTGATAATCCATTTGTAAAATGATTTGCCGCTTGCGATATCCAAGTTTGTGGAAAAACAAATGATATCTTTTGCAGCCATTCTGGCATTAAAGAAAACTCAAAGAAAGTTCCACAGAGCAACAAGCCAGGAAGCATAAATAGCTGCGACATAATCAACATCTGATTCACAGACTTAGAAATGAAACCTATGAACATACCAAAGAAGCTTGCGAACACTGAAAACATAACAAATATTACTGCAACCGAATACATTGGAATAGGAAATTGAAAATCCATTATTAAGCATATCGCAAGAATAACTGCAACCTGTATAAGCTGAAAAATAAAATTTGCAAGAAACCCAGCTAGTATGTAGGAGCTCTTCCTTACCGGAGACATAAATATGCGCTTAATAGTAGTGTTAAATCTATCGTCAGCAATAAGTTTCGAAGACAATACCGATACCAAAAGCATAAACATTGTTAAAAATCCAAACGCCGTAGAAGAAAACACTCCTTTAGCCTTTTCGTCTGTGAGTAAGTTAACCTTAAGCGAGTCATTCTCAACATATTTATTTAACACCTTCACGAGCTCATTTTGGCTCATCGTTGATTTTTTTATTAAAATAATGTTATCAATGCTGCTGTTCATATAAAGCTCTACAAGCTTAAAAGTTTCTATGTCGTATGTTTGAAATAATTGGATAGCACCTTTTTTCTCAAGATTATCATATAATCCATCGTTTATACGCATACCAATAACTATATCCTGATTTTTAAGCATGACTTTCATTTCGTCAACATCAGATATATCTGTAGATAGTTCAAATGAGTCGTTTTTCTCCATCATTTTAATTAACGTAGCCGACATATCCGTTCTGTCCTCATCAATTATCCCAATTCGTACTTTGCTATCACTAGGCATAGAAATTAATGCCGAAATCAGAAAACTTATGATAGGCACAAAAAGAAGAATAAACAGGGTTTTATTTTTATATGCCTGAACAATAATTCTTTTGCAGATATTTATTGCGCCCATGAATTACCCCTCCATCTTGATAGCAGTATATTTATCTCTGCAAGAAGCACCGACACAATTAGAGCTAAAACACAAAATTTAAAAATATACTCGTAGCTATTAAGATATATCGCATCAAACAATCCTTTATTAACATGATAAACTGGCGAAAAAATCATTATGTTTTGCAGCCCCATAGATATTAGTTTGTAAAAATGCAGGTACGCACCACCAAAGAATAGCACAATGGGTAGTAGCGCCGCGTTAACTATAATATTAAGCGCCATGAGATTTTTAAAGAGCAGTGACAGCAATGTGCCAAATTGCGTCACCGCAAAAGCAAAGATCACAGATACAGCCAAGACTGTTAGCCAGCATTTCGCGTCGCCAAAATCTACACGATAAATAAACGTGTCAAAAATCATTACCACAAATAACTCTGCCAAAAGCAATATGCAAGTACTTATAGACTTGCTAAGCAAAAAGGAGAAAAAGGATTTTCCCGAAAGCAAGAATCTTTTAAGTGTATTTTTTCTCCTCTCTTCGCTTAGTCCCAAAATCATAACCACAATTGAATAGCAGCTAGTCAGGGTTATCATTGCAATTGCGTAATAACCAATAGCGTTTGGTTGACGCGTAGACTCAATCTGAAGCAATTCGATGCGATTGCCAATATTCATAGAATTATCTTGCACAAACTGAAGCAACTCAAGGTCTTGGCTTGAATCAACGATGCCATCAATTATCGATGCGCGATCTAAATAATTATCAAAGACAATTTCCAGCCACTTCGTAGATTCAGAAGAATGTTCATTCTTATAAATAGTTATAGTTTCATTCTTGTATATCAAATAACCATCAACACCAGAATTAGAAACAGAACTGATTGCCTCATCGTAATTTGCCTGTTCAGACACCTCCATATTTAATTGCGTGTGATAAGTTTCTAGGAACTCCTTTAGCTTTTCTCCGCTAGCAGAATCTTCTATCTGGTAAAGCCACCTTGAGGCAGAAAGCACATTACTGTTGCTCTCGTTAAATACAGAAGATAGCGAAACTCCAAGTATTAGTGTCAGTAAAATGGGCAGCAAAACCATTAGGGCAATATTGCGAACTTCGCGTATGTTGAGAAAAAAACTTACTTTAACCAACTCAAACATCAACTATCACCATCCCTTAAGGCCTTTCCTGTAATGTCAAGGAAGATGTCTTCCAAATTGGGACGATATTTACCAATACTAACAATAGAGTTTTTATCAGTTACCAGCGCCATTACGTCTTTGATATTTATATAGTCCGTTTTAAATGTGATTAAGTATTTGTTGTCTGATGAAGATATATCCGCAATAAGCTCTTTAGGAAAAACACCCTCTATTTTTGCTTGCGTTTCTAAAATACATTCGTAGCAATTATTTTTTTGATATTTTTCCTTAATAACAGAAATCAGGCCGTTTTCGACTATTTTTCCATCATCAATTATAGCCACTTTAGAACAAATTGCTTCTACCTCTTCCATATAATGGCTAGTATAAATTATTGTCGCACCCGCTTGATTTAAAGCTTTAATTGATTCTAGAATATAGTTTCTGCTTTGCGGGTCAATTCCAACTGTAGGCTCATCAAGAATTATTAATTTTGGCGAGTGTACAATTGAGCAGGCAATATTCAGCCTGCGTTTCATTCCACCAGAAAACGCCGATGGCTTTCGCTTGCGTTGATCCCACAAGCCCACCATTCTTAATGCAGCCTCACAATTTTCGTGTAAGACCTTTCCTTTAAGACCGTAAAGACTACCAAAAAAGCTTACGTTCTGAATTGTGCTTAAATCCTCATATATTGCTAAATCCTGAGGAACAAAACCAATCTCTGACAAACTTGATCTGCTAATTTTCTTCGCAAAAATCTCTACGTCACCGCTGTGTTCGGTGATCAAATTTACGATAATATTAAGCAGTGTACTCTTGCCGGCTCCATTTGGTCCAAGTAAACCATAAACCTCCTTTTCTTGGACAGAAAAATTTACACCATGAAGAACCTCTTTTTTGTCGTATGTTTTTTTAACATCTGACACTTTTAACACTGTCATTTTAGCAGTCTCCTCAAACTTACTATATTTTACTTAACACTACATTTCCGTAGGTTTCTCCAAATGCATATGAAGCTATCATGGCGTTATTTATATTGCTTGTGCAATTTTCTACACTATTTTCTACGCGCTCTATAAGGCCATTTCTGATGCTGTAAATAGGATATCCCGCAAAAGCGGCAATTGCAGATAACGTAGAGTATGCGGGGACTATAGAAATATTATAACCACAAAACTGCCTTGCAGATGAAATTATCGCGTCACCACAATTTTTTATAACTTTCTTTTTTTCAATAAAGTCTAGCGCAGCAATGCCCGTAGAGGATGAAAAATAAAGATCGATATCATCTATCGCCATATTGCATGACTTTAGCGTTAGGTTAAAAGCGTCTGTCATGGCGGCGCTTTGCAAGTTTAATCCATTTACAGAATTGCAATCTCCAGACAATGAGCCACCTAGGACTTTTGCATACATTTTCGCATTTCTTTCTAAGGCCGTGCTTTTTCTTTCTAAAAGCACAGAAACACTGCCGGCAGATAGCAGCATAGTGTTTTTCCTCGTAAAGAACTGTTTTACACAGTCGCAGTCTGATAAAAGCCCTAAGCGATCGTAGGCAGAATGATATATTTCATTGTTATCGTCTGCTACTGTTACAATAACTTGATCTGCTTTATTCTGTTGTAATATGATTTTCGCGTATAACAAGCTGGCAACAAATGTAGCACCACCACTATTAATAGTTATCGTTGTGCCCTTAATGCGATTATTCATGGTTATGTATCCCGGTGCCGCATTGTTTACACTATTTGGGAAGAAAAACGCATTCATGCCAGCTAAACCCTTGTTAATAATATCAAGGTTTAGCTGCTCTATGGTAGACATAGGACCTGTGCCTGTTCCATATACTAAGCCAATTCTCTCGGCATTTGTTCTGGTAACTTTAATTTCTGCGTCCTTAAGAGCAGCCGCAGACGATACCATAGACAATTTACTGACAATGTCAGTTTTCCGGAAAAAGTCTGGTGACATATACTTTCTATAGTCATAATCCGGAATGGTGCCGCAACTAATGGAAGTATATTTTCCAACATACGATTCATTTGTCTGAAATTTAACTTCATTAGTTTTTAGCATCTCTAAATAATCATCAAAAGATGCGTGGTTGTTCCCAATACAACCAACTCCGGTTATAACTATATCATCATCTATTAAAACGCTATCTAGTTGCTCCTTGCTAAAGTGCTCTGTAGAAGAAATTCCAATGGAAACATTGTTACCTCCAAAAGCAAAGGAATTAGATACGACAAAATCACAAGGATCATTTTCAGATTCTTTTACAATATGAATTTCTGCAAGTTCCTTTTGCTTTTCTGTGTGAAAAGTTGGAGGGATAATGTGATCCTGAATTGATTTTGCTGATATAAATAATTCCAGAGCACCAGCAGCTCCCATACAGTGTCCAATCACGCCTTTGTTGCTAGTTAGCTTCCCTACCGAAGTGCTGTTAGCGAACAAACGTTTGACTGATTTCATTTCTGAGGTATCGTTGGCATTTGTGCCAGTGCCATGCCCATTCACATAAGAAACGTCATCGGTAGATATGTGATTTCTTTCAAGCAGGCTTTTCATGGCTCTGAATGCTCCTTCGCCATTAGGGTCGGGAGCAGTTACATGAAACGCGTCAGAGTTTAGTTCATAACCAATAATTTCGGCGTATGAACGACCCTCACGAGCTTTAACGTCACTGAGTTTCTCAACAATAAAGATGCCTGCCCCTTCACCAATGTTAATGCCCGAACTATTAGTATAAGGGGCACAATTTTCGCTTGCAAGTGCTCCAAGACTATTAAAGCCAGCCAATGATAGTCTGTTTAGCTCATCGGTTCCGCCGGAAATAGCTACATCTGCCAGACCAGACTTAATAAGATCATATGCAAAACCAACTGCGCTGCCACCAGAGGCGCAAGCATTGCTTATTACAAATTTTGCTCCCTTAATCCCAAACTTCTTAGACAGATAATTTGGAATGCTGCACGCACTAAAAAAGTCCAGTATCTTTGTATTAATGTCGCTTAACTTGTGATCGACAATAAATTTGTCGTGCACATATGCAGACGTATTGTACCCCCCAAAAAGACTTCCTATAACGATTGCAATATTTTTATCTGTGTACTTTGTAAAATCTACGCCAGAATCTTTAATTGCATAATAAGCAGCATAATAAGCAAGGTATATTGTTTTTTCGATCTCGTCTTCATTAGGAAGGCTGCTGTAAAGAGCATCGTAATCTATCTCGCCCACAAGCTGGCTTCGCAATTCAGACATATCATACCTTGTGCATGTCTTTATGCCGCTAACACACTGGTTAACGTTTGCAATAAACTCTTCGCTGTTTTGCCCATTGCACGCTACCGCGCCCATGCCTGTTATTACAATTCGTTCTAATTGCATATTGTGCTCACCCCTTATTAGTTGTTATAAGTCTATCTGTTTGCCGACCAACTTGATGGATAAACATACGGCGCCGATGCGGTAGTTATTGCCTGCTTGCTTTCTGTAAGAAGCTGTATGTTCGCATGAGCATAGTCTTTATTTACAAATAACATAGAAATATACTTGTTCAGGCCAATGGAAAATCTGCTATCTAAAACTGTTCCAATAGGTTCTTCCTCAAGCAGAACGCTTTCGCCAATCTTGGTTTCAGTTTCTGATACGGCTCCAATAATTTTATGCTCTACTTGTTCAGATCTTGTTTCATATAGCGCGGATTTTCCTATATAATCTATGTCCTTTTTAAAGTCAACAAGCCAATGATAATCAACTTCAAAAATGTTATCGCTTACTGTTAGGTAGGGAAGTTCCCAAAAGGGCTGCTTGATCTCATATTGACATAGCTCAAAAGCTGAATAGCCTACCAACTTATCTTTATATTTTGGAAGCAGCTGGCTCCATATTTGCTTGATGCTTGCAGATTCGCCGATAAATTTATACCCATACTCGCCAGTGTAACCAGTACGGGAAACTACGAAACTTTGGTCAAACAACTCGCAATCTTGGTGGCTTTGATAAACAAAATAATCTACAGGCAAGCCTAGTTCTTCAGTAATAAAATCTGCGGCAGCGACACCCTCAAATAAAATACAGCTATAATCAAGCTTTTCATAACTGATATTAGCTGACTGCAAAATAGTGGATACATTTTGAGCATCCCAATTAAAGAGTTCAATTATAAAATGATCGTCATTTTTATAAATCGTTATATATGCTTCAATTTCTCCAGCTTCACTAAGAAAATAGCACATCCGATTTTGACCATAATTCAGATATTGAACACTCTTTGTTAGTAGTGCGTCTAGTGTCTCGTCGGCATCATCGCCTGTAATCTTAAAATAAGAGACAAAAGTAAATGGGAAGATGCCAACATCTTTGCGAATTTTGGCATAATCAGCATCAGTTCCCTGAGCCGAAAACAATACTGTGTTCCCTTTGATTTCTTTAACTGCAGTTTCTTCTTGCAATAGACCAGATAAATAATTAAGCATCTTCACTCTCCTCCGTATTTAAACAAATTTCCAATTTTTCTATGTGTTGCTCTTCCAAATGACAACTTGGATCATATGAAAGATAGAAAACCATATTTGGTATATGAACAACAGCTGTAGAACGCTCGTCAAAAATAACATCAATTTTTGATTTATTAGACTTCAGCTGGGCACGCTTTGGCTTAAAACCATCATCCGAGTGTAAGGCATTATTCCAGAAAGCAAAATCTTCATAATGCGAATTTTGTGGCGCTAAGGCTATTTCAGGCAAAACTCGTTGCGCATCTTCTGAAAGCAACATCATCTGATTCAGCTTTTCTTCAACCCATAACTGCGAAATAGGTGCTAAAGAAGACCTGTTTTTTGTTGTGTTTTTTGTTGTGTCTTTTGTTGTGTCTTCTTTCGCGCCTACTTTCATTTTCAGATATGTGTCTATTACAATGCGATCATTTTTTAACATATATTCTCTTCTAAGAGAATAGTCATCGTTATCTTCTTTTATTCTAAGCTGCGATTCTTTAAACTCAACCAAAAGATTGTCTTTTTCTCTTGGTATTATGCCGCCTTCAATATATGGCAAAGCTGCAGATGGCCACATTACTTTTAGCAGTTCTGTGGCACTTTTCTGCATAAAAATGCTTAAAAAACCTGTAGTATTATCTACAAGTAAATCATAGTTAGCGCATTCAATTTTGCTAATCTGATGTTTATTTTGCTTTATTGTCCGATTTGGATAAAAGCAATACGTAGCTTCATTTAAATCTAACTCAACTTTTTCAACATCAGATTTAAACTCAATTTCTGCAAATTCTTGGAAACTTAACGAATGCCCTGTGCTTTTCTTTATTTCTCCACCAGCTGCTATTTCCCTGATGCTCACATTTGCTAAAGCTCCCTTGTTGTTTCCCTCTAAACGGTATTTCCCATTGAATTCAAAGTCTGGATAGAATTTGATATTGTTACAAAAATCAATTCCGCTTACTTTCAGATTTATTGTATCAATCAGCAAAAGTATCTTCTCGCCATCTAGCTTATACTCGCATTCGATATACTGGTTTTTTATCTGCGGCTTGCTTTTGCTCGCAGCCTTTTTATTCACCAGTGGCAAATTGTAAAAAAAATCTTTTGTCGATGCTAGTGAGGTGCCTGAACCCAAAAAGTCTACGATAGCTGGAAGATAATTGTGCAGCATCCAGTATCCATAAATGTCTGTTTCATCGCTAAGCAATACGAATCCATACTTTAACAAAACATAAAGTGACTGTTTGTTTCCTGGTAATACTTCTGCCAATATATCTTTAAATCCTCGCGATACTATTTCTTTGATCAAAGAATCGTAAAGACCTACCAACACAGCAAACGATAGCCGATATCTTACATCAAGCAACATTGTTCCCAGAAATATTTGTTGTGCGTTTGCAACTTTCTGACCAGAAGTATAATACGCAGCCGCCATACCAATCGCTTTTTCGCCTTTTTTGGCGACCACTGAAAAAGCCATGCCTCTTGCCGCCTGAACAAATAAATAATCCTCAGGTGATACAGGGGCGTGTTCGCTAATGTAAAACCTGTTTCTGTTTAGCAAGTTGGCTATTTCCTGAGCATCGCTTTCTTGAAATAATGTAAATGTGAATTTTTCTGACATTAAACAACATCTTCCTTTTTTTGTAAGAATAGCTGAATTTCGCCAACAGCAACTTCAAATTTATCTACATATGCAGAAACATCAAATATATAGCAATCTGCGTTATTGCCCTTGTATATAGACTTCAAAAACATTTGATCTCCAGGCTGCACAGTTTTAATAAACTTGAAGCTTCGTATGCTGGTTAAAAAGCCGATTTTATTTTCATTCCCAGGTGCAGAATTATCAGGCGTAGAATTCCCCAGTGCAGAATTATCAGGTGTAGAATTCTCAAGCCCAGAGTTCTCATGCACAAAACCTTCGGTCTCTTTAGCGCCTCGATTTAAGAGTAGCAAGCCACTTAATTGTGCCAATGATTCTACAATCAAGACACCAGGAAAAATTGATACCTCAGGAAAATGTCCAAGAAAAACAATTTCAGAAGCTGAAACGTTTTTATATCCTTCGATAATCTTTTCGGTTAACTTGGTGACCCTATCTACAAATAGAAACGGCCAGCGGTGTGGGAGTCTTTGCTTAATTTCTTGATTAGTCATTAAGCACACACCTTTGCTCTTTCATTTTCTATAAAATCCGCCATGCGATTTACAGAACTAAAAATATCGGAGCTGTTATCTGTAATAGTAATATCCATTTCCATGTTTACAGCAACAGATATCTCCAGACTATCAATTGAATCTAACTCTAATCCTCTTCCAACTAAAGGTTGGTCGTTACTGATGAAATCAACTGGGATATCTAGCATTAGACGCTCCACAATTATTTTCCTGATAGAGTTGCACAATTCATTTCTTTCCGCGATTTGAGACTTAATGTTCATGTTAAAATCCTCCGTTACGTTTTCTCATTTATATAACCATTCCTCCGTCAATGGTAAAGACTTTACCTGTAAAATAACCGGCGTCTTCACCTGAAAGATACGCAGCTAACTTTGCTATTTCTTCAACTGTGCCTACACGCTTAATGGGTATACCGCTTACAATTTGGTCAATATGCGGCTTAGGCACTTTTTTAATCATCTCCGTTTCTATAAACCCTGGTGCAATAACATTTACAGTTATTCCATATTTGGATACTTCTTTGGCAACACTTTTAGAAAATGAAATCACCCCTCCTTTGGCCGCGCTATAGTTTGCCTGACCTTCTAAACCAATCACTCCACTAACTGAGGATATGTTTATTATTCTCCCTTTTGTTTTGGAGTTATACATAACCTTTATGGCTTCTCTGGTGCATAAAAACACCGAGGTAAGATCGGTTTGAATAACTTTATTCCATGACTCTAAGCTCATTGTCATTAGAAATCCATCGGAAGTAACTCCTGCATTGTTTACAAGCAGATCAAGCGTTTTGTAGGTGTTTTTTATGTTGCGAAACATAGCAACTACATCATCTTCATTAGTAACGTCCGCCCTCATTGTCTTGGCTTTCCCACCGTTAGCAATAATTTGCGAGGCAACCTCTAATGCTTTTTCTTCATTGCTGCAATAGTTAACTATGACAGTAAAAGTTTTCCCAAGTTCTAATGCAATAGCTGCCCCAATTCCTTTTGAGGCACCTGTGACTAATGCAACTTTCTCTATTTCAGCCATTCTACAATCCCCTCTTTTCAATCATATTTAATACGCCAAAATTATTTACATTATGTATTTTGCCATGCGCAATCCTTTTGATAATCTTAAACTGAGTATCGCTTGGGTCTACAATGACAAAAGCATCAACTTGCTTGGAGGCAGCGATTATGCTTTCATACCAAAAAACAGGCACTATCATCTGAATTCTGCTTTCTGCTTTCAGAGCTTCTGTATTGGTAATTAAAGCCAATGAATTATTTACCAAAACAGGAATATTGGCCGTTATAAATGGAAGCGCATCGATATGCGGTTGCAAACAAGCATTAAACTCATCCATAAAATGAGTATGAAATGGTCTAGAAACGTTTATATCTTTAAGCATGTAGTTGTGCTTTATCGCCAGCTCTTTAAGAATTAATTCACCTTCAGCAGTAACCGCAACCACGATCTGTTCTGCTTGATTGTGCAATGCTAACTCGATATTTCCTTGCAAGTTTTCTTCTTCATATAACGTTTTAAATGCTTCTAAGGTTATCCCATGTATGCTTTTAAAATAGGCCTTCACCTGAATACGAGGATCATTAATAGTTTTAGTTCTTGCAAGAACAAACGTAACCATATCAGAAAGAGCAACGGCTCCACTTCTTACAATTGCAGAAAACTGACCAAAACTATGCCCCATGCACAATTGGGGGGGATAGCCAATTTTTTCTATAATGCAATCCGACATTAATTTATGAAACAGCAGCAACAATATCTGATTGTTCTTGGTAATTACAGCACTATCTGATGACGCTATAATTTTGTCTATGTTGTCTGGCACTACGGCGCTTAATGACGAGAGTGTTCTTTTTAGCATCTCAGATTCTTTTATAAAATCATTAAGCATCCCTACTCTTTCGGAGCCTTGTCCAGAAAAAACCACCGCATACTTAATCATAGTTTTTCATCCCAGCCTTTACATATAACATTAACCTGCTCTTTGGCAATTTTTTTTGCAGTGCAAAGTGCAATTAGGGAGTTCTTTAACTGAAGATATGTGATATGCGCTAAAACTTTATCATTCTTTACAACCATTTCGTTATCTATGTCTAACTCAAAATCTTTATCGCTATGAAAACCTTGCCCTTTAAACTTAAAGAAGCTTTCCATGGCGGTCCAGCATTTGTAAAACGTTTCTTGGCTAAGCTTAGTTTCACAACACATGATCCGAAATGATCTGAACTTATCTAAGTAATAATCTAGCGCTTCTGCCGAACGACAAATAGCCTCTTCTACGTCAACAGAAACTTTATATTCATCTGAAATTGCAATAGCCATAGTTTTACCAGAGTAGGCTTTTGACATATATTTGCATTTGATATTTTCCTTTCCAATTCCCTTTATGTAAGAACTAAATTTTGGGGAATGAAGGTTTAACAAATACACCCTCATTTGTTCCTCTCTGCCATTATTACATTTGGGGACTCTCCTCATGGTGAAAGCCTAGATGCTGCCTTCGCCGTGGTTCTCTTCCGTTATTAAAATGCTCGCTTTTTGATAACACCACTCACTATGTAATTTATATCATATCGCTGTAGGCAGTCATGGGGGCTTTCGGTCAACGGTAGCGTGAGACTAATTTTTATCGCTGGCT
>JAIRQA010000124.1 GCA_031256715.1 Coriobacteriales bacterium | reverse complement strand
TTTAGACTGCAAGAAAGCTCTAGTAGGATACTATGAGCGCTTTGGTTATAGACTGTTGTCTGATGTGCCATCTGACACAGGTCTTTACAAGATGTTTAAGGTGTTGCCTAAGTTGGTTGCGGCTTAATATCTTTAATATCTTTAATATCTTGGTATTAGTAATACCTATGCATTAGTAAAGTTAAGCCTCTCGGTTACCCGTGAGGCTTTTTATTTGGATGGTGACTGACTAGCTTTGTTGTTTATCCTTGCAATTAGCTGCGCCTGCGGCTTTGTAGTTACTGTTCACGACCCCCTGCGTCATCCTGAGATTGCCGTGGCGGCAATGCTTAAGGCTCTGACACTTCGGTCTGGCGAACTAGAACCTTTAAGCTCTTGCTTCGCTCGCGTCAGGGTGACATAGGGTGGGGCGTGAACAGTAACGCTTTGTAGCCTATTGGCTTAGCTATACTGTCGTGATCTTGACGAAATTATAGAATAGAGTAGAATTTTCTCTAATAAAAAAGTTTGCACAGCCACGGAGGAAACGGGATTGCAAATGGTTGGTGTTTCGTATGATTTAATAAGGAGTACAACATGGATCCATTTCTTTTAGTTTGCGGAATCTTAATTGTTGTTTTGCTGGTTGCCATAATCATTGGCTCTTATCATCATGTTCATAAAGCTGGTTTTAAGCCTAAGTTTGTTGTGCTAAGCGATAATAGCGTTCAGATGGAGTTTTATAATTTTGGAGGCTTGCAAACAAAGCGTACAGAACGTTTTTATGCTGAATATAAAGTTGGCATGGAGATTGTATACCAAAATAGAAAATACAAAATAACTCAATTTAAAGAGATCGACGATGCGTCATTAATGCGTCCCGATAAAAAAATTGTCGCGTATTTAGATGAAGCATAAAAATGGAAAAAAATCAGGTTTCTAGTCATAGTTTAAAATCAGATTACAGCATTAAGGGAAAAATTAAAGATGCAATAATCGGATGGGTAATTTATTTTGCTTTTCTGTTTGTTACAAGAATACCTGAAATTAGCAATTTATTACTGCAAACAGAAACCTTCGCTTTTCTAACAAGTGATCTTTGGTATTTTTTTGCTGTATTTATGATTGCCGGCACAATAATAACTTTGGTTAAAAAACATCCTTTTGTAAAGCTAAACATTTACAATACGGGAGTGGGTTTTGTGGATAAGGGCGGAATAGAAAAATATCTTGATTACGAAAAAATAGAACTTTCTTATGGAAAAATGCAAGAAAGTATCACAATAGAATTGATTGAAGACAAAAAGACATCATATGATTATGCTTGGAAAGAATTTACTCAGCCTGATATTTTAAGAAATAATCTTGAAAGATACGGTACAATAAAATAAGCAGGCACAGAGGCAGGCACAGACAACTGCTGCCGCTGACGTAAGCTTGACAGCGAAATATCGGCGAAAACAGTTTGGCGCTACGAGTGCGCCTAAAATGTACAACGGTGATGTATGAGCAGTAACAATGACATCCGAGACGTATTAACCGGCATTAGGCACAGCGGTAACAATGACCGTACAATGGTCGCCGTGACGCTTTAACCGGCATTAGGCACAGCGGCAACAATATCTGTTTGTAGTGATAGAATTAACCCATCTAAAAATCCCAGTAGTTGGTTAGTAGTAAAAGTAATAATGCCCTTACGACGATGAAAATAGTAAAGATAAGGATTTCATGACTAGAACAGATTTGTTAACAGATAGCGCAAAACCTGCCAATGCGCTGCAAGCCACACCGTCCTTCTCCACAAAAAAATACAAAATTGTGCTGCTTTGCGGAGGCACATCTAACGAGCGCGAAATTTCTTTGATTAGCGCTCAAGGCGTGCAGCAAGTCATGCAGGAGCGCGGACACGATGTAGTGCTTGTAGACACCGGCGAACGTGGATTTATGCATAAGATTGCGCATAGCGGTGCCGATGTCGCCTTTATTGCATTGCATGGCAAGGGAGGCGAGGACGGTTGCATTCAAGGAGCACTGGAGCTTTTTGGCATTCCTTACACCGGTAGTGGCGTTTTAGCAAGCGCTCTTGCTATGGATAAGGCACGTACGAAAGTTATGTATGAGTCCGTTGGGCTTTCTACGGCTCCCGGCATTGTTGTTAGTATTGTTGGCAACGACTCACTTGGTAACAGCGCTCATTGTAGCACCGCCAATTGCCCAGACCAAAAAGCCGCAGAAGACGACGTGGCTCGAAGTGTTCAGGAGGCGCACTCGCGAGTCGTGGCTGAGGTGGGCATTCCATGTGTTGTAAAGCCGGTATGCGATGGGTCGTCTGTTGGTGTTTCTGTCGTTCATGATGATGCTTCGCTGGCGAACGCATTAACATCGGCGTTTGCTGTCTCGGGTGAGGTACTTGTAGAGAAGTTCATTGACGGTACTGAGATCACTGTTGGCGTGCTTGGAAACAGTAACGCATTTGCACTGCCAATTGTAGAGATTGTGCCCAGAGGTGGCTTTTATGACTTTGACTCGAAATATTCTGCTGGTGGCTGCGAGCATATTATCCCAGCGCGCATTAGCGATAAAGCTGCCTTGGCTGCATCGGCTGCCGGGCTTGCGGCACACAAAGTGCTTGGTTGTAGCGGCATGTCGCGAACCGATATGATTGTAGACGCTAACGACAAACCATGGCTTATAGAAACTAATACTATTCCAGGCATGACGCCGGTTTCGCTTTTGCCAGACGCCGCACGCGCTGCCGGAATAAGTGCCGCAGAACTTTACGAGAGTTTCATTTTTTGGGCGCTTGAAAAAGCCGGACGCCTAAGCGAGACAACAGAAAGTGCGTGCGAGCGCGATGGCAGAAAATGAACATGAGCGCCGGACGCCTAAGCGAGACAACAGAAAAGATGACAAACGAATGTACGATATAGCTATCATAGGAGCAGGGCCGGCAGGACTGTCTGCGGCAATTAGTGCAAGGGCACGAAATAAAGAGGTTGTTATAATCTCTAATAAACCGCAGGAATCGCCTTTGGCTAAGTCTCATCTTGTAGACAACTATCCTGGCATGCCTGGCGTAAGTGGTACTGAACTACTTAACAATTTGTGCGCGCACGCCCAAAAACTTGGAGCTCAGTTCCTTTTTTCGCGCGTTGTAAATATTATGCCTTTTAACGGCGACTTCTTTATCTCGCATTCTGGCAGTGACAACATTTTGGCCAAAGCTATTATCCTTGCGACTGGAGTAGCGAGTAGCACAAATGTTATTAATGGCGAGAAGGAATACCTTGGCCGGGGAGTAAGCTATTGCGCTACTTGCGATGGCATGCTGTATAGACAGTCTAGCGTTGTTGTTGCTGGACTTAGCGCGCAAGCCGTAGAGGAAGCAAACTTTCTTGATGGCCTTGGTGCAAAAGTACACTTTGTTGCGCCCAAGCTGGCACAGAAACAAGATACTGCCGGCAGGGCTGGCGAGGCTGTCGAGGCTGGCGAGGCTGTCGAGGCAGGCGAGGCTGTCGAGGTTGGCAGGGCTGGCAGGGCTGGCGAGGTAGGCGAGGCAGGCGAGGCTGTCGAGGTTGGCACGACTAGCGAGGCAGGCGAGAGACAACAATTAAAAGGGCAGCAACAAACTAATGAAAGCCAGCACTTGCATGCTAGTGTACTAGCATACGAGGGAAAAATCACCAAAATAGATGGCGATGCCACAGGAGTTAAACAGGTACACATTGCCAAAAAAGATGGTGGCGAAGAAACGATCGCCGCCAAAGGAGTGTTTGTGTTGCGACCACATGTCGCTCTAACTTCGCTTTTGCCCACAATTAAGCTAGATGGCAGCTATATTGCCGTAGACAGTAACATGCGTACTTCTGTTTTGGGAGTCTTTGCTGCCGGTGATTGCACAGGCGAACCATTGCAGGTTGCCAAGGCGGTGGGTGAAGGACAAGTGGCAGCTTTGTCGGCGGCAGAGTACTTATCAACAAAATAAAAATGCAAACATGGTTAAGTTATGATGAACTTGGAGTTTAATATGAACGTAGAAACAAAAAACGCGTCAGACGCAAAAAACGCTTCAGAAACAAATGACATATCAGACGCAAATGACGCGCCAGCCGCACTGGATGCAGAAAGCGCGCCCGCCGCACCAGGCGCAAAAGGCGCAAAAAGCTCGATTGACGCAGAATGCGCGCCAGCCGCACCAGACGCAAATGACGCATCCTTTTACCTAACGACGCCGATTTACTATGTTAATGGCGAGCCACATTTGGGAACGGCCTACACCACGATTGCGGCCGATGCTTTGGCGCGGGCGATGCGCATGGCAGACCGTGATGTCTGGATGTTAACCGGCTTAGACGAGCATGGACAGAAAGTGGCACAAAAGGCAGAGGAGGCAGGTGTTAGCCCGCAAGAGTGGGTGGATAGCATTGCGCCAAAATTTAAGCAGGCGTGGGAAGAGTTAAACATTAGTTATGACGATTTTATACGCACAACCGAGGAGCGTCACACCCGCGGCGTGCAACAATTTTTTCAGACACTTTACGACAATGGCTATATTTATAAGAGCAACTATGAGGGCTTTTACTGCCTGCCAGATGAGACCTTTTTTACCGATGAAGCACTGGCAGAGTTTGCCGAGCAAGCAGCAGCAGGTGCTACACAGGGCCGGCCGGCAACTGACGAGGATGGTAAGAAACTTTGCCCAGACTGTGGTCGTCCATTAAGCTATGTGCAGGAAGAGAACCTTTTCTTTAAGCTCTCGTCATTTGAAGAGAAGCTGCTGGCATACTATGAAGCTAACCCAAAATTTATTCAGCCGGAAATTCGTCGCAACGAGGTACTTTCTTTTGTTAGAGGCGGTCTTAAGGATCTAAGCGTTTCGCGCACAACATTCGATTGGGGTGTGCCAATTCCCTTTGCGCCTGGCCATGTGAGTTATGTTTGGGTGGACGCGCTCATTAACTATATTACTGCTGTTGGCTATGGTGACTCTTCGCTTTTGGCTCAAGAAAACTTTGCCAAGCGCTGGCCTGTTCAGGTACATTTTGTGGGCAAAGACATCATTCGTTTTCATTGTGTTATTTGGCCGGCCATGCTTATGGCAGCTGGTTTAGAGCCGCCAAAACAGGTGTTTGCGCATGGCTTTTTGCTTACAAAAGGCGAAAAGATGAGCAAATCGCGTGGAAACGCGCTTTCGCCTGCCGAACTTTGCGAAGTGTTCAGCGTCGATGGATATCGTTATTACTTCCTTACCGACGTGCAATTTGGTGCCGATGGCTCGATATCGTTAGAGCGTATGGCACAAGTTTATAACGCAGACCTTGCCAATAGTTGGGGTAACCTCTGTTCGCGTGCGTTTAATATGACCAATAAATATTTTGACGGATTAGTACCTGAACTTAGTTCTGAAGTTGCGGCAGCGCTTACAGAAGAAATGGGAAATCCGCTGCAAGAAATTGCTGCTAGCTTATACAAACGCTATTATGCTAGCATAGAGGCATTGGATTATTCTGGCGCAATGGCAGCAGTTCAGGAACTGGTGGCCGCAGCTAATCTTTATGTCGAGAATAGCGCTCCTTGGGCGCTTGCAAAGTCTGCGCAACTAGAACGTCTTTCTTTTGTGATGTACAATATCCTTGAAACCATTCGCATTGCAGCTGTCTTTTTTGCGCCAGTAATGCCAAACACATCTGCTGAGGTATGGCGACGCTTAGGACTTGACAGTAGCCTGATGTATGCCGATGCAAAAAAGACGACATGTTGGGGAGGACTTCCCGCGGGAAATAGGGTAGAAGTTGGCGACCCGCTTTTTCCAAGAAAAGAGCTCAGTCTTATTTAAGCGTAAAGAGCATGCACCAGATAGTGTTAACGAATGCAGGTAAAGACGACTTAGCGATGGTTGATGAGGTTATTGCCAGGTAAGCGCAAGATAGTGTTAATGAATGTTAACAAAGACGATTTAACTTAAACAAACTGAGGCGCACTAACGCGGTGCCTCTTATAGTATAAACGAATGCCAACAAAGACGGCAAAACCATAGAAGCTATAAGGAGAGACAGCATGAGGGAGAGCAGTTTTAGCGAGAAACAAAAAGATATAATTTGGGATGCTTGCATTCGCAATACAAAAGGTGAAGTCATAGAAGCACCGCAAGCGACTTTTGGCATCCCAGTTGCAGATACGCATTGTCATTTAGACATGTTGCATCATCCGGGACTTGCCTTGGCGCGCGCGGCAAGTCACAACGTAAACTTTATAGTTAGCATTACAGATCCAACAGAAGACCCGCTTTATACATACAATAATTTGTCGCAGTGGCAAAAAACTGCCAACGATTTGCTTAAAGAGTGGCACAATGAAACTAATGATCCACATTGCGAGCCAGGTAAAAAGGCGCCACATGTGCGTCTGGCTGTTGGTTGTCATCCTCATAATGCCAGCAAATATACGGCAGAGATCGAAAGACAGTTAATAATTTGTGCTCAGCAGCCTATAACCGCTGCTATTGGCGAAATTGGCCTAGATTATCATTATGACAATAGCCCACGAGAAACACAGCGTAAAGTATTTATGCGACAGCTGCAAATTGCCAATAAACTTATGCTTCCGGTTGTTTTGCACTTGCGCGAGGCACACGATGATGGTTTGAGTATACTAAAAGAACACGGCGAACATCCTGCCGGAATACTTTTGCACTGCTATAATTTAGACTACGACACACTTCAGCCCTTTTTGGATCTTGGAATTCATGTTGCCTTTGGCGGTCCGCTAACATTTAAAAAGGCAGATGAGGTGCGCGACGCCGCTGCGCGTTGTCCTGTGGAACGCATGGTTACAGAGACAGACGCGCCCTTTATGGCGCCAGAGCCAGTGCGCGGCGTGGTCTGTGGTCCAGAACATACAGTTTTTACAGCGGCCGCTTTGGCCATGGCAAGAGGTTTAATTAATAAAGAGACGCAAATAAGGACTGCCAATGAAGTGACAACGAAACATCATGGTGCCAGACAGGGTGGAAGCCTTGAAGCTGCCATGAAGCAAGCGGCACGGCAAGAGGCAACTGAGCGTGAAGCCATTGCTTTTCTTACAGAGATTTATGCTAATGCCCTGCGATTTTTCGACCGCAACCGCGAATAATGGAGTAAACTGTTTATGACTAGCTTTTCAGAGCTAAAGACAAGTACAAATTTTAATTTTGGTAACAATATGAGCAGCGACGTAGATAATGGCGCAAGTCACAGCACCTCAGTTTATGGTTTTGGGCACGAGTTCAGTCCAAACATCTTGCTGATTTGTGGCTCGCCGCGCTCGCATGCCAGCGAATATCTCTTAAATCTCATTGCCAAAGGAGCTGAAGAAGCTGGCGCCCAAACCAAGCGATTTTGCTTATCACAAAAGCATGTTAACCCCTGCAATGGATGCAATGCTTGTTCAAAAACCGGTATATGTGTGCTAGCAAGCGAGCATAATAGCACGTACAATAGCACGCACAATAACAAGCACAATAGCACGCACAATAGCAAGCTAATGGACGATTATCCAGAACTTTTAAGACTTATGGAGCAAGCCGATGCCCTTGCCTTGGTGGCTCCACTTTATTTTGCCGGACCGTCAGCCCAACTAAAGGCACTTCTCGATCGCATGCAGCCTTATTGGGCAAAACATTACGTTTTGGGCGTGCCACCGCGCATTAAGCGGCCGGCGCAGCTATTTATTACTGGTGGTGGCGGCGACAAGCATGGCTATGATCCGCTGGTGACGATTACCAAAAGCGCTTTGGCAGTGGCAGGATTTGGCATAGAAAAAGTTCACAATTTCGTGGGATTTAAGTTACCGGATGATATTTTGCAGTTGCCTGACATAAAGGTGAGCATTTTGCATGAGGCAGCTGCCCAAATAGAGACGTCGCAAGTGATTTCTTCTCAACAAAAAAAATCACATGAAGCTGTTAGTCAGGCACAGGTGTCGCAAGTAAATGCCCCACATGATGCAGCCGTTCGAACAGCGGCATCGCAGGCGACAGTATCGCAAGCAACAGCATCGCAGGTGGCAGTATCGCAAGCAACAGCGCAAGCGGCATCGCATGCGGCAGTATCGCAAGCAACAGCCCAGGCGGCGTCGCATGCGGCAACGTCGCAAGCAACGGCAAGCATCAACATAAACGAGCTTGCTCATATGCGAAAAGAAGCGCAGAGTCAGATGGCATTTGAACAAAGGGCGATAGCTTCTGGTGGGGCGGTTGCGCGCTTTGCATATAGGTGGAAACTTGCAGCCGCAACTGCCAACACGGCAGCAGCCACTGCCGCTAGCACTGCTACGAATGCGGCCATCAATGCGGACACCAACGCAACCGCCAACAACGGTGATTCTTCTAACGCGACACAGACAGCTAACAAGGGCGCCAATAACAAGGGTGCCAATGCCTGAGTTTTCTCCCTTGGCAACACCTGGTAAGACCCGTGAAATCTTAACGCGCTATGGCCTTAACACAAAAAAATCCTTGGGACAGCACTTCCTCGTTTCTGACGGAGTTATAGGACGCATTCTGCGCTTGGCTAAAGTATCGCGTGGCGACCAAATTCTAGAGATCGGGCCTGGCATTGGCACTCTAACCGAAGCATTGCTACTTGCAGATGCTACAGTTTTTTCTGTTGAGAAGGACTTTAGCCTTCTGCCAGTCCTCGCAGACATTCAAGCACGTTATCCAAGACAGTTTTGCTATTTACATGCTGACGCTTTAGATGTGCTCGCTACAGATGACAGCCCTTTAAGGGAAGCAACAAAGTTAGTTGCAAATCTTCCTTACGCTGTGGCAGCAACACTGGTTCTAGAGTGCTTTGTGCGGCTTTCTTGCTTGCAAAGTGCAACTGTAATGGTGCAATCTGAAGTTGCTCAACGCATGATGGCAAAGCCTAACAGCAAAGATTACGGCGCTTACACTATAAAGTTGCAATCGCTGGCCTTGCCCATAGATAGCTTTAAGGTTTCTGCAAGTAATTTTCTCCCACCGCCGCGTGTTAATTCTACTGTACTGCACTTGCAGCGCAATAGCGGCGACACTAACAGTTATGTTGGCAAAGAGAACGGCAATGACAGCTTCTGCAAAAGCGAACTTTTTCTTACAGGAAATCATAGTGCGTCCACAGCGGACATAAGCCACGACATTTACTTGCGGCAGCAAATGCAGCAAGCTCTTTTTACCATAGTAGATGCAGCGTTTTTTCAGCGGCGCAAAACAGTACGCAATTCTATGCTAGCATATGTTAATGCTAATATAAATAATAGCGATAATGCTATTATAAGAGCGTTAAATCTACAAGTTATAGATTCGATATTTAAGCAAGCTCAAATATCGCCTGTTTGCAGAGGCGAATCTATTCCTGTTGCAGGCTATCAGAAGCTAGCGCATTTATTTGTACGACTATTAGCATGCTAGCATTATCTTAAAATAGCGGCCGCAAAACAATTGCAAAATGTCTGTGGCGACCGATTTTTTGTAGTATTTAAGTAGTGCATTTCTTGTTTTCAGTAGCTTGTTAACACAATTAATTCATAAACAATGCAATAAATAAACAAATACTGACACTATTCTGCTAGTGGTTGCAAGCCACTCCCTTTATAAGAGGCGATCCGCCCCGATCGCCTCTCTCCTTAAATCACATGGCGAACATAGTATCAACAGACAACAGAACCGTCCCCATGTCCGCTTTGTCCGCTTCGCCACCCATGTCCGTCCCGCCCCCCATGTCCACCGCGGTCATCCACACCGCCCGCCACGCGTCCTTCATGCGCCCGCAACTGTTAGATATTTGTTCACCATGCTCCCGCCGACCTTGTTTGTCATTAATTTTTGTGTAGTTTTAAAAAATAAGTTGTGCTAGAATGACATAGTTCGCTGTTGGCGATAAGAGCTAAAGTGTATAACAGCCAAACTGTCAAATAGCGAACAGTCATGTAACCTAAAGAAAGGACACCCGTGAGCGATCACGACCATCCTCACAGTTCTTAGTCCTTTGGCATCCGCATTCTTTCGCGGTTGTCAAGGGGCGCACACCGTGAAAAGGAATCTCATATGCTCTATCTATCCCAGATGCTGGGTCGCCCCGTTGTGGATAGCTCCGGAGTGGAGCTAGGCAAAATCAGCGATATTGCCGTGCAAACCGGCGAGGTCTTCCCGCGCATCACATCTTTTGCCTTTAAGGGGCCTGCAAAAACGCCATTTATGGTTAGCTGGCGTAAATATGTCGAGAACTATGGTTCTTTTGCAAGCACATCGCCAAGCGCATCTGCAAATGTAC
>JAIRQA010000064.1 GCA_031256715.1 Coriobacteriales bacterium | reverse complement strand
AGGGGTCGCGCTACGCGCTGGTAAAAAACCCAAACGACCTCACTGACGGCCAGAGAGCCAAGCTGGACGAGGTGAGAAAAGCGGGCTCCCATCTATTTCGGGCATGGGAGCTTAAGGAGGACTTGCGGGCGGTGTTTCAGGCACCCGACGCCGAGGAGGCGGCCTCGCTGCTGGACGAATGGCTTGCCAGGGCCAGTCGCTGCCGCATACCGCAGGTGGTGGCGGTAAACAAGAAGGTCAGACGGCGGCGCGACGACATAATAGCGGCGGTCGATCTCGGCATCAGCAACGCGCGCGTCGAGGCCATCAACAACAAGATCAAAGTCACTGTGAAAATGGGCTACGGATTCAGAAACACCGACAACCTCGTGGCCTTGCTCATGCTCAGGTGCTCAGACAACAATCCGCAGCTGCCGGGAAGGCCAGCCAAAGAGAAGAAGGCGAAGATAAGAAGGGCGGCATGATGTAAAGGATTGGGGTTAAGTCCCTACCACACAAACTACCGAAGCCTCTTTTATTTTTAAGTTTTGATTTTAGGCTAGCTTTTTGTTTTGCATTTTCTTCTTTTTGCTTCATCTTTTGCTTCATCTTTTGGTTCAGCTCTTTTTTGTCGTTTGATGCATCTCTACTCACACCCACCTTTGTTATCTAATGCTAACTTTTATTCTTTGGTCACACTGTCTAAAATTAATGACCGCTTACGTATTCGTTTCTGTTAAAACACGATAAAAATATAATTTTGAGAAAAAAACACAAAATCCCCCTTGCAAAATGTTGGCAGTAGTTCTACTATACTATGTGCAGTTAAAAACGGAGCAGCACAATATATAGTGGTAATACTGCAAAAAATCTGTTAATTATCTGTGGGAAGCGACATAAACCCAGTTTAGGCTTGTGGTTTTATATGTTGGCTACGAAGGCAATTAGCAACTACAACCGTGGGGGCTTCCGCCCTAGGGAAACAATGATTAATAGCGGGCAACCAAAAGGTCGAGCGAAGCGCGTTAATGGCTACGCAAGCGCGATCTTAAACGTTAGACGCTTTAATTGGCGACTCTCTAAAGGAAACGTAATAGCAAAACATTATAGGAAGCGCAACAACAAACGCTACTTAAACGCAACAGTAAACGAAGCAGAAGAAAGGTGAAAGACATGAGTTCTAATACAACTAACAAAGCCGCCGCTGCATTGCGTGCAGAGGCGACAGCAAGTGCAGTGAAAACCAAAATAGTTAAGCGCGACGGACGCGCGGTAGACTTCGATCTTGCGAAAATTACCGATGCTATAGAGAAAGCCTTTACCGCTCAAGGTTCACTTAAGGATCAAGTGACTTACGAGAAGCTAGCTATTCAGGTTCAAAGCAAGATTAACGCTGGTGCTATAGAGGGTGATCCCACTGTAGAGGGCGTGCAGGACTTGGTAGAAGAGGTATTGGCCGAAAACGGTTTTGTGCAAGTCGCTCGCGCTTACATTAAGTATCGCGCCGAACGCACGCGCGTACGCGAAATGAGCACCAAGCTTATGAAAGAAATTCATCAGCTCACGCATAGCGACGCCAAGAATAATGATATAGCTCGCGAGAACGCAAACATAGACGCCGACACCGCAATGGGTACCATGTTAAAGTATGGCTCTGCAACCGCTAAGCAATACTATCAATTAAGTGTGCTAGCAGACGCGCATGCTAAAGCGCATCGCGAGGGCGACATTCATATTCACGATCTAGATTTTTATACCCTGACAACTACCTGCTGCCAGATAGACATAGTTAAACTCTTTGAAGGCGGCTTTTCTACCGGTCATGGTGTTTTGCGTGAGCCTAGCGATATCACCAGTTATAGCGCTTTGGCATGCATTGCCATTCAGAGCAACCAAAACGACCAACATGGCGGACAGTCTATATCTAATTTTGACTATGGCATGGCCATTGGTGTGCGTAAAACTTACCGCCGTTTCTATCGCAAAAACCTCGCGGCAGCTCTAGAGATGATTGCAGACATTAAAGACATTGCTCAAAAAGAAAGTGGTGTAGAAAATGGTAATGTTATAGATGTTTTGCATCAGGTAGAAGCGGTTGTGGCACGGGTAGAAGCCGAGACCGGTCTAACTCCTAGCTTGATTATGGATGTTAACTATGTGCAGCATGAGCGCGCAGTACTTCTCGACACCTTTGAAATCAGCCCTGAAGTGGTAGATCGTGTGCAAGCCTACGCCGCAAAGCAAGCCTGGAAAGATACAGACAAAGCCACGCATCAGGCGATGGAAGCCTTCATTCACAACTTAAATACGATGCACTCGCGTGCGGGTGCGCAAACACCATTTTCGTCTATTAACTATGGCATGGATGTTTCTGCAGAGGGACGTATGGTGATAAGAAATGTGCTGCTTGCAACCGAAGAAGGACTGGGACATGGCGAGACTCCCATCTTTCCTATTCAGATTTTCCGCGTTAAGGAAGGTGTGAGCTATAACCCTGGAGATCCTAACTATGATCTCTTTAAGCAGGCCTGCGTTACCAGCGCCAAGCGGCTTTTTCCCAACTTTTCGTTCATGGACGCTAGTTTTAACGCCCAATATTATAAGGGTACTCCAGAGACCGAGGTCGCTTATATGGGCTGCCGCACGCGTGTCATTGGCAACACCTATGACCCATCTAATGAAGTTACGCCCGGGCGCGGCAACCTTAGCTTTACATCTATTAATTTGCCACGTTTGGCCATTCGCGCTAAGGGCGACATTAATGAGTTCTTTGAGATGTTAGACAACAAGCTAGATCTAGTTTGCGAGCAGATGTTGGCAAGGTTTGCTATTCAGAGCAAGAAGAAGGTCTACAACATGCCATTTCTTATGGGCCAAGGCGTGTGGACAGGCTCCGAGAATCTTAAATGGGATGACGAGGTGGGCGAGGTTTTAAAGCATGGCACGCTCTCGGTTGGATTTATAGGTTTGGCAGAGACGCTTAAGGCTCTAATAGGCGAGCATCACGGTCAGAGCGAGCGTGCTCAAAACCTTGGCTTGGATATTGTTGGACACATGCGTAGTTATTTAGACAAAAAGGCTGTTGCAACCGGCTTAAACTTCTCGCTACTTGCTACGCCTGCTGAAGGTCTTAGCGGACGCTTTGTGCGTATAGACGCCGAGCGCTATGGTGTTATAGAGGGCATAACCGACCGCGACTACTACACAAATAGCTTTCATGTGCCAGTGTATTATGATATTAATGCTTTTAAAAAGATCGAGTTGGAGGCTCCGTATCATGCTCTAACCAATGCCGGGCATATCTCTTACATCGAGCTAGATGGCGATCCAACGCAAAACTTGGAAGCTTTTGAGGCTGTCATTCGTCATATGAAAGAAAGTGGCGTGGGCTATGGCTCTGTTAATCATCCAGTAGATCGCGATCCTGTTTGCGGCTACAATGGCATTATAGGCGAGCGCTGCCCCAAATGCGGACGCGATGAGGCTGACATTCCCTTTGAGCGCATACGTCGTATAACAGGCTATTTGGTGGGTACACTAGATAGATTTAATAATGGCAAACGCGCAGAAGAAGCAGACCGCGTTAAGCATGGTGTTGGTATAAGCAGTTAGACTGAATGCAGCATTTGTGCTTGACGTCTCTTTTGCCCGAGTGCTCAGGTTGGCTTGTTTCGTAGGGGCGACCTTCGGTCGCCCGAGTGGCACGGATAACCTGTCTTGTAGGGGCGACCTTTGGTCGCCCGTGTGATAAGGATAGTTTGCTTCGTAGGGGCGACCTTTGGTCGACCGTAGGTAGTGGCCGACTTGACTCGTAGGGGCGACCTTTGGTCGCCCGCGTGCCACTGATGACTTGGGTTGTAGGGGCGGCCTGTGGTCGCCCGAGTGCCACACGATGACTTGGGTTGTAGGGGCGACCTTCGGTCGCCCGCGTGCCACTGAGTTGAGTTGTAGGGGCGACCTGTGGTCTCCCGCGTGCCACTGAGTTGAGCCGTGTTAGGCAGTTTCCTTTGGGACAAACTGTACTTGATGCAATGACGACAGCGATGATATGCGACAACTGAAATGGCAAGTGATGACTGATATGATGTTAGACAACTGAAATGGCAAGTGATGACTGATATGATGTTAGACAACTGAAATGGCAAGTGATGACTGATAAATTTGTTAATCTCTTTGGCATTGCCGATGACTCTATAGTTGACGGTCCAGGTGTGCGGCTTGCTATATTTACACAGGGCTGCGCGCACAACTGTGAAGGCTGTCATAATCCTCAGGCACAGGCGTTTGATGGCGGCATATTAACTTGCATTGATGAGATTCTAGATAAAGTTCGAGCAAACCCACTGCTTGCTGGCATCACCCTTACTGGGGGTGAGCCCTTTGAGCAAGCAGAGGGCTTGCTGGATTTAGCGCGAGTCGTACGCGAAGAGTGCGGCTTAACTGTTTGGGCATACAGCGGTTATCTTTTTGAGCAGTTGCTTGAAGGCATCCCAAGTGCGCACGCTCGCAAGCTGCTGCAGCACATAGACGTTCTAGTAGATGGACCTTTTATAGAGCAGAAGCGAAGCCTAGATTTGCGCTGGCGCGGCTCTGCCAATCAGCGTGTTATTGATGTACAAGCCTCGATTAAAGTTGGACAGGTGGTTTTGTGGCAGCAGTGAACAATGAGCAAGCCGGCTCGGCGGGAGGTAATGTGCTAAGTATACCCGCCATAGCCTTTGTGGGTAAGCAGAATTCCGGTAAAACAACGCTGCTGGTGCAAGTGGTTGCCGAGCTTACGCGCAGGGGTGTGCGCGTGGGTACTGTTAAGCACCATTCGCACTTTGGCTTTGACTTCGATCACGAGGGCAAGGATTCTTGGCGACACGCTCAAGCTGGCAGCCGCTATACCGTTGTTAGCGCTCCTGATAAATTAGGCAGCGTGCGTCTTTTGTCAGAAGAGTTACCTGTAGAAAGTATTATTGCTCAGATGAGCGCCAACACAAGCTATATAAATTCATCAGGAGTGCTAGCAAGCGAGCTTAATATTATACTAGTAGAGGGCTACCGCAAGTCTTCTTTGCCCACCATAGAGTTGTTTCGCGCTGCTAATCCTAATGATGTTTCGCGAGAGTTGGGTGGCGAGGGTAATGATATCGTTGCTGTTGTAACTGACATGGAGCGTATTATAAACACAGCAGAAATTTTGGGCATTGCTTGCTTTGAATTTAATGATATAAAAAAGATTGCTGATTTTGTACTTGCGCAACTTGTTGCTAGCAGGTAGCGTTAGTTTATGCGGGCGGCCGTTGGGGCGACCAGAGATCGCCAGCTCGTGAGCGGTTGCTGCTGTGGTTACTTTTTGTAGGGGCGACCTTTGGTCGCCCGTTCGCGAGTGTTTTTTTGTAGGGGCGAACTGTGTTCGCCCGTGTTCGAGCAGTTGCTGCTTTTTTTGTGGAGACGAACAACGGTTGCCCGCAAGTTTGTGCGGGTGCGACAACTTTACGGGCGACCGTTGGTTGCCCCTGCGAGTGTGCCCAGATAAGTCGCTAGTAGCTAAGCAAAAGCGTTAACTAGTCGCATTGTCTCAATTTGCGACAGTTTTGCAGAGGCGTTAACCTAATGCCAACTGTTATAATGAACCAGTTATTTTCATCTGTTAGAGAGCTAACTTAAATTCTTAAATTCGTAAAGTTGCAGGGCGAATTTAAGAAATTGGGGCGGTGTGCTCGGCGCCGGATTACCGGTTGCACAAACAGATAAAGCCAGTTTATTGGAAGAGAGAGGAAAGTTTTATGAACGAAGAATTACAGGCGGGAAAATTCGGGATCTTAGAAAACCAGAACGAACAGGCAAGCTTTTGTCAACAGGCAAATCAGGAAAATTGCACAGAAAACGATTGTCAGGCAGACCACGATTGTAGAGCAGACAGCGTTGCCAATGGCAGCGACGATAATCGCGAAAACCATGATGGCTGTGATTTGCAGACAGCAAATGTTAGCTCTGGCAGTGTCTCGCGTCGAGCTTTTGTAGGCGGACTGGGAGCGGCAGCGGCAGTAGCTGCTGCAAGTTTGATTGGTTGTGCGCCACAAAGCAGTGGCTCTGCAACTGGAGCCAATTCGGCAACAAATGGCGGGGCATCTACTGGTGGTACAGGCACAGCTGCCACAACAGGAACGTCAGGTGCTTCGGGAACTCCATCATTTCTTGTTGCACCAAAAGCACCAACAAATATCAGCGAGACTCTAGATTGCGACGTTTTGGTTATCGGTTTGGGCTTAGCTGGTGTTGCCGCCTTGCGAGAGGCAGCCGAGGCTGGCAAAAACGTTATTGGTGTCGAGAAACAACCAGAACGTGGCTGGGTGAGTATGGCAGGCGATTTTGGTGTTGTAGACTGCCAGATACAAAAGGACTTGGGAATTAAGTGGGCGTCTAAGGCAGACATTGTTAATCAGCTGCAAAAGGATATGACCTATAGAACAAACCCTGCGTTACTTAACTACTGGTATGACCATTCTGGAGCCGACTTTGACTGGTTCTTAGAGGGAGCCAGCTATGAGGTTTTGCCATCTACGGCAGCAAACAAGACTACAGAGAATCCCAACTATATTCGTCCTAAGTGCTTCCCAGCACTTGAGGGATACGATTGGCGCGAGGAATACTACCCATACTTTCATGGTACAGTCACCACAAACCCCAATATGGATTGGGCTTGTATAAACTGCTTAGATATCGCTGAGGCGGCAGGTGCGAAGACCTATTATGGAACAAGCGCAGAGTTGCTAATTACCGATTCATCGGGTGCGGTTACAGGGGCATACGTACGTAACGCTGACGATAAAGTGACGCAGATTAATGCCAAAGCTGTAGTACTTAGTTGTGGCGACTATGGTAACAATCAAGAGATGCGTGATTACTATGTGCCATGGGCTAATGAGTTTGCTTGCTTTTATACTCAGATGGATAGCAAGGGCAAACCTGCAGATACAGGTGACGGTCACCTAATGGGTATCTGGGCTGGTGGACAGATGGAACTAGGCCCGCACGCACCAATGACTCATCATATGGGCGGCGCACTTGGCGTAGATGCCTTTTTACAGTTAAATATGGAAGGCAAGCGTTTTATGAACGAGGATATACCAGGACAAAATATTGCCGATCAACTTTCGCGTCAGCCAGGGGGCACGTCTTGGCAAATCTTTGATAGCAAGTGGCCAGAGCAGTTATTAAGTCAGCCTACTGGTCATGGCTATGTAAATTACTTTGTTCCCGACGACAAGATTGCCGATTACGAAACTGTTTTAGCGGGCTTTGGCCTAGGTTATACTACCAAGGCCATGGTAGAAGATGGCGTGACATGCAAAGCCGATACCTTAGATGAGCTAGCGGCAAAGATGAGTTTGCCAGCTGATGTTGTTAAGGCAGAAATTGCTCGCTACAACGAACTTTGCGCAAAGGGTTCTGACGACGATTTTGGCAAAGACTCCCGCAGGCTTTATCCTGTAGTAGAGCCGCCATATTATGCTTGTTTCTTTGGAAATGCCGGCATGTTGGTACTCATGGGCGGCTTAAAGACAGATTTAGACTTGCATGTGCTTGATGCCGATGGCGCGTCAATAAAAGGGCTTTATGCTGCCGGAAATACGGCTGGTGGTCGTTTCTTGGTGGAGTATCCGGTTACTGTAGCAGGTATTAGTTTGGGTAGCGCGCTTTGTTTTGGAAGACTTGCAGGAAAGAACGCAGCTGCAGAAGCCTAGCCGAACAGGTGGTGTAAAATTATTTAGGATTGTAGGGGCGAACAACAGGCGGGCGAACAGCGCGCGGGCGAACACAGTTCGCCCCTACGAATGACAAGCACAAGTCGCACGGGCGGGCGAACAGCGCGCGGGCGAACAAAGTTCGCCCCTACGAATGACAAGCACAAATCGCACGGGCGGGCGAACAACAGGCGGGCGAACACAGTTCGCCCCTACGTGACGTCAAGCACAAGTCGCATGAGCGGGCGAACAGCGGGCGGGCGAACTAAGGCGCGCCCCTACGTGGCGTCAGGCACAAATCACACGAGCGGGCGAACACAGTTCGCCCCTACGAATGACAAGCACAAGTCGCATGAGCGGGCGAACAGCGGGCGGGCGAACTAAGGCGCGCTCCTACGTGGTGTGTCCGACATAGCCAGCCCGCACAATCCGCCGCAATTTGCGTCGTGCCACGCGAACCATTCTATGCGAACCACTCGAGCCACTGTGGCATCTGCTGTCACAGCCTAAAGCCTAAAAACCGCTATAATGCTACAATGCTAAAAAATGCTTCTGAGTGCGACGAGGCACTTCTCAACATGAAAAAAAATACTAATAACAATGATGTTGTTTGCTGCGATTTAAAAATAGACAGCAATGACGCTTGCGCGCGCATGCTGATTGTAACTAAGTTTGGTGGCACATCGCTTGCCACTGCCGAGCGTGTTATTAATGTGGCAAAGCGTTTGGTGAGCTATCAGGTGCGTGGATATCAAGTGGTGGCAGTGGTTTCGGCCATGGGCAAATCTACCGATGATCTTTTGGCTTTGGCGCGCTCTGTTAACCATGATCCTCCGGCTCGCGAACTAGATCAGTTGCTTGCAACCGGCGAACAAGTAAGTATGTCTGTGGTGGCCATGGCGATTGAAGCTTTGGGACATCGTGCAGTAAGCATGACAGGACGGCAGGCTGGCATTCTAACTACTACAGTACACAATAAGGCAAGGATTGCGCAGATTAACACCGAGCGAGTCCGTCATGAACTAGATTGCGGGCGCATTGTTATAGTTGCAGGCTTTCAGGGCATTACAGAAGATGGCGACATTACCACACTGGGACGTGGGGGCTCAGACACTTCTGCGGTTGCTTTGGCGGCGGCGCTAGATGCCTACGTTTGCGAAATTTACTCTGATGTGGATGGTGTTTATACGGCAGATCCACGAGTTGTGCCACGGGCGCAGAAGCTTCCTAGCATTAGCTTCGAGGAAATGCTGGAGTTATCTGCTGCAGGTGCCGGGGTCTTGCAGGTTCGTGCGGTGGAGTTTGCGCGAAAATTTGATGTCACTTTGCATTGTCGCAGCGCGTTTTGCGATAACCATGGAACATTAGTACAGGAGAAAGCTATGGAAAACGCTATTGTATCGGGGATAGCCTACGACAACTCTGAGGCTAAGGTGACTATTCGTGGTGTGCCAGACTCGCAGGGGATAGCCGCAGAGGTCTTTAGCGTGATAGCTAACTCGCACATAAACATAGATATGATAGTTCAGAATGTCTCGGAAAATGGTATAACCGACATCAGCTTTACCACTCCGGTGGGCGAGTGCGCAAAGCTGCGACGCATACTTGAACCAGTTGTAGTTAAGATTGGCGCTCGTGAAATTGTTATAGATGAGCATGTCTCTAAAATAAGCTTGGTGGGAGCAGGCATGCGCACAACTCCTGGCATTGCCGCAAAAATGTTTAAGGTACTAGCAGATGGAGGCATAAATATCTTAATGATTTCTACGTCGGCAATTCGTGTAAGCGTAGTTATAAGCGAGCAAGCTACTACTGATGCCCTTACAGCCTTGCATACGGCATTTGGCTTAAACGCAAAGGAAATGTTTGAAGAGACAGCTCTGTCTGCAGAAGAACTGGCAGCTAAGGCCGCTAAGGGGCGTTAGTATGAAAACTGTGACATTTGCAGAGCAGATCAAATGCGCCAAGGTGCGGGGCGTTGTGCCGCTTATGTCGCCAAGGTGCGGGGCGTTGAGCCGCTTATGTCGCCAAGGTGCGGAGAACTGAGCCGCTTACGTCGCCAAGATGCTGGGCGTTGAGCCGCTTATGTCGCTAAGGTGCGTTAATATGAATGTTGCAGCGGATGTGGACATGTGGCTGCATAGCCCTGAAATTTAAATTGCGACGCAGTTATGAAGTTTAGTATATCTAACATTTATGTTTTTAGAGTTTGCCCATGCGCTTGATTATCATTGACGGCTACAATGTTTTACGCTCTACTAGGCGCTATACGCAGAAGTTGCAGGATGCGAATGATTTTAGTTCCGACTTGTATAACTCTGCTAGAGAAGCCCTGCTAGGTGATGTTGCTAGTTTTGTGCCACTTGACGACGATGCTTTGATAGTCTTTGATGGCGGCGGCGCAAACACTTCTTTGAACCATGCCGCAAATATTGGCTCAAAAACCAGCTCAAAAACAAGCTCAAATGTAAGACCAAATGTAAGACCAAATGCAAGCTCAAAAACCAGCTCAAACGCAAGACCAAACGCAAGCTTAAATACTGCCGCCAATACCAGTGCAAATTCCGCGTTAAAAACTAGCAGAATCGCGAATATAGAGGTTGTTTTCTCGCCACGGGGAGTGTCAGCAGATGACATCATCGAGCGGCGAGCGCGAAAGGCAGTAGAAGCTGGTGTAGAAGTTCTAGTTGTAAGTTCTGATGCTAGCATCCAGTGGACAGTTTTAGGCTCGAACGTTGTGCGCATGTCGGCAGCTGGCTTTGTAGAAGAGCTAGAACGCAGACAAAGCGAGTTTGAGGCCGACCGCAGATTGACTTCTGACATGATAGGCAAGACAACCTTAGGCGACCGTCTAGATCCAGAAACGGCCGCCAAGTTGTCTAAGATGGCGCGAAAGCGCAGTTAGATACGACGCTGGTTTTCTAGCCAGCTTACTCGCAAACAGCAACCTCGTCTTTGCGAGCAGGAACTACTAGTGTAATAATAAGAGCTATTGCTAGCACAATAGTAGCAACTAAGCCGCCCTCGACACCAAAGTTGCCGCCGCTTAAAAATGTAAAGAATTGCGAACCCTCGGTAGCACTAATTTTTACAAGAGAATCCATTTGAAAGGCGCCACTAACGGGGATGCCAAAGACAACGCCCTGAGCAAAATTCCAAAACGCATGAATGCCTGCAACTCCCCAAATGCTACCACGTTTCATCATGTAAACACCGGCAAAGACACCAAAAAGCATAATGTTCAGAAGTGCCAGAGGGCTATCAAGCGCTCCGGGATTTAAAAGATGTAAAGCAGAAAAGGCGGCGGCACTTACAATTGCCGCAACTATTAAACGCTGACGAGCTGCAAGTGAGACCATTAAGTAGCCACGAAGAAGAATCTCTTCTCCAGCACCCTGAATTATAAAGCCAACGAAAAATAAAGCAATTAAACCCAGAGTTGGTGCCATTGCGCTGGGTGCAACTGAGCCTATTCCCTTGCTGGCATCAATTACAGATGCGCCACTTGCAAGACATATCACTACGCAGATTCCCATGGCAACAAGTCCAATAGCCGCGCCAACAAGGTACTCACGAATTGCGTGACCACGCCTGAACCCCATAGTGCGAAACGGGCGCTTCTCTATAGCTCTGCAATATACTAATGCGCCCGCTATAAGCGCAACTGTAGAAAATAGGCTAGAAAGCACAATAAGAGGATTACTAGAAAGCTCGGCGATAATACCGTTAATATAACTGGGATCAGAGACAGTTGCATAGTCTGCGCTTCTATCTAGAAGTTGCTGAAATTCCGGCGAGCTAAATAGCGCCATAAGTGTGGGAATAAGAGTTAACATGCCCTGCAAGACCATTCCGGCAATGATATAAACGCAAATAAAAATGATAATCTCTAAAAGCAGCCAATTGCCTTCGCGCAGGTTGCGCGTTTCTTCAATCATTTTTGGCATAGGCAGACTAAATTTCATGGTTGCTTCCTCTCTCCTTCGTTCTTATTTGTTTCTAATATAAAAAAAATGAACTGCAAGCAAATATTATAGCGAAAAATATACCAATGCTCCAGAAAATTTGAGCCAAGCCTCTTTTTTTGCCAAAGTCGCCTTATCGCTGTATTGCATAAAAAAAATTATGTCGAGAAGTGCTTTTGGTACTTCTCGACATAATTAAAATAGTTGTGACTCTTTAAAGATTCTTGATGTTAGTTTCTTTGTACTCGTTGCTTTAGAGAGTAACTTTTACTTTGTGTTTGGACGGTAGGTCTTTAACATGTTTTGGCTGCTTGCTTTATGCAAAGGAGAGGCTGTCATTGGTTTGCCGCATGGATCTTGCAAAGTCCTCTTCTTGCTCTTTTTGTGCTTGCTCATATCTTTTGCAAATGAGCGCCACTGCTGCCGCAAGGCCGATTGCAAAGAAAACTGCATTTAGCCATGTCCAGATGTCGGCAAAGATCATCTTTGCAGTAATGTCTTCTGTAAGTAAGAAGAGGACAACTCCTAAGACAGCCGCCAAGCAAATGACTATCAGTTGGCATGTAAACAGGCGCGACTTCTTGTATTCAGAAACCGAAGCCAAGACTCTGCTGCTTTCTATGTTTCCCGCACGCTGGTAACTGTTATTGTCTTGGTTGCGGGCATTGTATATCTTGCGGCGGAACGCAAAAATGAGGGAGAAAGCCGTTGTGCCAACGCCAAAGGCGGCAAAAATCAGATTTAGCAGAGCAAAAGAGGTTTCTGGAGCTGGCTCCTCCTCTACAACAGGCTGGGGCACAACAGGTGTGGTACGTGGTGTGGGTGTTGCGCGAGGTGTTTGTGGCTCTACGATTTTGGGTTCTACTTTTGGCTCGGGTTCGGGTTCGGGCGCGCTTTGCGTTGTTCTTGATGCAGGTGCTGCTGGCGCCGGAGGTGCTTTTGGAGCAGGTATGGCTTCATAACGCGCTGTAATCGTTGTGTCTTGTGTGATGTGGTCAAACGCTTTATCCCAACCTGTAAATGTGTGTCCTACACGACTAGGAGATGAAGGTGCAGTAGCCGTACCATCAAAGGCAACTATTTCAGTTTTAAGCACTGTGCCATCAAAGTCTACAAATGTGACGGTGAAAAGATTAATGTCATAAAGCGCTGTAATCGTTGTGTCTTGTGTGATGTGGTCAAACGCTTTATCCCAACCTGTAAATGTGTGTCCTGTGCGTGTGGGAGACGAAGGTGCAGTAGCGGTACCATCAAAGGCAACTATTTCAGTTTTAAGCACAGTGCCGTCAAAGTCTACAAATGTGACGGTGAAAAGATTAATGTCATAAAGCGCTGTAATCGTTGTGTCTTGTGTGATGTGAGTAAGTACTCTATCCCAACCTGTAAATGTGTGTCCTGTGCGTGTGGGAGAAGAAGGTGCAGTAGCGGTACCATCAAAGGCAACAATTTCAGTTTTAAGCACAGTGCCATCAAAGTCTACAAATGTGACGGTGAAAAGATTAATGTCATAAAGCGCTGTAATCGTTGTGTCTTGTGTGATGTGTGCAAGCACTCTATCCCAACCTGTAAATGTGTGTCCTGGG
>JAIRQA010000033.1 GCA_031256715.1 Coriobacteriales bacterium | reverse complement strand
AGGCATAGCCAAAGACAGGATGATTAGATACCTTGAAAACAAATATGGTCTTGCTGCAAAAGATATAGTTGTTACTAGCTTTCGCCCCGTACAGATTGTACAAGGTTATCATGAGATGTATGCCTACATTAAAGGTGGTGATAAGTACCAAGATGAATTTACCGTCAAAATGTCAGCCGATTGGAAAGAGATTAAGGATAACTACTACGGGCTTTTAATTCGCGAAGAGCTAGAGCAAATGGCAAAAGATGTGTTTGCAGATGTGTCTTCTGGGGTAAAGGTAAAAACGAATATAAGGTTTACGGGCTACTTCCCTCCTGAAGTCAAAGCCAACACATCTCTACAGGAAATTCTTGCCAATGATTGGCTAGCAGGAAATTCACTCCTTGTTTTTGTTCGCGAGGGTGATATCGCTCAAGGCGCTGACTTTAAAGAGGCAGCTGAGAGATTTAAAACTGAGTGGAAAAAGATCGATCCTAAGACCTATAATGGTCAAAGAATCATGCTAATTCCAGCAGACATCTATGACAAACTAAATCGCTATAATCAAAGCGAATTCATTTTTAGAGCTGATCCGTGGCCATGGCTTCAAGATGAGTAATTTATTTAATGTGAAAGGCGTGTGGAGGAGAGGAGTGTTTCTATGACAGACGACGAATTAAGTATTCTCGATGCACTGATTTATAGGGAAGTGTTTAAGGACGAAGAGCACGTTGGCAGTACGCTCTCCGAAATTTTAGATGATCTAGAAGCTGACGACCTCCCATGCTCTATGAACACCGAAGAGTGGCAAGAGGTAGTTGATCTTGCAAAAGATAGTCCTGTACTTAGCCGCCTCGTCCTAAAAAACGCAAATCCAGATCGCAATGCGGGAAATCATATGGCATACTTCGTAGATCCTATAACAAACGAAGGCTATTTGATATTTGCAGGTACAGCAGATAATGAATGGCTCTACGATGTTCAAGGAAGTGTTATCCCTGATCCTGAAAACAAACAACATATGTTAGAGTGGGTTAAAAGTCTAGGGATCACCGAAGATAATCCTGTAACTGTTTCTGGTCACTCTGATGGTGGAAACGATGCAATGTATATTACCATAACGGCAGGCAAACTTGTAAAAAGATGTCTAGCAGTAGATGCACAAGGTTTTAGTGCAGCGTTTTTAGTTAAGTATAACTCTGAGATATCGGCAAACAAACACAAGATTTTTGCCAGAAACCAAGCCAATGACATAGTATCTGCACTACCTTTAAACTCTATCGTCCCAAAAGGTCACACAGAAACTGTAGGCGAATGGGTTGATTTTCAGATGCCATCTATCGTCTCTTTCTTAGACCCAAGTCAAAAGCAAACATCAATTGTAATTATAATCTGTGCTTTAATCTTTAAGGCATATAGCCACATGCCCAACTTAACAATAAATGCCATTAGTGAAAAAAGAAGTACTACCAAAAACAAAAATACAACTCCAGTTGCACACAGTAATTCAAACAAAGGCACAACTGGCTATGTCTTTGGATCATGCAAGCGTGACTTTACCCAAAAACGCAAAGAGGAGCTTGTTGCTATGACAACAGGTCTTTATAGTGAGTGCAGCTCCATTCTTAACTATGAAGGTGACTTATGGAGTGCAGAGGGTTTACCTAACACAAAAGGCTACATTACTGAGCTTTACAATGTTAAAGAATCATCGCTAAAAGACATCGAACGAGTATTTTCTGCTGTAGAAAGTATCGACAATAAATTTGCTGCAAGGTTTAGCGCTCAAGCAGATGCCTTGCGCAATATATCTGCTACCTTCAGTAGACTTGCCGATGAGATATCGGTTTGATGCAAAAGTGACAAGAAGCGCGTAGATGCGAACAGTGAGGAGCGAGATATGCAGGCAAGCACAATTCTAATTGTTATTGGAGTAATCATAATCGCACTACTTGTCATTGCCGTAATTGTGTTCATTAAAAAACGTAGTTCTGCCATCGATATGTCTCAACTTGGTACTGGCTTTCCATTGAACAGTCGCTTATTAGAAGATAAGTTTTCCAGGGCACCACTATCAGATCTTAATATCACTTCGCCTGTGTCATCTAAGTTAGATACAGCTTACTTACAGCCTCAGCAGCAAGCGATCTGCTCTAACATAAGTGAGTCTCTGACAACTCTGACCCCACAATTTGCCACAGTTGTTTTTGAGCCTATAAAATTGACTGAATCAGCAAGCCGAAACTCGACAGACACAACAGTTCTTAATTCGCAAATGTTGTATTCTCAACCATTATATGAAAAATCAACTGGGCAAATGGCACTGCGCCGCACGAAGACCAACGAAGTATTTCCTCTAACATTTTCTAATGATAAGCAGTGCTGCCAAAATGGCATCTATGTAGGCAAAGCAATAGACAATTCTGGATTCACAATTTCAGACAATCCTGCCATTAGTCGCAGGCATATCACTATTGCAATTGCAGACGGCAATTATGTCATAAGTGACTTATGGTCATCTAATGGAACATGGATTGGCGACAAACGGCTAGAATCAGGAGTTGGCTATGTGTTGATGCCTGGGGATATTGTACGTTTGGCAGATGAGAACTTTACTTTTGAGGCTTGCGAGAGGAGCATTGACCCTAAGGTTTCTACAGTCCATACATTTCAGAAAGTTCTTAAGCTATGAATGAGAAAGTACTATTAAGAGTCTGGCTTGCCGCAACTATGCAGTTCTATGATTTCTGGGTGCCGTTGGAACTCTCTGTGCGAGATGCTAGCACGCTTATCGCTAAACTTCTGTCTGTGCGCGAGAGTGATTTTTATGTTGCAGACAGTACCAGCACTTTATTTGATTTTGATAGTGGAGAGCAACTTGCTGTTACATGCGCGATTGGAAATTTAGGCTTTTCTGATGGCAAGAGATTGATACTAATTTAAATGGCAAACATCAAATTTAGAACTTGCAAGCAAAAAGGCAAGCGATGCTTAACTTATAAAATTGGCAAGCGTGAACATCTTGACCATGTTTTAGCTCGCAGAATACAGAGCGAAAGTATTTCTGGCGCCCTACCACTTGTTTATGATGAGACACGCTCTAAAACATCAAGACTCTTTTGGCATACGGATACTTTGTTTCCGTTGGTTAAGGTGCTAAATAAGAACATAAGCGTGCCACAAGGCATTGCAATGGTAAAAAGTATCCTGCCAATGATACAAACTTGCTATGACATAAGGTTTCCACTGCAGAATGTGGTCTTCTCTAAGCAGTGGGTTTATCTAGAGCCACATCCGTTGCGCTTGCACTTTGTTTGTTTACCACTTATGGAAGTTATGGACGGCGGAGAAAGCCCCTTGCAGCTTATCGTAGCGATAATAAGTGCTGCAAAAGCTGAAACTTCAGGCGAACAGGAGTTGCAAAAATGGATTTTAGACTGGGCTAAATCTCAGGCCATGTTTTCACTCGTAGAGATTAAAGGCTTTCTGGCAACAAGGGGCTTAATATGAGGTTGACTTTAATATCAGAATCGTACATCAGCGCAAGTGTTCTCCCAAAAGAAGTTTCGGGCAAACATTGGATTTTTGATAAGAACGAACTGGGGCAAACCTTTCGCTTGGCAGCAATAGAAGCAGTGGACGGTAGCTGGATGATTTCTTCTTCGGACACCGTGCGCATTTTTGATGCTAAAGGCACCGAGTGCAATGATGTTGTACTTGTTGATGGACTCCTTCTTCGTCTGAAATCGCAAAGCGGCACGATTAGTTCATTGTTGTGCGAGTATCCATTGGCTTGCGATAAGAGCTTTGTGCGGTATCAGCTGCAGGAAGGCAGTTCTATTAGTATCGGCCGCGCAGAGGATAACTCGATTGTTTTTAATTCGGAGTTCTGCTCTGCTCATCATGTTTTGCTTACTAAAAGTTGCGGTGTAATTTCTGTGCGTGACATGAATAGCGCCAATGGCGTATTTATCAATGGTCGATTATTGCCTAGAGGCAAAACCGCAGAGACTCGCGTGGGTGACGTAATTTGTATACTGGCGTTACGCATACTTATAGGGAAAGGTTTTATTGCTTTAAATAATCCTGGAGGGCGCATTAATGTGTGTGATACTTTAGCACTACAGTCATTCCTAAACGTATCTGTAGCTAAAGCAAACGAAATTTATCATGAAAGGAAAGCTAAACCATTTTTTCGCAGTCCGCGCATCATGCGAAATATAGACCCTAAAATTTTTGAGGTCGAGATGCCACCAAATAGAACAATCGAAGACGAGCCGCCCGCAATTTTGCGCATAGGACCATCGCTTGGCATGGCGTTAACTTCTTGCCTGATGGGCATGTATATGCTTTCAAATTTGATTGGTGGAAATGGGACTTTAATGCAAGCTGCACCAATGCTCGGTATGGTTGTAGTTATGATTGCTGGCGCCATACTTTGGCCAAACCTTCAGTCGCGTTACAACAAACAGAAAGCTGCTCGTAAGGAGGAGCGACGACGTTTTGTTTACGCTTCTTATCTTGACAGAGTACGAAACAGCATTCTTGAGGAACAAGAGCTGCAGCGAAGCATTCTTGAAGAAAATCGTATTTCGGTTGAGGAGTGCATTAGCCGCGTATGCAGTGCAGATCGGCGCATTTTTGAACGTAGAGGCGTACATGCAGACTTCATGGAGCTACGTGTTGGACGAGGTGACGTTGAGCTTAGTGCTGATATCAAATGGCCTCAGGATAAGCTTAGTATGGATGAAGATGTTCTAAAAGAATATGTATTAGAGATTTCACGACAGCCTTTAATTATAAAGGAAGTGCCAGTAACATTCTCTCTTCTTCAGGACTTTATTAGTGGTATTGTAGGTAAGCGAACATATGCCTTAGACTTCCTTCGAGGGCTGCTTGTGCAGATTTGTGCACTACACTCGCCAGATGATGTAAAGTTGGTAGTGCTAGTAAACGAAAGCGAAACAGCACAATTTGACTATTTTAGAGCACTACCGCATGTCTTTGGGGCAATGCGTCAGATGCGTTTTTTGGCAGCAAAGCCTGAGGATGTCAGGCAGGTTGGACTATTTCTAGAACGTGAGCTTGCGCAGCGCATAGAGATGGGTGATGTAGAGCTGATAACGGACTATGGCGCCTATTACATTGTTGTTGTTGCCGATGTAGAATTGGCAAATTCTCTGGAGCTTATAAGCAGAATTACTGCTTTGCGAAAGAACAGAGGCTTCTCTGTTTTAACTATTGCCAACACGCTTGATGAGTTGCCCAAGGAATGTACGAAAATTATAGAACTTTCCCCTGCGCCAGTTATCAATGCTAAAGCCTTACTGAAGGAAAGAACATTATCTACAATTTATAATCCCAATGACGCTTCTGGTAAGCGAACAGAATTTGTTCCTGATATTAATTTGCGAATGGATGCTGTCGCGGCATTTGCGGCGGCGCTGCCAACATATAAGACTGAAGCAAGTTCAAGTGATTTTGTTTTGCCAAAAGCGTTAGGCTTTTTAGAGAGCTTTGAGGTTGCCAAGGTGGAACACCTGAATATTGCTCAGCGCTGGAGACAGTCAAATCCTAGCGATAGTCTGGCAGTATCTGTGGGAGTGGGCACGGATGGCGAACCTTTCATTCTTGATATTCATGAGGACGCACATGGACCACATGGTCTTGTGGCAGGCATGACAGGTTCAGGTAAATCGGAATGGATTATATCCTACATACTCGCTTTGGCATTAAATTTTAGGCCAGATGAAGTCTCGTTTGTTTTAATTGATTACAAGGGTGGCGGATTGGCGGGTGCTTTTGCCAACGAGAAGTCGTGCTTGCCTCACCTTGCTGGCACTATCACAAATCTAGATGGAACGGCAATTAAGCGCTCCCTTATATCCATTCAATCTGAGTTACGTCGTAGGCAAGACTGCTTCAACCATGCTCGTGATGCAGCTGGGCTGGGTACTATGGATATTTACAAATACCAAGAGCTTTATCGTCAAGGTATTGTTAACGAGCCAATAACGCACCTGCTTATTATTTCTGACGAGTTCGCCGAGCTAAAAGCCCAAGAGCCGGAGTTCATGGAACAGCTTATAAGTACAGCGCGCATAGGTCGGTCTTTGGGCGTTCATCTGATTTTAGCTACACAAAAACCATCAGGTGTCGTAAATGACCAAATTTGGTCAAACGCGCGCTTTAAAATTTGTCTGAAAGTTGCCGATGCCTCAGACTCTAAAGAAATGCTTAAGCGCCCTGAAGCAGCGGAACTTGTTGATGCTGGACGTTTTTATCTGCAGGTCGGCTTTAATGAGCATTTTGCCTTGGGACAAAGCGCCTATGCCGGTGTAAAGTATCGCCCAAGCCAGCGATTTGAGAAGCCAAGAGATAACAGTGTGGTGCTAATATCAGACACCGCCCGGCCACTTTTAACCGCCAAGCCAGATTTCGACAGCAGTGTTCTGCCTGATAGCACAGTGCCGGAATCAGTTGTTGTTCTTGAACATATTGCTGCAGTCGCAGCTGAGGAGGGACTTGTGGCACCCCTACTCTGGCAGCAACCGTTACCAGACTTGATATCTCTTGATGATGTTTATAGCCGCTATCTGAACAATCGTATTTTTGACGAGCCTGCACTTGAACCGGTTATTGGCGAGTTGGACGACCCATTTAATCAGAATCAGCGCTTACTTACATTGCCATTGTCTGTTGCCGGCAATACTATTATTTATGGAGCAGTGGGAAGCGGCAAGACTGCTCTTCTAAGTACAATCATAATATCGTTGTTGCGTGAACATAGTGCACGTACGGTGAACCTCTATTGTATCGATCTTGAGTCTGAAAGCATGACGTTTTTCAGGTCTGCACATCAGGTTGGCGACATTCTAGTTGGTTCAGATGTTGAGAAGATCGACCGCCTGTTTGACATGCTGAATGAAGAGGTTGAACAGCGCCGCAATCTTTTATCTAATGCTGGTTGCGGTTTTTCTGGATATGCTGCACATTGTGAAAACGATAAAAATCTACTCCCACTACCGAGCATTGTTATGGTTATTCATGGCATCGAGATGATGTATGAACTTTATGAGCGTCATATTGATAACCTTGTTCGCCTTTCTCGCGATGGTTTGCGCTTTGGTATTGTTTTTATACTTACAGCTAGCAAAGCCAATGGCGTCCCTTATCGTCTTTTGCCTAATTTTAGTCAAAAGCTTATCTTGCGCATGAATTCCGAGGACGAGTACATGGCGGTACTTGGCCCACTTCATGATGTTGTTATTCCAAGTGGTTTTGCACGAGGACTTGTTCGCGAAGATAGGCTCTATGAGTTTCAAACAGCATTGGTGACCCCGGGTGGATTAGAGAACGAAGCCATCGCTGCCCTTTGCGATAGTTATAATAAACGCGGTGGGCATCTGCAAGCAAAGTCAATTCCTGTTTTGCCAGATTTTGTATACGCTGATTCACTGCCGGCAGTGCAGGACGGTCTTGTTCCGCTAGGTATTGCCAAGGCAAACATCAAGCCTGTCTTTCATGATTTCAAACGCTTGCCGGTTTTCTTAGCGTTAGGCGACGATGAGGAGCGCGAGGCAGCATTCGCCGCCGGCATTACTGCCACATTACGACGCATTTCTGGAGCTAAACTAACAGTCCTTGACCCAGATGGTCTACTAAATACCCTTAAAGTAAATCAAAAGACAGATAGCGGATTATTTGAATGCTTGTCTGGTGGCGATGCCATCAACAGTTTCGTAGAACAGCTTGGTACCATCTCATTTAATGCAAGCAACTATCTGGTTATACTCTCACTAAGGGCTGTTGTTGATGTGCTTGGTGCCAATGCCAAGGCTGCATTTGAGAGCTTTTTTGTAGGGGCTGCATACAAGAAGTTAGGCGGCTTGATAGTTTGTGGAAATCCGGCGCGATTCTCGACATTTTCATATGATGCATGGTATCGCGAGCTAACTCAGTATGGCACAGGATTTTGGTTGACAGATGGTGTTACTGTGCAGCTTGTGCTAAAAGTCGGACGCATGTTACCAGAACTTAATGAGCAACTTCAGGAAGGCTTTGGCTGGTATCTTGGACGTGGCAATCCTCAACTTGTAAAGCTGGTTGGCGTTGGAAACGCTAAAAATAAATAATGCCTGAAAGCAACTGAAAGCATTGCTGAGCAAAATAGACATAGTTGCGAGTAAGCTAGTATAAATTTAAGATATTATATTAGTGCACTCTTTAACAAACAAGCGCCCGCCAAAGTATGTGAACTTAATGGTGTATGAATATCATGGCGCTTTATCACTTGCTCGGCTACCACCTACGACATTAACTGCTTTAGCATCAGCCGCAGCAAATGCTAAAGCGGCTTTGTCTAAAGAAGCTATTACGCTGCAAACTAACAAATTAAAGTTTATGCTGTAACTTTTTATCTTTTGAAAGGCATCACTAAGAGCATCTTTAGCAGGTCCTTCTGACCAAAAGTTTGCTACAGTATTAAATATAGGATCATTAGTAATGGCACTAATGCGCTTGCTTAAAGTACGAAGCATGTTTTGGGCTTGTTCTAAGGCTGCGAAGTTTACAGTTATTTGCGTCTTGTTACTTTGGGCTTTACTTAAAGAATCTGCTTGTATCTTTTCTAAATTACTTACACTTGGCAAAGCTTCTTGCAACATTAAAGAGGCTTTGCTGATGTTGTTTGCGTGTGCTATATATCTAGATGCGAA
>JAIRQA010000008.1 GCA_031256715.1 Coriobacteriales bacterium | reverse complement strand
GGGATTTTCTTTGTTGACGTAAGCTTGAAACACTGCTGTAAGCAAACCTTCTAAGCTGCCGTCATAGGTATAAACCAGACTTGCGCCATCTAAGGTGCTGCTCTCAGTAAAATCCAGCGCTCGCTTGCTAGTTTTTTTAGGCTGCTGCATTTGCAATGTCCTTCAGGTCTTTAGGAGAAGCAACCTGCCTGTTACCATGATCAACATCACGACCAACATCCTGCGCGGAACTGCAAATTGCAACTTGAGCAACATCCTGGCTAGCACCCTTACTAACGCCACTGTTAATATCCTGACAAGCGCCTTTACTGATAGCACAACCAACATCCTGCGCAGAACTCTGCAAGACATTCACAGCAACGCCACTAACATTGTAGCTATCTGGCAGTGTTGGCACTATAAATGTTGAAGGTTCGCTAAAAAGCTGCATTTGACCTTCTAATACGCCCTTTTTACGTCGTGTTCTTGTTTGCTCGGCGTCGCGCACTAGCTCGTTGTATATGCCTAAAGGATCAAAGAGCACCCCTTCCGCAAAAATTCCATTGCAAGTAATGAAGTAGCGAGCGCGCTTCATGGATACATTAAGTCGCTTAAGGTCGTCAAAACGTAGACGGCGCTCACGCCTTGCCACTACAATACGCTTGGCGCCGCGTACGCCTATGCCTGGGATGCGCAGTAGCATCTCGTAGTTCGCCTTGTTTATCTCCACAGGAAATAAATCCATATGTCTCAGCGCCCAGCTGCACTTAGGATCTATCAGTGGATCTAAGAATGGGTTTTCTTCGCTTACAATTTCTTCTACACTAAACTCATAGAAACGCATTAACCAGTCGGCTTGGTAAAGACGATGTTCGCGCAGTAGCGCTATATCGCTTGTACCTGGTAGACCTGTAGGCATGTCAGGTAACAAGGGGCTGGCATTTACTGGTATGTATGCGCTAAAGAAAACCCGTCGCATTTCCATTTGCTTATAGAGACTCGCCGATAGCCTAAGTATCTGAAGGTCGCTTTCGGGCGTGGCGCCAACTATCATCTGTGTGCTCTGACCTGCAGGAGCAAAACGTGTGCGCTTGACAATGCTTAGACGCTTATCCTGATAGTTTTCTTTTATGCCATCACGCACGAAAGCCATTGGCACCAATGTGTTTGCGCTACTTTTCTCTGGTGCTAAAAGTTTCAGGCTTTTCTCGCTGGGTAGCTCGATATTTAAACTAACTCTGTCTACTAGCACACCTAGCCGCACCAATAAGCCATTAGATGTTCCTGGTATGGCTTTTGCGTGAATATAACCACGAAACCCATACTCGTCGCGCAAAAGCTGTATAGCTTCACACATGCGCTCGGTCGTGTAATCTGGACTATGCAACACACCAGATGACAAAAACAATCCCTCTATATAATTACGACGGTAAAAGCCAATTGTTAGTTCTGCAAGTTCGCGAGCAGTAAATGTTGCTCGTGGAACATCGTTTGTGCGTCGGTTTACGCAATAAACACAGTCGTAGGAACAAACATTAGAAAGCAGCACTTTAAGCAAAGTCACACAACGTCCATCGGCAGAAAAAGTATGACAGATGCCTGCTTGCGTTGTTGAACCAAGCTGTCCTTTAATGGCGCCGCGATTTACCCCACAGCTGGTACAGGCAACATCATACTTGGCTGCATCGGCCAATATTGTAAGTTTGTCTAAAAGTTCCATACGACCTCTCTTTGTACTCTTGCTGTATCTTTGTCATGCCGCAAAAAGCGTCGAGCATTTTTACCGAAACATTTGTTCGCACTACTATACGGGAACAAATGTTTGTTGTCAAGTTGGATTTTATTCCCGTTGTGATGTATGATGATTCGGTATGATGATTCTGTGTTGATAATTGGCAGAAACGAGGAGTATATGCAAACGGTTGGCAAGTCCTTCTCAAAAGAGTCCACCACATATAAGTTCACACCAGACAAGACCATCGCAAACAAGTCGCTCTTAAGCAGTCATTTTGCAAAGTGTCATTTTGCCAAGTCGTCAAACATGTCGTGTGCAGTGACGTCCAACAAACCGTCAAACATACCGCATGGCGTGGCGCCTAATGTACCTACAGGCAAGCCGTCAAACATATCATCAAGCAAGCCTTTAAGTAAACCGTTTACGCAATTAGATATAAGCCCAGAAACTTTCATTTGCTTAGCGGCGCTTTCGCTGTATTGGGGTTTACATTATGGGTCATATTTCTCTAATACACTTTTGGTGCCCTTAAATGATGTTGCCTCTAGTACGCCATTGCTTTATGCTCTTTGCCTAATAGGCGCTGCCTGCTTTCATGGTCTTATCGCCTTTTCTAAAACACAGCACGCAATCCCTTTTAGTCGTCTTTTTTATTTGGTCGTCCCCGCACTTTCTGGTATTGCGGTTGCAACAATTGCCATTGCTAGCATGCTAGGACTTTCTGTTCCATTAGCTGTTGCAATAATTGCATGGCTGCTTTATGGATTCGGATTAGGAGCTTTGCTGCTTCAGTCGCATGCTGTCCTAGCAAATGTTAACAGCGAACAGGTATGCTTTATAATTGCTTTAGGGGTCGTTTTTTCTGCCATGTTCTTCTTGGCAATTCTTAACATGAACACCATTGCCGCTACTATAACCATCGCTATTATGGTTTTGGCGCTGGGAGTCATGCTTTTTCGATGTCGTTTTTCTATAGACTTATTACAAGCAACAGAGCCACCATTGCCGCACGACACAACGAAGTTATCTCAAACGCCGCATCTTGCGGCGAAGCCATCGCAGAGCACAGCGCCGCATCTTACTGCACCAACAGAACAAACGTCGCATCTTGCGGCGAAGCCATCGCAGCTTTCCCGCTTGCAAACCACCAGAGACTTCCGTCACTTTTTACTGGAGTTGTTTTCGTACAGCTTTGTCTTCGGCGTTGCTTTTATCACCACAAGAGCCTTACAGGGCAATGGCGAACAACATGTTTACCCAGTTTTAGCTGTAACTTTACCTGGGTTTTTTCTTGTTGCCTACTCGTTAGTATTAAACCGTTATATTGGCATCAGGGCAATTCTTTGGATTCTTATTGGCGCGATGGTTATTGGGCTTTTGCCGCTGTCATCGCAGGGGATTATTGGTTTTGACATTAGCTGTGCCTTCTTAATATTCAGTTTTACTTGCTACGACATGCTTTCATTTTATAGACTGCTTGGTCTGCTGCGCACCGAACGTCTATCGTTTTTGCGTTACTTTGCGCTAGGCAGGTTTTGTAACGCCTCTGGCGTAGCACTTGGTGGGCTTGTAGTTGTTTTCTTGCAGCAAGCAAATTTGCTAGAGTCCACAATATTTACCTTCATTGTTCTTCTCATGTTAGTCGCGCTAGTTTGCTTGATGCTCTTTTTAGGTTACCCGCCATTTCATGGCGAAGATCATGACGAAAACATTGATGATAATAACAACGACAGCAATACATACGATATGGGTAGCTGGCGCCATGCCCGCCAAATTATCTGCGAGCGAAGCGGCCTTACTTCCAGAGAGCGCGAGATATTCGACCTACTTGCCAAGGGTCGCGACACAGTTTTCATTTCCGAGAAACTTTTTATTTCTAGTCATACCGTAAAGGCGCATCGCTATCACATCTACGAAAAGCTCGCGATTCATTCTGTGCAGGAACTTATAGATATGGTAGAGCAGCAGGCACGTGCCGACCGCATAAACAACCGTGGCGGAACCGAAGAAGAAGTCTAGACTGATGTGAGAATCTAAAATCTTAAATCTAAAATCTAATACCACAACTTTACTACAACAGAAAGTTAAATGGTGCTAGTTAAATTATTATTTAGTGGCTACGTCGGTTTGCGGGCGGATGATATCCGCCCCTACAATAGCCGATTCCCCCGTAGGGGCGGATACCATCCGGCCGTCAAGCGCCGCCCCGTCCGTGGGGGTGGATACCATCCGCCCGCCAATGTCGCCCGTAGGGGCGGATACCATCCGCCAGTCCACATCGGCAACGGACAGCTCGCCGGACATGAGGCGGGGCAAAAGCTCATCTATATAAAGCGGCTTTGAATAATTGCGCTTTGCATCAGACCCGTAGGCATAACCGTAGCCAAGCGCCTCACAAAACACCTCGATAACTGCGTTTTCGTAGCT
>JAIRQA010000035.1 GCA_031256715.1 Coriobacteriales bacterium | reverse complement strand
AAGAAAAAGACAGCAAAACGCCTCAAGTGTAAATCTTTCAGGGCTCAGCAATGATAAGCTGGCCTGGTGGCAGGAATGGGGTTACTTCCAAAAGGGGCAAAAGAACGTACATGGGGTTGGCTCTAGGCGTGCGACTCTGGCAGTACACAGAGTCGCACAACCTTAAAAACCAACAAGTGAAAAAAGTACGTGTTTGCCCTAGCGCCTGTCCCAACAAAAAAATGACCTTAAATGGTAAACAGGAGAGGATAAGATTAAGCTTGTAAGCAGCATGATACAGCTGTGACACGCTTTAGGGAGCTGGTCAGATATATAGTTGTTACTGGACTAAGCCTCCTACGTCATCCTGAGATTGCCGTGGCGGCAATGCTTAAGGCTCTGACACATCAGGCTGGCGAGCTAGAACCTTAAAGAGCCCTTGCTTTGCCTGCCTTATGATGACATGGGGTGGGGCTTAGTACAGCAACATATAGTTTAGACAGCAAAGCTAGCCAGAGCTTTTGGCTTTGTCTAATGGTGTAATGGGAGAATATTGCAAAAGCAAAAAATAGGAAGGAGCAAAATGTGGATAATGAGCAACTAGATGCAAACAAGGGAAATAACAACAGTGGAGCATCATATAATGAACCTGCCGAGCAAAACTCCGCTTTTAAACAAGGGCGCGTGAGACGACGCAGAAGAAACAGAGCCTTACGAGCTTTGCTATGGTTGTGCGTTACTGTAATAGTCATTATCGTTGCATTAGTGTTAGCCTCAATTATCGCAGGGTTTAACAGTGTTATGGATATGTTTGTATGGATAGCAGATAAAAGCAACTGGACATAGTGTGCTCAAGTTCACGTTTCGTACCATGGCACGTAAGTGATGCAAGGTATCATGACTTCAAGCAATTAAGAAAAACGCTACTTGGAATTTGTTTTAGGGCTAACGGCAACAGCAAGAGGAATAATGAGCTAAGCCTGCCAAGAGGAAAGCCCTAGACTAAACCAATGGTATTTGAACAAGCAGGAAATTCTGCAGAGGGGTACAAAATTTGTAGTTTTTGTGCAGATTTTGGGAACACATGCAAAAGGTTGCTTAAAAAAAGTGAAATTTACGACAAAATATTGTAGACAAAGGAGGAAAAAACTGCGATAATTACACAACAAAGCTACACGCGCAAAGCGCAGCATGATGTTAGTAAAAAGTCTGTTAAAGCAATAGCAAAGACGTAAAGCAGCATGAGTTATGTTGTTAAAAAGCTTTAAATATACTATATTTTACAAAACAAACTTCATGGCGTGAAACAATCTAAGTAGCTATAGAAAAGCAGACACAGGGAGATGACATAAGCCCCGCTAATTAAGAAGCGCAGGTGTACTGCTAAAAGCAAGCGTGATGGTGTTGTGTTTAAGTAAAGGGTCTTGTATGGGCGACGCCCAATGCAAGCAAAAACAAGGCTAGTAAAATTACGATACCAATTTACTGGCACTGTTTTTGAACAGTTATTACTAATGGCAATGATATTAAATAAAACAGAGACGATTTTGCGAGACAAAATCGGGGGCGAAGGAAACATGTCTAGGAAGTATAGCAAAAAAAGCATATTCACCGTTCGTAGTGCTATTGCAGTTTTGCTTGCTATTATGCTAGCAATAAATCTTAATATTGGCACAACAGCATATGGAAAAGAGAGTTCTGTGTTAGCAGAACAAGAAAATTTTGCTGTTGAGAAAAACTTAGCCGATTCTGAACCAGAAGCAAAAACTAATTTTGAGTCCGAATTTGAACACCAAAACGAGTGTTCTGTGAGCAAAGAAACGCTTTCTGAATTTGAAGCACTAAAAGAACAAGAAGAGAAAGCTGCTGATGTTATAAAAAATGGAACTGAAGACAAAACGCTTACAATAGGGCAAACCGATATCTTAGCTTCAGTAAAAATAGAATCAGAAACAAAGGGCAACGAATCAGAAGCGAATGACGAAAGTGAAGTGGGCGACAAGAAAACTGCTTTGGGAATAGAAAGCAGTAGTTTTATTGAACAGGTTCGCAAAAAAAGCGATGCTCTTGTTGAGCAAAGCAGGAGCGTTATTGCCAGAAGTGAAGGCGAAGCTGCAACAGACGAGCAGAAAGCAGCTGATGCAAGCATGCTGTTTACAGACTTTGAGGCGGCACAAAGAGCCAAAGTCGATATGCTAAAAGAGTTGCAACGAGCAGCTGCTTATGTCGCAGACTACATCGCAAGTGAAACAAAAAAAGAAGAATACCTCCTGCGGATTTGGCAGTTGGAATGGCGGCTGATGCTTGCTATTGAGCCCAATACAATAATGGCTTACGTAGAAGAGACGCGAGAGGGCTTGGCACTTCTCTACATAGAATCTGCTAAAGATCTTGTTGACACAGAAGAAGCCGTGCAAACGGCGATATTAAGCATGCCTGATCCTGTTATCGATGTTTTAGATAAAGGAAAAGTTTTAGACGCAGAGGCAATGATTTCGGATGGCATCCAGCTTTTTTCTACAGAAAATATGTCGTTTTTTAAAGAATTAGAAGAAAAACTGAACCGAATACAGCCAGACGCTAAGTATCAGATGCCAGTTTTTGTGTCTGAAGATCTAAGCGACGATCTAATACTTGAGGGAACTGGAATACTTCGAGTCGCTAGCGAAGACGTGCTAGTTCGCAAGGAAGCAGATGGTGACAGCAACACGCGCCACTATGGTTTCGTTGTGCAGATGACATCTGGTGTACCAAACATAGATGCTGCTTTGCTGGAGCAAGGAAGAAGCGCTTTGGCTGCTGCTGAGGTTTCTATAGAGTTGATGCTGATGGACTCGCCACCAAGCACAGGAGAAGGAGGTGGAGACGACTTAGGCAGCGGAAACGCAGACGGCAACAATGAAGGTGGTTCAGGAGAGCCTGGTGGTGCAGGCGCAGGCAGCGGAAATGGAAAAAACGAAGGAAGTACAGACAGTACAGATGGCTCAGGCGGCGCTAACACAGGCAGTGGCGACGGCAACGGGAGCCAAGATGGTGGCGCTAACACAGGCGGTGGAGACAGCAACGGTAGTTCCGGAGAAAGCGAAGGATCAAATGGTGGTGGCCATGGTGCTGGAAGTAAGCCAGATGTGTCAAACAATAACGAAGCTGCAAAAAATGAAGACAGCTATGCGGGACACGAAACAGATGCGTCTTCGTCTACACCATCAAACCCTAAGGAAACAACAAGCAATGCCGAACATGGCAACAGCGCTACAAATTATGTCTCTAGCGAATCGTCGGGAGAGCTTGCAGCACATGTTGCAGCTGAAGTGCTTAATCATGCAACAGCAACAGGTGGGATTACTGGTGGGTCTGCAGTTTTTGCACAGTCGGCAGCAAAGATTATAGAGGACAAAAAAGTGCCGCTGGCTTTGATTGGTGCCTATACGAGCGCCGATTCTCCATTCATGGCAACATTTGCCTTGTTGGTAATTGCGCTTGTAGTTGCAGCTGTGGTTGGTATGGGACAACTAAGCAAAAAAATGTTAGGAAAAGAGCAAGGCGAAAGCGAAGACTAAGAGTTTAATCAAGCACCGCGTCGTGCTTTGAGATTGATTGTGGAAGCAGCCTATTTATTGTTAAGCGAGACCCGTGGAGCATAACGCAAACAAACAGTAAGTAGGTGGTGCATAAGTCACTGTTAAGTAGCAAGCTACAATAATTTAGAAATGCGCTATTGGCAACTTTAAGCTTTGGTAGATTTAAACTAATGCAACCGTGACGCAGATACGACAGCAGATAAAACGTTCTAGAGACAGAGGAAACTAAAAATGTATTACAAAAAAACGAAACACGCAAACATTATTTTGGCGCTTCTTGTTTGTTTAATGCTAACACTGCCATTTTCTGCATGTGCAAGCAATGCAAATGTGCCATCAGACAACGAGGGGCTTAAAGAAGCTGAAGTAGAAAAAGAAGAGCCGACTCCGGTGTTTTCTAACACCGTAGACATTGCGATAGAGACCCCTGAAGACTAAAAAACTATGACAAATAGGTTCACGTTTAAGGACGGAAGGCTCTTTAGAAGGCACCATACAGCATAAACTCTAACCATGCTATACATCCTTATAAACCAACCAAAGCCTAATCAAAGCACAATATAAAGCGAACCATGAAGCGAAACACGAAATTCAGCTGTTTTATTCGGTGTTTTCATAGTCATTTATGTAACATATGCGCTAAAATACTATATACAGAAAAAATTGCGGGCAAAGGAATGGCTTCTATGGGTGGCTTAAATGCATCTATGGTGGCAATACATATGCGGAACGGGAATGAACTTGCAAGAAACAATATTAAATATAGCTGTATTAGTCGCCGTGATTGTGGCGTGCTTGGTGCTATATGTATGGTTTTGTAAAGAGAAAAAGCGAAAACTTGCGGTGCTTGTTGCTGGCATCGTGCTTGTTATAGCTTGGGTTTTTTACATGATTGCGGTTTATGCCGCCGGAACGCGTGATTTTATTGCTTTACATATTGCCTTTTGTTTGCTTGCGCCATTTTATTTTTATATAGGAATGATGAACTACGCGGGCTCTCGTAAGACACCCCAGACATCAAAAGCCGCAATGGCAAACACAGCAACCGCACAAGACTATGTGAAAAGCAACTCACAAAACAATAAACAGAGCTATAATGTCGCCAACGCTGGTTCACTTGCAGTTCCTATTGGGTCTGTGATGTCATTTGCGCCAGAAAAGCACTTGTCTGCAGAACAGCGAGCAGCTGCCGAACGCAAGGCAAGCTTAGAAAAACGTGCTGCCGATCAACAAGCAGCTGCGCAAAGGCAGGCCGAACAACAAGCAGCCGCGCAAAGGCAGGCCGAACTTAAACGTAGGGCAGAGGCAGAACAAGCAGAAGCAATGCGTCGCAAAGAAGCCGAGAGACGCGCACAGGCAGAGCGCGAGGCCATCAGGCTTGCAACAGAAAATACAGAGCGCGAGGCCATCAGGCTTGCAACAGAGCTCGCTGAACGCGAAACTGCATACCAAGCAGCCGAGGCCGCTGCGCTAGAACGTGCTGCCGCAGCCAAGGCGGCGATGCAAAGCGCAGAAGCAGAGATGTATGCCGCAGAGCAAGCCTTACAGGAACGTGCTGCTAGAGAGCACGAAGAAGAAGTACAGATTGCAAATGAGCTTGCTGCCGCGGCACGTGCCGAACAAGAACGCATCGCCGCAGAGCGCGAAGCGGCCAGACTTGCTGCTCAGATAGCCGAGCATGAAGCCGCACGACAGGCTGCCGAGGCCGCTGCGCTAGAACGTGCCGCCGCAGCCAAGGCGGCGATGCAAATGGCTGAGGCAGAGTTGGCTGCCGCTCAGGCGGCTGTTCAAAAGGCAGAGGCAGAAAGAGCGGCTGCCGAACGTGATGCACTAGAACGAGTGCTTGAAGATCTTATTGCTGCCAGCCCCACAGTTCCCACTGTTGAAGAAGAGCTTGCAAAGATGTCTGACGTCATGTTAACTGGCAGCCAAACATATATAACCGATGATGCGCACATAGATGCGCATATATATGAAACAGGCAACGAGCCGCAAACGACATCAATGTTTGTTTCAGAAAACGCTGAAATCACAAAGGCCGTTAATGTCACTGAATCAACTAAAGCGGAAGTTCCTGCAGAACCGATGCCAGAGATGACGTTGGCGCCTTCTGTGGCAAACAAAAAGGCTGACTTTGATACTTGTTACGCAAAAGCAAAGGCAGTTGGCGATAAAGGACGCTGGGATTTGGCAGCGGGACTTTTCGAGCAAAGCGCCAAGCTTGCAAACACCACAGAAATGTCCGAAAAAGCGCTACTTGCTGCAATGTCTTCATATGTTAAAGCCAACAAGGAAAGTGACTACAAGAGGGTAGCTAAGTCCCTCTCAAAATTGTTGAGAAGTGCTGCGACCGCCACAAATGATGGTCGGACAGAGCAAATGGAGGCAGCAGCATGATGGTGGCGCATTTGGCAGCAAGTGAGCAGGACATGGAAAAGAGCACAAAGCGAAATCGCTTTACTGTTCAGTCGGTTGTTCCTGCTGTAATCATACTTTTATGTAGCGCGCTGATGTCGGCAACAATGCTTTTTGGAAACCTATTCGTGGCGCAATTTGCAACTCAACCAAGCAATAGCAGCGATACAAACGCAACAGCGACAAACGAAGCTAACTCAGGATCAGAACAACCAGCAAGCCCAACGGTTGTTAAAACGCCGGCAAAGGTTGACGATAGTTTAATTTTTGAGTACACTGCCGTTATTCCAACAGACGATATAGCACTATCAAATAACATTACGCTAGCAGCAACGGCAATTAATGGCAAGGTAATTCAGGCGGGCGCGACATTTTCTTTTAATGAAACTGTTGGCGATACCGAAAGCAACTCAAGCTATCAGGTTGCGACTGTAACCGATGGTGCCTTTAAACTTTATGGGCGCGGTGGAGGTGTTGCGCAGGTGGCAACTGCCTTGTATATTGCGGCGATTTCTGCCGACCTTGATATTAAAGAGAGGCACCCACATTCCTTTTTTGTTGACTATGCCCCTGTGGGCTTTGATGCGGCATTAAGCTGGAAAGAAAAGAAAAGCGTTATGGATCTTGTTATTCAGAATAGCACTTCGTATCCAGTAACCATTAAAGCCGGACTTTCTGGAGGCAAACTAAGCGTAGGCATTATAGGACAACCTTTAGGCGACGGAATAACCATCGCCACATCTTCGCTCATATTAGGGTATTATGATGCAAGTGGGAATCAGGTAGAATATAATGTGAACACAAATCAACCGTCAGGAAACATTACCTGCGTGGTAGAGTCTTACAGGGTATGCTACCGAAATAGAGTTGAGGAAAGCAAGGAGCTATTGTCTAGGGATACCTACACTGTGTCTACAGGCACAACGGCTTCATCAGGCACCGGTGCTGGTCAAACAACGGCAACGGGTGGGCAAGGAGCAACGACGGGAGGTGCAGACGGCGAGCTAAAGTAATGTGGCAATGCGATAGAATGGTTATGACAACGTGGCCATATATTGTGCGGCCTAATGTGGTGTAGTTTTGCAATAATAGAATTGACCAAAAATGGTCGCATGAGTCGTGGTTGCAGTTGCAGCCACAGGACGAGAAAGGGAATGACTATGGGCACAAACAGTGTCGAGACAAACAAAACAGTGTTGGCAAGAGAAGCAGTGGTGATTGATTCTAGGAAGAAACTTGGAAAGGTAAAAGGCTTGCGCGTAGATTGTGATACGCGCGCAATAAGCCATTATATTGTGAGCAGTGATAGCACTGGCTCAGATTTGGCTCTGCCTTTCTCTAAGTGCCTTGCTTTGGGAGACACCTTTCTTACCGTACAGAGTCGCGATGATTTTGTACCAGCAACAAGCGAAGACGCCAACAAGATTGTTAGAGATGGCTTCACGCTTATCGGCAGCGAAGTGTATTCTAAAACCGGTAACCGCCTAGGTGTTGTAAAGGGCTATGAGTTTGATCCGGTTTTTGGTGGCGTAACAAGGGTTACTTTAGAGGAAAGCTTGAGCTTTGGGTATGAGACGTTCATCTTTATAACACCCGAGTTCATGTTCCTTGATGATGGTGCGCCTACAGCAGAACAACTGCGTTCTAGCACAACACCTGCGGCTGCCTCTGCTGCTGCTGTTTCCTCATCTTATGTGGCTCCATCTGTAGGGTCTGTTACTGAGTCTGTTGCGGCTCCCGCAGCACCATTTGCTGTACCGGCAGCGCCTCCGGCTCCAGTTTCATGGGCAGCCACAAATGATTTTAGCTCAAAAGACAGCATTGATGATGAGTCTGCAGAAGAGCAAGAGTCTGTGTTAGATAGTTTTAATGCAGCAGACACAAATGCTTCTGATGACGCAAGCGCAAGCCTAGACGATTCTAGCGAAGATACACTAGGTGGATTCTTTGCAACAAGCGACACTGGTGCTGCCAATGAATCTAGCGATGAAGACAACGGCGATGACGAAGCTGCTGCTAGCGATAATGCCATTGGCGCGACTCTGGTTGGCTTAGTGGTAGAAGATGATGTTCAAAGCGAAGACGGATTGTTCTCTGTTTCTAAAGGAACAACACTTACTGAGGCTATCGTAAAAGAGGCTGAAGAGCATGACGCTCTATTGCTTTTAGCTGTAAATGTAGAGGTCTAGGAAAGCACCAAGCAAAACATATGACTGCGTTTGGCAACACTTAGAAAATGCCAAAGCAGGCTATTATGTTGCAAAGGTGAGAACATGATTATTGCTCAATGTTTTTGAGGGGCAAGTAGGTTGTGCGACGCAGACTTGTGCGATTGTGCCAAAGAGAAGCTGTTCTGCCGTACTGCGCTGTCGTAACACTGCAACGATGCAGAACCGTGTAGCTGTCGCAGCGCAAAATGCTTGCCAGGAGCGGGTTAATAGATGTCGGGTCGCTGTAATTGCGACCCGACATCACACTTTATACTCCATAAAGAATTTCTAGCCGTTTTCCATGAGACTGCAGGTCTTGTTCTGCAAAGGCGAAGCTGGTGTTTTTTTTATGTGGCTTGCCGTTCTTCATTTGTGGCAAAGGGGAACAACGCGATTGTGCTATTCTGTAAGATAAGCAAATGTCAACAAAGAAGATCGTTAAAACAACAGTTTATGAAAGGGTTTTATCATGAGCAACAAGAACGATGTTCTTCTCAACAAAGAAATTGATGCTATAAATGACGGAGAACTAGAAGACGATGACATAGCCGTTAACGCTGATGACGGCGACAGTAAGGAAGCAGGCGCTGCCGCCGATGATGATGCTGATGAAGACGACGAGGACAACGATGATGACTACGACGACGACGATGATGATGCAGATGAAGACGATGCGGACGACGACGATATCTTTGACGACCAAGACGACGAGGAGTATGAAAAGAAACGCGCAAAGATAATTGAAGAAAACAAGGGGTATCTGAAGATCTTTGAAGCCCATTTAGAGAAGAAGGGTCTTTCGGATAAAACAATTGACAAGCACTATAATAGTGTCTATTTTTATTTGAACACTTTCTTGTTGCGCGATGAGGCAATATCTATGCAGGAGGGTTGCTTTTTCCTTGACGACTACTTTGGAAATTTCTTTATTCGTAGATGCATGTGGTCGACGCCTGCAAATATAAAGACCACCTCTTCAAGCCTGAAAAAATTTTACAAGTGCATGTTTGAGTCTGGCAAAATTAAAAAGTATAACTACGAAATAGTCTGCGCAACCATAAAGGAATGCATGAGCGAATGGCAAGAAACCTGCGCCATATACAATGATCCAAATGGTGAGAATCCATTCGCGTTCCCTTATGATTTATTGCACTAGTTGCTGCAAACAACAGTGTTTGGGTTATATCTAAGCCTACAGAAGAACCTGGTTTTTTGCAGCGAGAGCTGTTAGCAATTGGAGTAATTTTTGCTGCAACGTTAGCGAAATCTGAAAGACCCCTTAGGCTTCCATGATTCGCCATTTGCTCAGGAGTTAACATTATTTCTTACGAAGATAGGCAATTGAAGTCGTAGATGCCAATATCAGCTACAGTTAGCTCGCCAGCAGCAATTTTTCCGACACTTAGAGTTAGTCCACGCTTGATAAAAGCGAAAGTTACAGTTGCGCTGGCATTAATTGATGCCCCTAAAGCTTCGCCTGTGTCTGTGCAGACACCAGAAGGAATATCTACAGACAAGATCTTGCAGTTGGTGTGCGACAAAGCATTGACCTCTTTGATTGCAGACAGAAAAAGATCTTCAACTGGGCGCGAAAGACCGATGCCAAATATTGCATCTACTATTGTGGTAGGCTGAATATTGTTATGAGTAGCAAGCTGGGCATCACAGAGCATGCCGGGGATGTAATGCAAAAGGGGTACCCCGTAATTTTGCGCAATTGCTAGCTGCTGCGCTGCGTCTGTGCTTAGGCGGTCGATGTCTCCAACTAGCACAATACTCGTTGTGTGACCATTCAGATGAAGCAGACGAGCTATCGCAATACCATCACCACCATTGTTGCCAGTGCCGCAGAGACAGACACAGTTGCTAAGGTTGAAGTCTCCGTGTTTAAGGCGATCTGTGCAAGCCAATGCTGCGCGCTCCATTAATACAATGCTGGGTACGCCCATCTTGTTAATTGTATAGAATTCTAAATCTCGCATCTGCGCGGCCGTTACCACTTGGCTTTGTTTAGCGGTCATGTTGTCGGTCATGTTAGCCGTCATGTTAGTTGTCATGTTGTCGATCATGTTAGCCGTCATGTTGGAGCCCTCCTTGGTTGTCTTTTTGTGCTTTTTTGTAAGCGTTTAGTATGTGGTAAATGCATTTAATCATTCTAAATCAAATGTGCCTTTGGTATCATTAAGCAATAAAATAGACGCTGAAAAAAATGTAAGCGCAAATCTTGAAACGTATTCACCATGATCGTTGATTCCCGTAAGTTATTATGATGTTGCGATATTGCCAATGCTCTAGTTGTCCACTTGGCGTAGATTTTAAATCACGAAACGCGTTCGCTATGATGATGTTCAAGCGTCCTGTGATCTTAGCATAAATATATTGTACTAGCGCAGCTCAACTAATTGTATAAGAACTAGTTATCTGTACAAATTTTATACAAGAACGTGAAATCTGTTCTGGTTCTAATGATGAAATCAGCATATTATCAATCCCAGTGGCTAAATTTGCGTTGCTGTACTAAGCCGCAACCACGGCGGCAAAAGCCTACAAAGCAACTGTAACGAATTTGCCGCATCTCATTTAATTGTCGGGAAACATGAATTTATGCAAGGAGGAGAATAATGCTTGAAGACACGCCAGCGCTAGAAAGCCGAGCTTTAACGCGTAGAGGTTTTCTGAAGACTTCTGCTTTGGTTGCCGGTGCACTAGCTGCATATGGAGGCACAACCTTGCTTTCTGGATGTGACCAGAATAGCATCGTGCAAATGACGTCAAATGACGACACATATGCAAATTGCATTTGCAGAGTGAATTGTTTTGGTGCATGCAGAATTAAGTGCACAATAAGAGAGGGAAAGATAGTTAATTTTGCCCCAGCACCATTGTTAGATCCTAACTACAATAGAATCTGTCTTAGAGGACTAACTCACTTTCAGAGAATCTACGATCCAGACAGAATTCTTTATCCCCTGAAAAGAATAGAGGGCACTAAGCGCGGCACAAATGAGTTTGAGCAGATTACTTGGGACGAAGCAATTGAGCTGTTTAGCTCCAAGATAAATGAAGCAGCCGAAAAATACGGTCCGCAGTCTTTAGGTATTTGGGGAGCAAGTGGCTCTCTCTCTACTATAAACGGTGGAGGAGGCACACCATCCTTCATGTTCAGATTTTGTAACTTTCAAGGCGCGACGAACATTCAGAACTCAGTAGACATGGCACAATCTCATGGGCAGTCGCGCGTGGTTGGCGGCAATATGTCTAGCGGGCTTGGCGATTTGATTAACTCTAAGTACATTGTAACATGGGGGTACAACGCTACTGAATCAACCATTCATAGTTGGCACCTGATAGCTGATGGTATAGATGCAGGAGCGAAGCTTGTTGTAATCGATCCAACATACACGACACTAGCCTCTAAAGCAGATAAGTGGTTTCAAGTAAAACCCGGTACTGACGTAGCGCTAGCACTTTCGCTGATGAATGTCATTTACTCAAATAACCTACATGATGTAGATTTTCTAACAAATTACACCTGTGCTCCGTTTTTGGTAAAGCCAGATGGAACCTATCTAAGAATGAGCGATTTAGGTATGCCAGCTCAAACAATTCCCGCTGCATCACCGCTAAGTGCACCAACTGTTATTGATCCTATTGCCGTTTGGGACACAGCGACTGATGCCGCGGTTAATAGTGAGGATGGTTTAGCGAAGACACCTGCAATAGAAGGAACATTTACAGTAGCTGGGCAGAAATGCAAAACAGCTTTTTCGCATTTAATTGACGAATTTAGTAAGTACGATCCCGAGTTTGCTTCAGAGATAGTGGGCTTAACACCTATGCAGATAAAAGAGCTAGCGCTAATCTGTGCCGATGGACCTGTGGCTCATCTTTCTGGGTATGGCAATCAGGCGTATTCAACAGGTGTTACAGTGGGTGCGGCTTTAGCCACTTTGCCGGCTATTACGGGAAATTATGGCTATGAGGGGGCACAACAAGGAACGCACTGGAAGTTCTTCCCCGGTTTTAACTACATGCCAACAATGTTTGAGTCATTAGCAGACGCTGCCAACATGGATATGACAAAATTTCATTCAGCGAAAACTATCCCCAATATGTGTCTACCCGACGTGTTAGAAAAAGGCACTTTTGGATTCTTAGACTCTACGACTGGCACCTATAAAGAGACTGATTGGTCACTGAAGATACTTTGGCAATATGTTGGTAATCCAATGTCTAACACTGGTGGCACAAACATTTTAAAGGAGAAGGTTTTCTCGAAATTTGACTTTGTTGTTACATCCGACAACACTTTCACAGACACCTGTCTTTGGTCGGACTTAATATTGCCAATTCCGCATTATTTCGAGCAAGCTGAGGTTCACGCTTCTGGCGAACATGGCTTTATTATGTATTCCGAGAAAGCATTAGAACCAATGGGCGAGTCAAAAAGCGATGCAGATATTTTGCGCGCGTTAACACCTAAGGTTAAGGAATGGAAGTTTGATGCAACCGCAAATAGTGGTAAAGGAGGATACGTTTGGACAGGTGAGTATATGGCCAAGTTCTTTACTCAAACAGATGATGAGTATACTCAGGATATCTTAACATCTGAGTATTGTGCAAACCTTAACATTAGCGTTGACTCTCTAAAGAAAAATGGCTGTATGTATGATGGCACCAATCCCGGAATACCCATGAAAGGCGCGGATGGCAGACCGACATTTCTTACAGAAACCGGCAAAGTCATGTTTTATACCGAGCATCCGGCTCCAAGGGTTAACTGGGGGCAAAAGTTTGACATCGACTTTGAGCGCCTACCTAGGTATAAAGGTTCTTTTGAAGCATCAAGCGATGACGTAGACCTTCGTAAGAAGTTTAAATTTGTAATCATGAGCGAAAGACCGCGCTTCAGAGTACATTCGTCATGGTGGTCTGCCCCTTGGCTTAGAGAGCTTGAGCCAGAGCCAATTGTAAAGATTAATCCGGAAGACGCAAAGAGCCTTGGCATTAACAACCACGATTATGTTAAGGTTTCAAACGATAGAGGGCACGCTATAGCTAAGGCAATCTACCATGCCGGAATAAGACAAGGCACCGTTGTGTACCCAAAGGGATGGCAGGAGCACCAGCACAAGGATGGACATGGCTGGTCAGACTTGGTGAACCCAGAACCTGATTTAGTTGGCGTAAATGGTAATTTTATGGATGTTTTGGCTAATATAGAGCTTTGGAAGGGCTAAGGAGAAATCATGACAAGACTTGGAATGGTAATAGATACTTTCAGGTGCATTGGCTGTCATACCTGCGCCATGGCATGCAAGCTTGAGAACAATCTACCAAACAATAACTGGTGGAACAGAGTGCTAACTGTTGGAGGAGAAGACATGGATACCCCTGGTGGTATCTACCCTAATCTCTCTAAGAAATATTTCACGTTAGGTTGTCAGCATTGTACGAATCCCGCCTGCACCAGAGTTTGTCCGGTGGGAGCGACCTACAAACGCGAAGAAGATGGCGTTGTCTTTCAGGATTACGACAAATGTATAGGGTGTAGGATGTGCATGGCGGCATGTCCCTACACTGGTGTCCGAAATTTTAATTGGGAAGAGCCACAGTATTACGTTGGCATTCAAACCGGAAGCGGTGGAGCGCCGACGCATAAAAAACACACTGTTGAGAAGTGCACTCTTTGTGCTCACCGTTTGGCAAGGGGTGAAGAGCCAGCTTGCTGCCAAGACAGTATTTGTCCCGGCAGAGCACGTTACTTTGGCGATTTTGATGATCCTAGTTCTAAAGTGTCTCAGCTGTTGGCTAGATATGGTGGCGAACAGCTGTTGTCTGACATGCAGACCGAGCCGAACATTTATTATATAGACTCACGTGGTGCTGGGAAAGATTTGTCTATTGCAAACGCCTACAAAGAAGCATTAAATAAGACTGCGGGCAGCGAAGCTGTCGTTGCGAGTCACTAACAATAGAGGGAAAGGGAAACTATAATGTCTGATTCCGTTTTAAGTGGCGCATCTCGTGCATCTGAAACCGCTAATAACCAGAAGACGGGGATTCTAAAAGGAAATAAGGTGGTTTCGGCCACTTTAGGTGTGGCTATCGTTTTAACTATTTTGGGTATAGGACTTTGGGTCTTTCAGCTTTGGGGCGGAATGCTTAATACAAACATGCGCAATTTAAGCAGTTGGGGGCTTTATATTATTTTGTTTATGCTCTTTGTTGGGCTAAGTGCCGGCGGCTTAATAATTTCGTCTATTCCAAAGGTAACAGGACTTGGCGACTTTGGAGGTATAAACAAGATTGCAATTTGGACATCAATTACCTGTACGCTTTTGGCAGTAGGCTTTGTTGTTGTTGATTTGGGAAGTCCCTGGAAGGTTTGGGAGCTTTTTGCGTACGCGAACTTTAGTTCTCCCTTGATGTGGGACATTATTGCTTTAAGTTTATACTTAATAATATCGATCATCTATTTGTGGGCGACACTTAGGTATGAAAAAGGGAAGCTCAGCAACACAGGCATGAGAGCGCTAAGCGCCATTGCGCTTGTGGCAGCCTGCGCCGTTCACACTGTAACTGCCTGGATTTTTGGTTTGCAAATTTCGCATGAATTTTGGTATACAGCACTTCTTGGACCTTGGTTTATATCTTCTGCGTTACTTAGCGGGCTGGCGCTGGTTCTGATCGTAGTCTTTGCTTTGAGCAAGTTGGGCTATGTTCAGATCAAACGTGAAAACATTCTAAAGATGACAAAGCTATTGGGGGTTTTTACTGCAATAGATCTTTATTTCTTTGCCTGTGACCTTTTAACAAGTGGATTCGTGGGCGGGGAAAGCGCTGCAGTTGTTACAATGTTAACGCAAGGACCGTTAGCTCTATTCTTTTGGTTTGAGATAGCCGTAGGAGTAGCAGCAATGTTCATAGCTTTTGTTCCAAAGTTTAGGCGCAATGGCGCAATTGTTTTTGCTTCGTGTGTTTCTATCCTTGCTATTCTTTGCAAGCGCATACAGCTGCTTATAGGGGGTTTTCAGATCCCAAATATTGATTATTGGAGCACAACTACAGGCCCTCATTCGGTCGAATACCTTGGAGTGCCGGGAGGCAGCCTGTCTTCATTAATATACGCTCCGAGCTTGTTGGAGCTTGGTGTGGCTTTTGGTGTGGTAGCATTGGGAGTTGCGATTTTAATCATCGGTTTACATTTACTACCGCTTAAGCCATTAAAAAAATAAGTGGTTGAATTTGCTTGTTATGTTATGACAAAAAGTCATTCTTGCCATAGTGCCCTTTGTCATTGCAATCTTTGATATATGTTGTGGGTCTGCTTGTTTCTAACGGGCAGACCCAAATACCAGAGGCGATAGGGTATTGCAAAATATTCTTTGCAGGCAATCGTTTATTCAGTGCTATCAGAAGCATCAAACAATTCTAATAGTGTATTGATTAACTTGACGATGAACTTGTCTATTTGTTTTAGCGTAAATGCATCATCATTAAAAATCCAAAATCTTGTGGGTCCCCAAAAAGTGAGCACAACAGTCTTTGTAATCAGCTCTCTTTCTGCCTTTGAGTATTTACTTAGATCCATCAGTTTTGCTTTTTGATAGAAGTCTACGGCATCATCAATCATAAGATTCTCGAAATTAGGATCACCGTTTTTACTAAGCAAGATTTTTAGAATGTTTAGATTTTCCTTTTCGTATTTCAAGCACTCTTCAAACGACTCGATTTTCCCAGTGCATTCTTTAGAAAAGACTACCGCTTCTTTTGGCATTTTAGCAAAAAAGTTGTTCTCGATCTCTAGCACAACATCATATATAGAAGTGTAGTAGTTATAGAAAGTCGCCCTGCTAACATTTGCAAGTCGGACAACTTCTGAAATAGTTATATCGCTTAGGGGCTTAGACTTCATTGTTTCTAGGGTTGCCCATTTGATATTTTTTCTGCTCGCAGTTTGTCTGGTTAGTGAGGGCATTGTGTCTCTTTTCAAACAAGGGCATGGCATTGGTTAGCAGTTCTCTTAATTTTCTTAAGTAAGTATACCCAGAACGGCACCATAGTTCAACCTTATGCCTTACGTGTGTTTTGCGCACGATTTTTATTACTGGTTAATTGTTTGTTGGCTGATAGATAATAGGCGAGTTTACTGATATGCTGCGACTGAAAACAAGCGCCTGATGTCTAGAACCTGAAAACAAGCGCCTGATGTGCTGCAACTGAAAACAATCGCCTGATATCTAGTACTTAAAAACATGCACCACCTATATTCTGAAAACAACCACTTATCATCAAACTATAGCCATAATTTGCTGTGACATATATATTAAACTTCGAAAGGAGTTGCAAACGTGAAAGTAAAAATTAAGCTAGACGAGCAATGCGAAGAAACAACAATTGTCATTGTTACCAAAACCATGACCGATGAGATAAACGAGCTTGTAAGCCGTTTGCAAATGACGCAAAACCAACATTCAGATTTATTTGTTGGGTTTAAAGATGGTAATGCCTCAGTTGTGCATGTGCAAAAAATTGTACGAATTTATGCAACAAACCAAAAGGTCTACTTTGTTACAGAGCACGGCGAATATATGGCGCGCCTGCGATTGTATGAATTTGAGGAGCGTCTCTCGCAAAGAACATTTGTACGTATTTCAAACTCAGAGATTATTAATTTGCAAAAGGTAAGGGATTTTGACTTAAGCTTTTCAGGAAGCATTTGTGTGAGATTTATTGATGGTAGTACGACATACGTCTCTAGACGCTATGTTAAGAAAATAAAGTCTGTTTTAGGAATGTGAGGTGTTCGTATGTTAAAGAAAACGTTTTGCCGTGGTGCGTTAGGTTTCCCACTTGGTATTTGTATTGGCTATGTTTTCACAATTGTCATATCAGTAGTGCATGCAACAGGAGGCTATACCTCATGGGATTATAGCCCTTGTGTCCCCGCACTGGCTACAGAGTTTGGAAGCGAGCTTGCTGCCGTAATATTTCAAGCGGTGTTGTGTGGAGTGTTAGGAGCCGCATTTGCGGCAGGCTCAGTGGTATGGGAGATGGAAAGATGGAGTATTGCTAAACAAACGGGAATATATTTTCTGATTACTGCCGTGTCCATGCTCCCAATTGCGTATTTCGCTGGCTGGATGGAGCGGTCTTTAGGTGGCTTTTTATTTTACTTTGGCGTTTTTGTGGCAATTTTTGTCATCATATGGATCAGTTTATATTTAGTGTGGAGAAATAAAATCAAGCTCATGAATCAAAACGTTAAAGGCAAGGCAAGCAACTAGGAAAATGTTATATAGCACTAACATTTACCTATCTGCACTTGCCCTAAAGCATAAGAGCTCCTTGCTGCGTACAAGGAGCTCTTAGCTTTATACCATTTGCAGACTGCACTAGACTCTATGTTGGAGCAATGCATACCATGTCATTAAGAGTTATAGCAGACAACCATTGTTACATCATCTCCACAGCCATCTGCGCTAGTTTCAGACAGCCACTTGGCAAGGTTTTCGCTTAACACTCTTATTCCATGCTGGTTAAGAACAGCATAATAAGCAAGCAGAGCCTTATGAAAGTCTTCTTCGCTGGCATAGCTGTTGGCAAAGCCATCGGTTGTTAGAAAATAGGCATAGGGTAATCCCTCTTGGCGATTAATGCGCATGAATTTGGTAAACGAACTTTCCCATGCATAAGCTTTGCCAGCAGAGCGAGTACCACCATCTATTTTGCTCATAGAATGCGTTTCGACACCAAGCAGTTTATCGGCCTGGATAATAGGCTCTATGCCATTTTCATCTACTCGCATGATGTCACCGTCTCCAAGTTGAAAAGCAAAAAAGAAGTCATTGGCAACTAGCATGCCCAAAAGCGTAGTGCCATATTTTTTTAGTATCGCCGCGTCGTCAACATCGCCATTGTCATTTGTTATTATTTCGCGATGTAAATCCATATGTGTTTTTAGCACCAAGGCTCGCCATTCTTCAGTTATTGTTCGCGCGACTTTAGTTTGGCCCTCGCGGTTAAGGTAGGTCACAAGTGCAGGAGAGGTAGTCATATGCGTGTCTAGTTGGTATCGCTCAATGAATCCCTCCATAAGTGTGCAAAAAACATCTACGGCCAAACCTGAACCATCATTGCTAAATTCGGCAGCGGCACTGCCATGACCGTCGGCAACAGCAAACACAGTGGCATTGCCTCTCTGAACAATCTTGTGGCTGTCCTGGCAAATCGTTCCCGCGCGCACGTGAGACGCGCCAATGACGCTTTCTCCAAATGTCTCGGTTATCACTTGGCTGCTCCCGAGTTTACCAGACGTCGTTCTCGTTGATTTCAGGGATGCTATCTAGGTCTATGACTAAGGGGCCTTGGCTTGTTGCAGCAGGGTAGTTTGCTCCCGAAGCTGTGCTGCTGGGAGCAGCGGCAGACCCTGTAGCGGCAGTTCCCGCAGCGAAACCGCCTATGCCCGTACCAGCACTTGCATCGCCAGCAGTTCCAGACAATGATGCCGAGGGATCTGAGGCATCTGGCGCAAACGCCGCACCCTGCGGTCTTTCTTCTATAGACCTGCTTGCTGGCGCAGAGACGGCAGATGCGGCGGTGGAAGCCCATTTTATCATCTTAACAAGCGCTTGTGGGTTGTTTGCCTGAAGCACTAGCTCGCTATTGCCCGTAAACTCCTTTAAGACACCATCGTCTGCATCCTGACCAATGGATATTGCAATCTTAACGGCTTTCTTTCCCCAGGGAAGGTGTTTTAAGTCATCCAGTGGTTTTTTGTAATCGTCCGTTGGCTGCCCGTCAGAAAGCAAAACAAGAACAGGAGGCAAAGCGCGATCTGACATCGGAGGGATAGTTAGTTGCGCCGCTAATAGCTCGAAAGCTTTTCCTAAATCTGTTACGCCGCCAGCCTGTAAATCATCCCAAGCAAAATCATCTACAGGAACAGGGCTGGTTGTGACCCACGTTGCACCTGTAGAGAACTTCAGTGTTCGCACCAACAGCTGGGCATTGGGGTTGTTCTTTGCGGCGCTTACCATTTCGGGGATAGTGGATTGAATGGCATGGTTTACAGTGCCAATTTTTTCGCCCATCATAGAACCTGAGCAATCAACCACCCAGATAAAGTGCAGTGGTCTTGTCGCAAGTTCACCTCCGGGTCTTTTTAGTTCCTCTGCCATGACAGTTGCCTCCTTGTTAAAATTCTCGTTTGAATTTCCTATCAAAAAATTTCTTACTGTATAGTTTACATGCATTTTGGTAAAGTGACTGACAGCAGGATTGTAAGCGGGCAACCTCTGTTGCTGCCAAGTTACATTTTACACGATATTAAGCTTAAGCATGAACGCCCAGCCATAAATGGCTTCCGCAGCAACTTCTGGGCGAAGCCCCACAGACAAAGAAAGCTGTTTCGCCATTTGCTCTACCTCGTTGCCTTGCAGTTGCTTCAGAGTAGTCAATCGCAAAAAGATCTTCTCGTCATACACTTTAAGAAGTGCATAGCAGCGGGCTTTGTCGGCAGGAAAGCTATCGTTAAGTAGCCCGCGTAAACGTTGGTCGTCGCTAAGTACATCTGGGTATATGTTAAGAAGATCGTATAAAACCTGCCCGGTTTGCTTTGCGCGCTCCAGCATTTCTGAGTATTCTTTTGCGTTTGCGGCCAAAGACGCGCTTGTGTCTACATTAATTATGTTTAGATAAGAATGGTCTATCTCTAAGATATATCGTGATGGTTTTGCACTAGAAAGCATATAAAGCCTCTCGCGAGCTCTTGTCATAGCGGTAAACAGAAGTCTTCTCTCCAAAGAAATATGCTCATCGTCGCTACCTTTGCCAAAGCCACATGGAAAAGGCACATCGTCGTCGTTAAGATCACAAATGAACACATTATTAAATTCCAGCCCTTTAATAGATGACATGGTACACACCATGACAACAGGTGCCAAGAAGTCTAATGCCTCGTTGTCTTTTAGACGTTGTGTGCGAACACCATTTTGCTCAAGGAATTTCTCTACCCTGCCAACGCCTGTCCAAGCACGACACAATACGATGGTTCCAGACAAACTATCTGATACCTGCAAGGCTTTAATTTCTGTAAGGAGGTAATCCATCTGAGACCTAGGGTTTTTAAACAATCCCAGAACTGGTTTATTGCCGCCAAGCCTGCCAATCTCCATTTGAGTAAAGTCTGACTTGTCGCTCTCTTTGCTAAGCAATGAAATAGCGGCATTAGCAATAGGGCCTGGGCACCTATAACTTCGTTTTAGCTCAACGGTTCTGCCGCCGCGAATATTTATGCCTGCTTCTGACCATGTGAAACCGCTTTTAAAGATACGCTGGGCAGCGTCGGCTACTAAAGTGATGCTTTGCGTAGATTCGTCTACCAGTCTTGCCAACACCATTACAGCCGCCTTGGTTAGGTCTTGTGCTTCATCTATGACAATGTGCGTGAATGGTTTTTGGGGTAGAGGCTGCTCGTCAAGAATTTTTAAACACTGTAAGGCGAAATCGTCAAAGTCCATCATGTTGTGCAAGAGCAGCTGTTTGTTATAAGCTAGATAGACTTTCCAGATAAACTCGCGGTCTGCGTATGTTACATGAACGGTTGTGCCGCGTCCGACGCGCTTGGCATTTAGATATTCCTGCATGTCGTTAAACGCCTTACCTTTTATCCATGATATCTCTTCAACGTAAAAATCTGCATTGTGAGAAGAACTGCCCGCAGTGCCTTCACTAGATGCTTCATTCAGGGGCTTAACTTCATTCATGACTAAGATTCCGGCACTCAGTGGGGGGACTGACCCCCTAGATGCTTCATTCAGGGGCTTAACTTCACTTAGTTCCTTTATTTCATTCAGAGCCATGTGAACAAGCCCTGTTCGTTTTGCATCAGACGCAACGGTGACGCCAACATGTTCTGGATTGTCTTCTGCAAACTGGATACCGTGCTCTACCATAAAGTCATGTGCCCAACGGTGAAAGTTTATTACCGTAATGTTCATGCCAAGCTGTTTTACGAGTGCATTTATATAGGTAACAAGTACCTTGTTGTAGGCAAATATCGCAACATTTGCTTCGCGAAAAATTGTTGACTGCGTTTGCATCAGATGCATAGCACGATAAAGCGCAACGGTTGTTTTGCCACTGCCTGCTACTCCCTTTATCTGTATGGGGTTGTTTGCCGGGAGCTCGATAACAGCACGTTGGCTCTGAGTTAGATTTATTTGCGTAAGTGACATTTGCGATTTCCTTTGGTTGTTATTTACCGCCTACAAAAAAATAGCAGTAAAGCTTGCACAAGTATGCACAAGTTTACACAAGTATGCACAAGGGCAAGCTTGCACAAGCTTGCACAAGGGCAAGTTTAGCATTAAAACATTTGGGAATAAGCACCAAGCATTGAAGCTTCTCATCCTCTCCATTAATCAATCCATTTGCATAAAAGCGCTTGGGATTAAGCGCTAAGTGGTGTAGCTTTTGTGCTGGACGGCACAGTTGTAAGCGTAGCATTAAAGCATATAGCCCAGCACAATATAATCTTGGTTGCGATATTGTTCATGATGCCATATGTATCAACAAGGATTTTAATCAGTCTGTGCTGCTGAACCTGATCTAACTCTTTGCCAGAACTAATGTCATTAACTATGCCGGAATCAAAGGCGTACATGAGTGTGTTGCAAAGCTTCTTGTCAAAAGGAAATGTGTTCATAAGCAGGTCGCGCATGTCTTGCCTTTTAGTAACAGCGCCAGGGTTATTCTTAACAAGTTCATTAAGCTGTTTGCCTATTTGATGCACTTCATCTATAGAGTCTAATTCGTCGCTAAATGTGTCAACGAGCTTTAGGTCGTTAAAGAGCGTGCTATCTAGTTCTTTAAGAAATTGCGAAGGCGTGCCGCCAGACAAAAGATATAACCTATTGCGGGCGCAGGTCATGCCATTAAAAAGCAAGCGTCTTTCTGTAGAAATTCTTTGCTTCTCTTCGCCAATCATTGTGGCGTGCATTTGTGGGACAACACCATCGTTAAGGCCCAAAATGAAAACGGTGTTAAACTGTAAGTCTTTTGCCGATGCCAATGTGCCTACAAGAATTGGTCCTAAAATGGAGGTGCCGCAGCTGTTGGTGCCGCAACTGTTGGTGCCGCAGCTGTTGGTGTCGCCGGAGGTGTCGCAGCTGTTGGTATCGCCGGAGGTATCGCCGCTGTTATCACCGTGGTCATCACCGAAAGTGTTCGTGCCCAAAATACGCTCAGCGGCAATTTTTTGCTGTAAAAGCAAATTTAGAATTGCGTCTGCCTCTTTTTCGTGTCTATGAAGCACTGCGGCAGATCCTAATTTGCCCAAATCCTTTAACCTATTAATTTGGTCTATTAGATAAAGCTGTTCGGCATCTACGTCTTCAAATTGTCCCAATACAGGTTTGGTGCCGCCAAGACGGGCACTTTTTTGTAGAGAAGAACTATCGCTTTGGCAGTCTTTTTTATTAGAAAGCCCGTTATTTAGTTCGCTTTCTTGTAGAGAAGAACTATTGGCTTGACAACTTTTAGACGAGGTGATGTCGTACGTGTCGCCTCTAGTGTCACATATGGCATCATTGTGATTTAGAAGCGCCATCGCAGCGTTGGCGATTGGCACTGTGCAATGTAAAATTTTTGTCGCTTGCATTACATTATTCAAATCTATTCAAATTCGCCAATTGTTTGCCCAAAGTTAATCTTGGTGCCCTTGGCAATTAGTGCAGACTTGCCTGGCGCAATAGGTACTTGTGTGTTGTCGGTCTTAATATATGTCCAGTTTTCGCTGCTATCGTTGCGGATGCCCCACAAATTGGGGTTATTGGGGTTTTGCACCAAAGACCCTGTGATTGTTTGCATGTCATAGTTCCCATTTGTGTCATGGGCATATAATTTAGCATTTGTGTTCAGAAGTACTCTGCTCTTGCCAATGACAATTGATATTGGCGGCTGCACCTGAGTTTGACAACGCCAGCAGATATGCGAAACGCCCTTTGCTTGCTTGTCTTCGTCAAAGAAGACCTCTGCCAAGCATTTTGGGCAGGGGATGATGCCTGTCATTAGATTGGCAAACTCATCAAGCCACTCGTTTTCTGTTACACGGCGAGCTGGTTGCTTAAGACCGATGGTAAACGATTTAACAAACATCTCTCTTAGTTTAAGTGGGTATAACTCCCAATAGATAGTTGCATTGTCTTGATATCCTGGTACGGGGCGGTTGCGCTTGTCTGTTGGATCAAAAATAAATACGGGATCTTTGCCATAAAGCTGGTTCATTGCGGCGACATCCATACATTTGATGTCTGCTTCAAGTTTGCCTTCTAGTGGGTGGTTAAGCATGAACATGTAAAACAATAGTACTGCTAACGAAAAAAGGTCGGTGTTGCGTGATGGCTTGGCTTGTCCATTAACAATCTCTGGTGCCATAAAGCGCGGAGTTCCATAGATAGAGCACACGCTATCGTTGGCGGCGACATTATCGTTATCGCAGATAAGCACATCGCCGTTGTTGGGATTAAAGAAGAGGTTGCCAAACGAGATGTCGCGGTACGAAAAGCCCATACTATGTAGTTTTTGGTAGCCTTGAGTAAGCATGTAGGCCGCTCTGCATAATGAATAAAAAGATGGCTCGGCTCTTCGCTTCATTAGATCCACTATACTTTTGTATTCTGGTGGTCGCAGAGGCATTACATAGCCGTATGAGTTGGCGTTGTGAATAACCATATCCTGTGGCCATAAAAAAGTGCTATCTGGCTCACCTTTGGCTATTAGGTTCTCTAAAACTTTCTTCTGATAGGCAGATGCAGTATTCTTAAAGTACCATTTTAGAGCATGATGTACGCTTTGGTTGCTTGCTTCTACCTCATACACCTCGCCCTGACCGCCGGCACCCAAAAGCTTGAGCACCTTATAAGTTACACCGCTTTGCGATGTAACGGTTGAGCCAATCTTTAATAAGCCTTCCATTTGTATCCTTTCTATCCTCTCTAGATAGCCATTTCCCTTTGTAATAAGCAGTTTGGCAGTGGCAGCCTGCGTAAAACTTATTGGGTTACAAGGTTTATGACGTCAGCAATTATTCCTCCGTTTGGCACATAGAGCCTATAGGTCTTAGTGTTAAACTGAAGGTCTATGGCATTTGCGTAAGGGTTTATTGCCGAAAGACCAGAGAGTGGTTTGTCGAAACTACCATTAGGCGCATGAAAAAGCACACGCTTATTGGTGATATAAAGCACACCAGGAAACTGCTGGACAGTAGGACGCTCAATAACATCGGTTGTGCCATTTCCGGTATAGTGACGCATTCCAAAGAGACCCTTAAAGCTTGTGCCGCCGCTATGGCGTACATATTGCTTTTTGATTTTTTCGACAGTTAAAACAGCCGGATCATACCAATGTAGGCTTTCTGCTTGTTTGAGGATAATTTTTGTGGTCTTAAGTTTTGGTAACCTGCCATTGCGCACCTCGTCTATAGCAACTTGGGGCATGGGCGAACTAAGCGGAGCCGGCGTCACGTCTATCTGTTGCGGCTTGCCTAATAACAAATCTAGTAACCCCATGTAACTCCTCTGTTGTTTTCATTCTGAAAAATCATGCAAACTTGCTCCGTTGTTCAACCGACATTGCACACAAACTTGCTAAGCGTTTAAGCACTCTGGCTTTGGATAGCATCAGGTAACACTGCGCATAAACATGTCAATTATACTCTAAGAGTAGTTGCCTTTTGCGCCTGATTATGTTTTTTGCAATTGTGTGTTTAAACCTGTGTTTAAACCTGTGTTTAAAACCCGTGTTAGGCCATGTGTTGAAACCTGCTTTTAAATCTGTGCCAAAACCTGTGTTGAAACCTGCTTTAAAATCTGTACCAAAAACTGCGTAAATGCATGTGTTAAAGCGGACGCAAGAGTGGACTTAAAACGAACTTAAGGCGCAGTAAAAATGGTTTTAATACCTGTTCTTTGCTCTTTTGCGTTAAACTTATGCATATGAAGAACACTAACAACATAAAAAAGCAATAACAAGAACAACAAGAACAGCGCGATCGACAGGAACAGCAAGAACGACGTGAATAACAAGAACAACAAGAGCAGCAAGAACGACGTGAATAATACGAACACAGAAAACAACATAAAAAGCACTAATGCTCTTAAAGCAAAAACTGTTGTGATTGCTTTAGGGTCCAATATGTCCACCAACTACGGAGATCCAGAGGCAACACTGCGTGCCGCTATTAAACGACTGAAACAAGTGCCGGGCTTAACTATTAATAAAGTAAGCTCATATATACACACTGTGCCACTGTATAACACCATGCAGCCAGACTTTTGTAATGCCGTTGCGCTTGCCACAACCATGTTAGAACCGCTGGTATTGTTGCGACTGCTTCAAGCAATCGAGCATGAGTTTGGTCGCGAACGCTACCCCGCTAACACTGCCAGCGCTAGCAAAAGCGCCGAAATACCAATTATCGCTTGTGAGCCCAATGAGGCAAATGAGCTAAATTGTGAACAAAACCACAAAAAAAAGCAGCATGAACAAAAGCAGCATGAACAAAAGCAGCATGAGTTAAAACCGCTTGCAACGGCCAATAATCCACGAACCCTAGACTTAGACATCACAGATTATGAGGGTGTTGTTAGCGACGATCCGGTGCTAATGTTGCCGCATCCCCTTGCTGCCGAGCGCCCGTTTGTAATAGATTTACTACATGAAATTGCTCCGGAATATGTGCTGGCAGACAACAAAAATAAGCAAAATAATGTTGAGAAGAGACTAGCAAGCACGGGCGCTATGTCAAACGTCAACACACTAGCAAGCACGATCGCTATAGCAAACACCAGCCCACTGGGAAACGCGAGTGTCTTAGCAAACACCGACACACCAACAAATATCAACACACTAACAAGCACGGGCGCTTCAGAAAACGCCAATCTGTCGCCTGACATAGGATGGAGTCTGGACAGCACCAAAAGCATTAGCAAAACAAAGGTTAAATCTAAGGGTAAACTAAGCATCTGCGCCACGCCTATTGGGAATTTGGGCGATATAACCAAACGCGTTGTGACTGCCTTACAAACAGCAGATGTGATTCTTGCCGAGGACACACGGGTAACCCGCAAGCTTTTAACTCATTTAAATATAAGCAGTGCGCGACTAGAGCGCTGCGATGAAAACACCATAAGACTGCGTGCAGACAAAATAATTGCTAGCATACTAGCAGGCGAGCATATTGTATATGTTTCTGATGCTGGCACCCCTTGCATCAGCGACCCAGGTGCGGTTTTGGTTGTTAAAGCGCATGCAGCCAAGGCGACAATCGAGGTGTTACCAGGTGCCTGTGCCGCGCTTGCTGCCTATGTGCTTAGTGGTTTTGGGGGCAGCAACGGCGAGGCGCAAGCTTTTTATTTTGGTGGCTTCTTACCCAAAAAGCATATGCAGCGCGTTTATGCGCTAAAACAGCTATTAACGCTTAATGCCGCACTGATATTTTACGAGTCGCCGCATAGGGTAATAAAGTCACTTGGTGCCATCGCCGAGGTTTTTCCAATGCGTAAAGTGCTGTTAGCGCGTGAACTAACAAAGTTATATGAAGAGAGCATGATTGGTGCGGCAGCAGAATTAATTAGCGTTATAGAGCAGCGCGAGCAAAGCGGTCAAATAATTAGGGGCGAGGTGGTGTTGGTCATCTCGCCTCCTGTGACAGAAAAACAACAATCAAGATCGCATAAAGACAAATATGCACGGGAAGAACAGCCCTTCTCTGGATAGCGCAAGAAGAACAGCCGCACGCGAAAATCGGCTTGCGAGAAGCAAAGAGAAGAATAGTCCTTCTCAACAAAAAAATAAGCTTTAAAAGATACAAAGACTTATGTTTTTTAAGCTTTGCCTTTCTAGACGCAAAGCGCCAAGCTAGACATCAAGCTCCATGTAGTGGTCAAACTCCTCTGTGACATCGTTGGGGGGCGGGCTAGTAAGCAAGCTTACTATTATAATAGCAACAAGTCCAACAATAAACGCGGGCAAAAGTTCGTAGATACCCCAGATGCCGCCAAAGGGTTTAATTAGTTCGTGCCAAACAAAAACGGTTACGCCTCCACAAACCATGCCGGCCAAAGCGCCTGGCAAGTTAATGCGGCGCCAGTACAGCGACAGAATTACCAAAGGTCCAAAGGTAGCACCGAATCCTGCCCAGGCGTAAGAGACAACGCGAAATATAGATGAGCTTTCGTCTGCGGCAACAATGATGCCAAAGATGAGTATCAGACACATGGTAATGCGTGATGCCCACATAACTTGCTTGTCGCTGGCATCGCGCTTAAATAGCCCCTTAAAGAGGTTTTGCGCGATAGCAGAGCTGGCAATAAGCATGTAAGAGTCTGCCGAACTCATAGTAGCAGCAAAGATGGCAGAGAGCATAATGCCTGCAAAGAAGGCGGGCAGCAAGAACTTAGAAAGCTCTATGAAAATGCTTTCGGCCGAGCCTGCTGTAAGCAATAAATCCGGAAAAAGGGCTCTGCCAATAAGGCCAATGCAAACAGCAGCGGCTAACGAAATTACGCACCAGATAGTGGCGATGCGACGCGCACGTTTGATTTCGGTGGATTTACGAATAGCCATAAAGCGCAAAAGCACCTGTGGCATACCAAAGTATCCTAGTCCCCAGGCCAGAGTAGAAAGTATAACAATGAAGCCATAGTCGCCGGGAGCGTCCCATAAAGGTAACCCGTTTGTAACATCTTGAATCTTAAGAACCGTGCCATCGGCTTGCAGCACTTCGCTAGTTAGTGGCACAGCAGATTGGGTAAGCGAGCCAAATCCAGGCACGCTGGCAATGAAGTCGGCGACATTATCTACACCTCCAACCTGAATAATGCTACCGGCAAGAACAACGATCAGGGCAAGAATCATAACTGTTCCCTGAATGAAATCACTAACGCTTTCTGCCAAGAAACCGCCAACAAGTGTGTACAAAAACACAATCAGTGCGCCAGCTAGCATCATTGTAAAATAAGGCCAACCAAAAAGTGTGTTAAGCAATTTGCCCGTGGTTACGAAGCACGAGCCTACATAAATTGCAAAAAATACCAGAATAAATAAGGCTGCGACACTCATAAGAATGCGTTTGTTATCATGAAACCTGTTAGAGAAAAAGTCTGGTAGCGTAATGGCATTGTTAGCAACCTCAGAATACTTACGTAGCCGCTTGGCAATTAAAAGCCAATTTAGATAGGTGCCTGCCGCCAAACCAATGGCTGTCCACGCTGCCTCGCTAGCGCCTGTAAAATACGCAACACCCGGAAGCCCCATTAAGAGCCAGCCGCTCATGTCTGAGGCCTCGGCGCTCATGGCGGCCACCCAAGGCCCAAGTTTTCGTCCACCCAGATAAAATTCTTCTGTAGACGAGTTTGAGCGTTTGGCATAAAAGAAGCCTACGCCCAAAATGACTGCGATATAAATAAGCATCGCAACAATAATTAGAACATCGGTACCACTTTGTTGTTCCATTTCGCCTCCTTAGCGCCAATTCTTAACATCTTTAACGATTCGGTGAACCAACTTTGCAATTCATCTAAAAACCGCACCTTGTTTTGCGTTATGATGATACCGTAAACTGACTTAAAGCGATGAGGAAAAAATGAGTAAATACGCCCAAATGTCTTCTTGGGAACGGGAAGAAGAACTAAAAGGTCTTGTGGATCAGTACGAGCGCGTTAAATCGCGTGGATTAAAACTTAACATGTCACGCGGCAAGCCGTCTTCTGAGCAGCTTGACTTGTCGCTGCCCTTATTTGATTTGTTGAGAAGTACTAGCACGCCCGCAATATATCATGCTAGCGAAATAGATGATTACCGTAATTACGGCGGACTAAATGGTATCCCAAAGGCACGAGAGCTGATGGCAGGCATTATGGATGTGCCCGCAGACAATGTTATGGTGCTAGGCAATTCTAGCCTAAACCTAATGTATGATAGCATTGCTAGAGCCATGACTCATGGAGTGATGGGCGAAGATGCCTGGATGATTCAGAGCGCTCGCACAAAAGAACCAGTTAAGTTCATCTGTCCCGTTCCTGGCTATGACAGGCATTTTGCCATTTGTGAGCATTTTGGCATTAAGATGATCGCAGTGCAGCTAAACGCAGATGGTCCAGACATGAATGCTGTGGAAGCTTTGGTTAAAGATGAAAGCGTAAAGGGCATCTGGTGCGTTCCTAAATATGCAAACCCAACAGGCATAGTTTATTCGCAGGCAGTTGTAAAGCGACTTGCGGCATTGCGTCCTGCGGCAGCGGATTTTCGTAATTATTGGGACAACGCCTACGCTGTGCACGATTTCGTTTTGGAAGATCAGCAGCCAAAGCTTTATAGTATTAAGCTAGCATGCGAGCAAGCTAGCAATAACGATATCTGGTATCAATTCTCCTCTACATCTAAAATTACATTTCCTGGTGCGGGCATCGCGGCTGTTGCTGCCTCGAAGGCTAACCTTGCAGATATTGCAAGCAAAATGGCATTTCAGACAATAGGCCCAGACAAGCTAAATCAGTTACGGCACGTGCTCTTTTTTGCTAATGATACGTTAGGGCAGGCTGATGTTATGCAGGTTAGTGCGGGGCAGGCTGATGTTGTGTGGAGAAGTGCGGGGCAGACGGCGGTTGCGCAGGTTAGCGCGGGGCAGGCTGATGTTATGCAGGTTAGTGCCCAGCAAATGCTTGCAAACGTTCGCGCTCATATGCAAAGGCACGCAAAAATCGTCGCGCCAAAGTTTGCCATGGTGCAAGAAGTGTTGCAAAAAGAGCTGGGAAGTTTAGGCATAGGCGAGTTTACGACTCCCAAGGGAGGCTACTTTATCTCGTTTACAGGAATCCCCAAAACGGCAAAACGAATTGTGCAATTAGCAAAAGAAGCAGGCGTGGTGCTAACCGATGCCGGTGCAACCTATCCTTATGCAGACGATCCCACAGATGCCAACATTCGCATTGCACCAACTTATCCCAGTATAGATGAGCTGAGGTCAGCTACGGAGCTATTTGCGCTTTGCGTACGCATTGCGTCGCTTGAGGTAATGAATGGCTAGCCATGCAACAGAAGAAATAATAGATGTGATAGAATCTTATTAACGAAACCTGCAGCACTTGCAAAGTTTGTTAAAATAACAGGGGTTGTAATGGTAGTAAGTCTTAGTTAATCAGGATGCCAGAAATGCTATCTAGATTAGAATGACTTTACAATATGAAACACTTGCAAGAACTGTAAGCTTAACCGAGCCTATAGTGTTTGCAAAACAACAAGTGACCACCAGCACCATTGCTTGCACGCCATGTGCCAATGGTCGATCAATTAAGGAGCAGCTATGCCATTAGCCATGTTTGAATCTGCCGGTTGGCTTGAGGAGACCATTGGAATTGACATTCCCGATGCCGCGTTATTTGTGGTAATTGGCGTTATTGTCCTTGTCATTATCCTTCTTATTCTTAAAGGCTTTCTTTCTGAACTTAAGAAAAAATAACATAAAAACATACAACTTAACAAGTCCTTTACGAAGGGATAAGCCTACATAAGTAGGTGATAAGGACACAGACGGACAAGGGGACGGACATGGACGGACACACACCTGCGCCCGCATGCAAAAGACCAACTAGTGAAGCTTACAGCCACTAGCCGTTATATTTGTTTGCTTAGCGTAAAGCATGAACTTGCCACTAGTTTTCTTTTGGTGTATGT
>JAIRQA010000015.1 GCA_031256715.1 Coriobacteriales bacterium | reverse complement strand
GATTTTAGCTCGAACACCACCACAGGCAGACCGTTTAGGAACACGATGACATCGGGGCGTTTCTCGCTGTTTTCCGTAATCGTCCACTGATTGGCTACGGTGAAGGAGTTCTTGTCGGTGTCCTCAAAGTCCATGAGTCTCACCAAAGCCGCCTGCTGTTCTCCGTTGCCAAAGAAGTTCACGCTCACGCCGTTTTGGAGGTAGTCCATGAACTGGACGTTCTTCTGCTGAAACGTGCCGCCCTCGAAGTTGCGCAGCTTATAGACCGCCTCGGCGATGGCGGCCTCCGGCAACTTCGGGTTAATGCGCTGCAAAGCGGGCAAAAGCTCATCCATATAAAGCGGCTCGGCATAATCGCGCTCCACATCAGGCCCGTAGGCATAGCCGTAGCCCAGCGTTTCACGGAACACCTCGATGACGGCGTTCTCGTAGCTTGCCTCCGTGAAGTTCGTGTTTATGTACTGGTAATCATATGGAATGAGCATATACCTCCTTGGCTATTCAAGAATAGTTTCCTGTATTCTTGCAGTTAATTTTGCCCGCAAATCTTCGTTGTCTTTGTAAACGATTATATTGTCGGTTGATACATCAAAGTGTGGTTTTGTTTCAGGATTGCAAAAATAATCTTTTCTGCAAGTGAAGATGACTTGCATCGGTGCTTTCGCAAGCATTAGCCCTCTCGCAATCCCTGCTTCAAAATAAACACCGCCACGGTTTCCTGTTAAATCTGCGATAAGCCCACGTGAATTTGCTATGTCTTCGTAGATTTTCGCGATAATGCTTCCATTGAACTGCTCTTCGTCAATACGTTCAGCTTTGAAGTTACAGCCGTTTATTACCTCTTTATATCCTTGCTCGTAAACATCACCCATTACCTCATCATTGAACCACATAGCAACAAATATCTGTGCAGATTTTGTAATTTTGGGAAGCTGCGGGAATGTGGAGCCTTGCTTTATCGCACGTCTGATTTCTGCTTTGAGCGAATCTGCACGTCCAAACGCATTGCCTTGCGGACCTTTAAGATGTTTTATCAATTGAGCAGCTTCGGTTGTGATTACGACCTCACAATCGTTAAGCATATCCGAGAACGTGACTTGGGGGCAAAGGCGCAGGTTCGCCGACGGCAAGGTCACCATGGCGTTCGGTCAGTTCCTCGGCTACGACAAGGGCGAAGACGGAACGCCCGTTATCAACGAGGATGAGGCGCAGATTGTCCGCCTGATATTCAAGCTCTGCATCGAGGGCAAGACGCCCTCGGCTATCGCCAGATACCTGATGGAGCGCGGCATTCCCTCTCCGGCAGGCAAGAAGACGTGGCAGGTCGCCACGATACGCTCCATCCTTACGCAGGAGAAATACAAAGGCCACGCGCTCTTGCAAAAGACTCTGACCGTGGATTTCCTTTCAAAGAGGACGAAGGTCAATGAAGGCGAGGCGCCCCAATATTACGTCACCGACAGCCATCCCGCCATCGTAAGCCCCGACGAGTTCGATGCGGTGCAGGCTGAATTGGAGCGGCGAAGCTCCATCGGCAGACCGCTTTCCTGCAACAGCCCTTTCGCCACGAGGCTGGTCTGCGGCTCATGCGGAGGCTGGTATGGCAAGAAGGTGTTGGGAAGCTATAAAGAAGATAAGACCTACCGCCGGGAAATCTGGTAGTGTAACGATAAGTATTCCCGCCGCGGCAAGCCTGCCAAGGGCTGCAAAACACCTAATATGGCCGAAGCGGAACTCAAGGAGAGGTTTTTGGCTGTTTGGAACGGCATGGCAGGCAACCGTGAACACCTCATTGCTGACTGCCGTGCCGCAAAAGAGATTCTCTGCGACTGCAAAGCCATCAATGCTGAAATTGCCGAGCTGGAGCGTGAGGTGGAAGTGACCACGGAGCTTTCCCGCAAAGCCATATTTGAGAACGCCCGCACAGCCCAGAACCAAGCCGAGTTCAAGCAGAGAAACGACGGCTACCTCGAACGCCAGCGGGTGGCGACCGAGCGAATCGCTGCGCTGGAAGCTGAACGAAAAGCCAAACGGCACAAGGCGAGAATCCTTGAAAACTTCATCAGAAACCTTGAAGCCAGCCCGTCCGTACTCACCGAGTTTGACGAGAAGCTCTGGACAACCACGATTGACCGCGTCATCGTTCACGAAGACGGGCGGCTGGTATTCAGGTTCCTTAACGGGAGCGAGTACGTAGGATAGAGCAAAGCTGAAGGCAGTCTGCTCCATGGGGCAGGCTGTTTTTTTTATGCTCTAATTCAATCTTTTGACGGAAAAAAGAACCGAAAATCGCAGGGGTGCAAATTTCGGTCAAAAATGCACCCCTGAACGGGCTTCCGTCAAAAGATACCCCCGTTTTCATCCCGGCACTGGTTTGCTCTGTTTCGGCGGCTTAGGTCGCAACCTATCTTTTGACGCAGGGTGCAGAGAAAACCCAGTAAAACAGCCACATTTCGCCGCAAACAAAAACATCTATTGACAAACCGGAGTTTATCAATAGATGGTAGATTAATATGGTGCGGCGTAAGGGATTCGAACCCCTGACGTACTGATTCGTAGTCAGTCCCTCTATCCAGCTGAGGTAACGCCGCTTATTTGCTGCGCTTTTTGCACAAAAAGAGATTTTATCAGAATTACTTGGCTTAAACAAGGCGATATTGTTTGTCGCAGGTTTCGCGCCGCTCATTGGCGGCTCAGCATACCGTAAGCGGCACCAATTTGGCTAATTTTTGTGCCTTGTGAAAACTCGTGCAAGTAAGCAGCAGGTTGGTAAGCAGTGCAATTCTAACCACAATCAGCTTATACTTATACGGAATGAACTAGCTCGTTAACCATGTCTACGGCTTGCGTAATTGCTTGCTTGGCAGCATCTGTCTGCTCACAAACAATATACACCCGCATCGACATCTTATTTTCGTCTGCCCATTTGGTCGCACCAGCAATCGGTGTGCGTTTAAAGCGACTGCTTCCGCTCTCTTTAGTGCTAAACACACCATGCCTCTTCTGCCCAAATTCGCTCTCGTTTTCGCTTCTTATTTGACCAGCAAACTCGCTCTTACTTTCGCTTCTAATTGCACCGGTAAATTCGCTCTCATCTTCGCTTTTTCTTTCGCTCTCATCTTCACGTTTTCCTTCGCTTTTTCCTTCGCTCTCGTCTTCACGTTTTCCTTCGCTTTTTCCTTCGCTTTTAGCCTCACATTTTTCACCCCATAGTTCATTTTGACGCCATGTCACCAGTAAGTCTATTGCTAAGTGCTCAACCACATGCGGCAGCAAAGCCCCGCCTCTGCTGCGTATGCTTTGCCCAAAGGTCGTTGTGCCACCACTTTGACAAGCGTGTTCTTTTAAAGTTGGATACTTTTTTAATAACATGCTAACTTGTGCTTTAGATAGTGCGCGTTCTTCTCTACAAAAAAACAATGTTGCTACAACGCGACCGCCTTGGCATCGCAGTTCTGTAAGCTTTAAAGCTGCTGCACGGTTGTCGCTTGCCTTAGATTTTATGGCAGGAACGTGCTGCGCAGGTATCATGAATTTTGGCTCCCTTGCAGGCGCACCATGTTTATAAACAAAAAAGGCATCGGCAAAATCGCACTCTGCTTGTTAGCTGCTCTTAGATGACTTGAAGTTGTTCTTTGCCACGGCAATCATCAATTTAATGCGATTAAGTTGATTAACTTCGCTGGCTCCAGGGTCGTAATCTACAGCAACGATATTGCTGTGAGGGTGCAAGCGGCGCAACTCCTTTATAACCCCTTTGCCGGTAACATGGTTGGGCAAACAAGCAAAAGGTTGCGTACAAACAATGTTTGGAGTGCCACTGTGAATAAGCTCGATCATCTCTGCTGTAAGTAACCAGCCCTCTCCCATAGAGTTGCAAAGCGAGAGCACAGGACGGGCGAAGTTGGCAAGCTCGTAGATAGATGCCGGAGGCTCAAAACGACTGCTCTTTTTTAAAGCGCGCACAATAGGACGACGAAGAGCAGCAAAAAGCGCTATGGCGGCGCGTGACCCTAGTGACGACTTTAGCGGCTTTGTAAGTTCCTTGTGCTGCCAGATGCCTCCGGAAATTCCAAAAAGGAAAAATTCGGTTAAGCCTGGCACAACGCACTCGCAACCCTCGCCCTCTATAACCTCTACAATACCATTGTTGGCCGTAGGGTGAAACTTAACCAAAATCTCGCCCACCACGCCTACTCTTGGTTTTTGGCGATCATCCTTAAGGGGCAAAGAGTCAAAGTCCCTTACAATCTCACGTACGTTGCGAGCAAATGCTCTAAAGCTAATACGTGCTAGCATGCTAGCTTTACAGTGCTCCATCCATTTCTGGTAAAGCGCGTTAGCACTGCCAACTTCTGCTTCATAAGGGCGTGTGCGATAAAGACATTGCATTAAAAGATCGCCATAATATATTGCATGAATTGCGCGTAGTAACATTCCAGGTTTTATTGAGAAACCCGGGTTGTCTTCTCCGCCAATATTATGAAAACTTAAAGCTATTACCGGAATGTGCCCAACACCAGCTTCTCGCAAGGCTTTGCGAATTAAGCCAATGTAGTTAGTTGCACGGCAGCCGCCACCAGTTTGCGTTATGATTACTGCCAGACGATCAGTGTCGTAACGTCCAGACATAACGGCTTCCATAATCTGTCCTGTAACTAAGATTGATGGATAACACACATCGTTGTTGGCATACTTTAAGCCTGCTTCTACGGCGCCTTGATCTACCGATGGCAGAAGCTCGATATTATAACCAGATTGCTTAAAAACCTCTACTATTAGCTCGAAGTGGATAGGAGCCATCTGTGGAGCAAGAATCGTATAGCGATTTTCTTTCATGTCCTCTGTATAGCGAGGCTTAGTAAATGCTGTGGTCATGCTCGTTGTAACAGCAGCATCTAACGGCTCGCCTGCTGCGGTAGCATTCTTTGTTGGCGCGTTTACCTTTATAGCGCTTGCGCTCGTACCTATCTTCTTCTTGGTCGCTGCCGTTATGCCTCGCTGCTCTTTTAGAGCCGCAAGCAGTGAGCGCACGCGAATGCGCGCCGCACCAAGATTGCTTACTTCGTCAATCTTTAACACCGTGTAAATCTTGCCTGCTGGCTCTAAGATTTCTTGAACCTGATCGGTTGTAATTGCGTCTAAGCCACAACCAAAGCTATTAAGTTGAATTAAGTCTAAATCCTTGCGTATGGTACAAAGCTTGGCAGCCGCATAAAGACGTGAGTGAAACATCCATTGGTCTACAACTCGCAGCGGACGTTCTGGCTTAATTAAATGCGAGACGCTATCTTCTGTAAGTACAGCCAAGCCAAACCCTGCAAGCAATTCCGGAATCGCATGATTAATCTCTGGATCAAGATGATATGGGCGACCAGCTAAAACAATACCATGTGTTTGCGTCTCTTGCATCCAAGCTAAAGTACGTTCGCCCTCTGCACGAATATCTGCCTTAAAACACTCATCCTCTGCCCATGCTTTTTGCACTGCCGCTTGTACCTCTTTTAAGCTGGGTGCTATTCCCTTAGCGTCAGGATGTGCTTGCCAATAACTAACAAGCTCTTCATGAATACGACGCGGCAAAATCTCTTTACTGTCATAAGGCAGAAATGGGTTTAGGAATGATATGTGAGTATCGGCCAACTCCTCTACATTAAGCTTAATAACTTCCGAGTAGCTAACCACCACTGGACAATTAAAATGATTGGGCGCCCCCTCGTCTTCCTTGCGCTCATGACGAATACAGGGCATAAAAATGATATCAATATCTGATTTCTGAAGTAAACCCATAATGTGGCCGTGACTAAGTTTGGCGGGGTAGCAAACGCTTTCTGATGGCATAGACTCTATACCAGCCTCATAGGTTGCCTTTGTGCTAGAGTCGCTAAGCACAGTGGCAAAGCCCAGCTCCTTAAAAAACGTATACCAAAATGGATAATTCTCGTACATATTAAGTACTCGCGGCAAACCAACTGTTGGTCGCGTTGCGCTTTCAGGCGTTAATGGGACATAGGGGTTGGCATCAGTGCCCTGAAAAAGTCGTTTACTCTTAAAATCGTAGATGTTTGGTAAATCGGCTTTTTGGGCTTGAACGCCTGCACCGCGCTCGCAGCGATTGCCGGTAACAAAACGACGTTTGCTACCAGTTGTGGGGTCTGTGCCAAAGGTGTTAATGGTTAAGAGGCAGTTGTTTGAGCAAAGCTTGCATCGTGCTGTGGTGTGCTTGGGGGCAAGCTCTTCTAAAGCCTTTGCGTTTAATATTGTGCTGGTGGCAAGTGTGGGTTCACCGCTTGGTGCGGTCGCGGTCGTAAGCGCGGCGCTTGGTGCGGTCGCGGTCGTAAGCGCGGTGCTTGCTGCGGTCGCGGTCGTAAGCGCGGCGCTTGGTGTAACGCCGATTGCGGCACCAACAACAACATCACCGTTAGCACTAACAACATCTAAAGCACTAGAGCACGCTCGTTCGCGCGCAAGCAAAGCAGCTCCATATGCGCCCATTAATCCAGCGATGTCTGGCCGCACTGCCTCGCGACCACTTAAGTGCTCAAACGCTCGTAAAACAGCATCATTATAAAATGTCCCACCCTGAACAATAACTTTCTGACCAATGTCATGCGGGTCGCGAATTTTTATGACCTTAAAAAGAGCATTCTTAATTACCGAGTACGATAAACCTGCAGATATATCGCCTATAGACGCGCCCTCTTTTTGCGCCTGCTTAACACGAGAATTCATAAAGACCGTGCATCGGCTACCTAAATCTACCGGACTAGTTGCACCAATAGCAGCGCGCGCAAATTCTTGCACGCTCATATTCATGGCAACGGCAAAGCTTTCTATAAACGACCCGCAGCCAGACGAACAAGCCTCATTAAGCATAATATGATCAATCACGCCATCGCGCACACGTAAGCACTTCATGTCTTGCCCACCAATGTCAAGGATGAATTCTACCCCTGGCAGTAGTTCTTGTGCTCCGCGCAAATGCGCTATAGTTTCTATTTCGCCAGAATCGCAGCTAAGTGCTTCTAGCAGTAGTCCCTCGCCATAACCGGTTACAGTGGCATGAGCGATATTAATGTGCTCAGAAGTGCCCCTACTACTTTCGCATTCCCTATAAAGATTTAGGAGAGCCTCCTTGGCAACACCTATAACATCTCCTTGATTGTTAGCGTAATGCTGCCACAGAAGCTCGCCGTCTTCGCCAATAAGAACTGCCTTAAATGTTGTTGAGCCTGCGTCTATCCCTAAATAAGCGTTGCCGTGATAGTTCTTAAGTAAGCCTCGTTTAACTTTAGCGGCTGCATGGCGTTTGCGAAAGAGCAAGTATTCGTTAACGTCATTAAAGAGCGGCTCTAAGCGAGTTACCTCGGATGCCTGCGTATCACCCAATTCTTCTAGGCGTAGAAGTGTCTGCGACAGATGTTGAGCTTCGTTTTCGCATGACGCTATAGCTGCACCGCAAGCCACGAATAAATGAGCGTCCGTTGGCTTAATTGTTTGTTCCTTTGACAAATCTAAGGTAAGCACAAAGCGCTTCTCTAGCTCTGGCAAATATTGCAAAGGACCACCCAAAAAGGCAACCTTTCCACGAATTGGGCGTCCGCAAGCTAGTCCCGATATAGTTTGCGTTACAACGCTCTGAAATATAGACGCGGCAATATCTTCTCGTTTTGCGCCCTCGTTAAGCAAAGGTTGCACGTCGGTTTTGGCAAAGACTCCACAGCGAGATGCTATAGGATAGATAATGCTTGCATCGCTTGCCAATTCGTTTAAACCAGAAGCGTCGGTGTTAAGTAGGGTGGCCATCTGATCGATAAAAGATCCGGTGCCGCCCGCGCAAGTACCATTCATGCGCTGCTCGATGCCCTTATCAAAATAAATGATTTTTGCATCCTCGCCACCAAGCTCTATGGCGACATCTGTTTGTGGAATGTATGCGTCCACAGCCACCTTAGACGCAATAACCTCTTGCACAAAAGGCACACTTAGCCATTGAGCAAGTAAAAGCCCGCCAGAGCCTGTTATAGCCATAGTGGCATAAGCAGAGTCTAGAAATTGATTTGCGCCTTTAAGGATTTGTGCGATTGTCGCACGAATATCGGCATGATGACGTTGGTAGTCGGAGTAGACTATCTTGTTATTGGCATCAAGAACAGCACACTTTACTGTGGTTGATCCAATGTCTATCCCCAAGTGGTAGCAAATTGACGGTTTATCGGGCATACACGTAGAGCAGCTTGGGCAACTTTGGCTTGAGCAGGCCTCTATCCTTGGATGGCAACAATTATCATCAGCAACGACTTGTTGGGATTTATCGCAATTTGAGCAGCAGTTTTCTTCTGCGTTGTTTGTGTTCACCATAATTCACTATTCTAACACATGACAAGAGTGCAACTCTGCGACGGCTTTTCGCGACAGGTTAAGACAATGGCCATGAACGACCGTGGGTAACCATGGGCGACTCCAAATTTCTTTGCATAATATCTATCGTAGTAAACTTTACATAACTAATAGGCGGCTGCATTAATAAAGTCTGCGCCGCAGCCAAGCCTAAGCGAGCGGAACGATGTGATTTATACCTTTTTTGGCATGCTTTTAAACACAAACTTCGCCTGCTGAGCTTCAAGATATTCAAATATGCCAATATGCGATACGCCAAAAGCATCAAGTACGTCAACTAGTGAGATTTTGCTTTTTGAAAAAGGCTTGCTGGTTTCGTTTGTCACAACGGTTTCCCCATAAACAGCAGCATGTGCGCAGAGCCAGGGGTCAGCCTCTTCAACTGCAAGAAAAACACGTTTTGCGGTATCGGTATATTGAACATGGTTTAACACCCAGCTTGAAATTTCTTCATATTTAGTTTGAACTTTGTTATCCTTTAGCGTATCAATAAAGAGGCTTTTGTTTAGTTCGCTCTTCAGCCAGTCAGATAGTTTGTCTTCGTTATGGGTTATCTCATCGTGAACTTTCCTAATACTTATTGTGTTTTTATTTTCAAACTGAAGACGAATAAAATCCCAATACCCAGGGCAAAAAGCAAATCTATAGTAAGTCTTGTGTGGGGTGATAAAGATATTGGAATCTAAAACGTAAACTGTTTCATTCATAAGACCAAACCACGCTCTTTATAGTATTTATCAAGATTGCCGCCCTTGATACCAGTCATTTTGTAAGCATCGCCAAATTGCAGATATCCCGTCTTTAGCGCCGTATAAATTGCTTCAGTAAACACAGAGCCTAACTTAGTTCCTTGGTTCGCATAATAATCGCCACCAGCGGATTGTTTTTTTCCATAGTTTTGTATAGCTATAGAATTCTCATGAAATAAATTCGTAAATTCTGCCTTTGCTATTAAATCTAGGTCAAGAGCCCTTCGTAATATTACAATAGAGCTAACCTTATACTTTTGACGTGCAGCTCTTAGAGCATCTGCACTGCTTTTCGCGCTATTCCATCCAGCTACAAAAACTTCTCGCGGAACAAGAAACTCAGCGGCAACCCGATCGCAGTATTTCTCAATCTCTGTGCCTTCATCTAATAATTGTTCAGCACCAAAAGGACTACTGACGCCACTCTGAAAAAACAAGAGATGCGTTATTTCATGTATAAGCGTAAATAATTGCGCGCTTTTTGCATCGACTCCGTTAACAAATATTACTGGCGCATATTCGTTAGATAAAGTAAAGCCACGAAATTCTTCAACCTTAAAAGTACGGCGAGTATTGCTCCCTGCATAGCCGCTGGTACAAACAACAACAAGCGCTCAGTTCTCGTTATATGCCCTTTCGATGAGTGGTTTGCATTTCTCGTAATCGTCTATACTGTGAAGAATAAGACGTAAGTCGCCTGTTCCCCAATGCCCTTTGTTCCTCATATCTGCTATAAATGAACGGGCCATTCCCCGTGTTTCGCCCGTGGAGGATTAAGAGCATCTACCCGAAAAAAGAAAGGCCGCACTTTGGCGGTCTTTCAGACGGTTGGTATATTGTTAGTGCGGTTTGCGATGCGAGCGATTGTAACCGCTTTTACCTCTCGTGGTCTGAGCGCTTTGAGTGACCATGTCAACGCCGCCCGAGCCGTTCATTGTAACCGCTTTTACCTCTCGTGGTCTGAGCGCTTGCGCTGTTGGGTACGCTCCCAGGTCTTCTCCCATGTCTTTATTACCTGCTGCTCGATGAACTCCCTGAGTGGCTTGATGTCCTGGTCTGTATGGAAAGCATCCAGCGCTCTGTAGTAGGCTGTCCTGTCTTCGTCAAACACCGTCAGCGGTGGATGGTTGTTGGCCATTAAAAAGTAGTTCATCAGCACTCTGCCAGTGCGCCCGTTGCCATCAGCGAAGGGATGGATGTTTTCAAACTTGGCATGGAGGTAGGCGGCGGCGGTCAAAACGTTTTCTGTACTCACATCGGTAGATGCAATATCATCTAATAGCTCGGCTATCTCCTCGGCTACTGTCTCGGGCGCTGCCCCCACCTCGTTGATGCCTACGACATAATGGTGGTGCTTATATTCACCTGGGCGCTCACCACGTTCTACCCTGCGCTCGTCATAGGTGCCTTGCGTGATGATACGGTGAAGCTCAAATACCATGCCTTCGGTGATAGTTTGCTTGGAAACAACAGCTTTGACCATCCAAATGTAGGCTGACTTCTGGTTTTGAATCTCGGTCAAGGTACGCACGTCTCCAGTGTAGTTGCTCACCCTGTCGTGCTCGAACACCTGAAAAGTGTCCTCGTAGGTGGTGTTGTCGTTCTCAATCTTATTAGAATTGTAAGCAAACAGCACTTTGAAGCTGTTAAGGTGGGTCTCCAAGTCGGCCTCTGTCTGTATCTTGAAGCCCCGCCAGAGCCTGAGTATGTCCGAATAGCTTGCCATTGCGTTACCTTTCAGTCTGTTTATGCTGCTTTTATTATAGTCTATGCGCAGAATGCCGTTCTTATCTTCTTCTGCACCAAGCAGGATTGCGCCACCATCGGTATTGTCGAACGCCGAATATGTCTTCAAACGCTGTTGGGTAACCCGCCTCTGGCAGTTTTGCCTTAGGAGTGGAGACGCTCGGTCGTTGGATAATCTGTTATTTGTGTGGCTATGAGATCTGCGTTCATTCGTTCATTCCGTCACCTGTTGTTGTCAGACACTTGTTGCAAGCAGTCCTAATTGTCTGCTTGTCTATTCTATGCGATTAAGTCTGAATCACCGTGCCTCGCTACCTTACAAGCCAAACACCCAAAGCTCACGGAGCGAAAGAACGCGCCTAACAGCAACTGCGCTAAGCTGAAAAGACAGACGCTGGAAGTAGGCGTTATCAAGTCCAATATGAACATCATTTTGAACCCTGGCACGGAGCGCGAGAAATCTAGAACGTGCAATGTGGGATTGTAGAGAGAAGGAAAAATCATGACTACCTATGGTTATGTGCGCGTTTCAAGCGCAGACCAAAATGAGGATAGGCAAATGTGCGCCTTAAACGCAGTGGACATCCCG
>JAIRQA010000040.1 GCA_031256715.1 Coriobacteriales bacterium | reverse complement strand
AGGCTACGGCGCGTTAAGCCTGATTCCTCATTCACCCCTGACTCCATTTCGTTCATTCCATTATTTCGTTGCATTCCATTATTTCGTTGCATTCCATTATTTCGTTGCGTAAACACAAGTGGGCACAGCTGACTCAATTTCATTACTCTATATTATTTCATTGCTCTATAGTCGTAGGTGACGCTTTTGTCAATGCAAGCTCATCTGCAAGAAGGTCTTGCAAAAGTTCGCGTTCGGCTTGCAAAAATCCCATTGTCAGCTTCCCAAGTGCGCGATAAAAGTTCGTATGAGCGAACTTTTGCATCTCATCGTTAAGCATAGGCGCCCAAGCCAATAGATGATCAACCAGAAAATTATATTGAGTCAGCATCAGCTTTGCTGCCGTCGCTTCATCGTTTTCTTGCAAGGCATCTAAAGAACGCATGGTCATTATTTGCTCAAATTCAAGCTCTAAAGCGATATGATCTTCTCCCAACTTCCACTTGTCGCATTTCTTTATACCATTTGCACGGTATATGGCCAAAACTTCATCACGTGCCTCTTGCATGAGCAAGCGTTTGCTAGAGGTGTGAACGCTTTCGTAAGGATATGCTGCCGAATACGCGTTAATGCCATTGCCCAAAAAGACTCTGGCATAGTCAACGGCCAATTCTGTAAGTGTGCGCTCCCAGCAACCATTAAGATAACCATGCAACATGCGATATGCTTCATCTGCCTGAACACTACCAGTGTTTGTAGGCATGCGCATCTGACACAGCTCATCTAAAAGTGCGGCATCTACCTCCTGATAATACAATCTACTTAAAAGCCCATAGGTTGCAATGCGTCCCTTGGTTATGTTAATTAGCACCTCGGTTTCTGCGCTGCCTTGTGCGCTGTTTTGCGCCCCAGCGGCAGCGCCGCCAAGCTCGTTGCATGCCTCCTCGACTACGTAACTATCACGTGCATCAACAGTGTCATTCATGCAGTAACTCCATTTTCTGCTTGCAAAAAAGCACGTCGCCCAGCGTCATTTTTTAAGTCACCATCTGCCCTTTCATGTAAGTCGCCAGAAAAGTCTTCAAGCAAAGCAAGGCCCACATCTGTCGTCTGCCAATTAGGCATCCATGCTAAGGCGCCACATTCGTCAAGCCGCTCTATAAAATAACCGCTGTAACGACGCGGATTTTGCAACAGCAAATCATTATCTACAAGCATGTTAAGCTGTTCCTTGCTACGAGCGTTTTTAACACAAAAACTAAGTATGCGCAAGTAAATCTCGCGATACTGAGGCTCTTCTGCAAGCATCTGCTCAAGCGCACGACCAAAATCCATGCTCTCTAAAAAGGCAAGCGCTTCTGTGCTAGAAAGCCAATATCCCTTAGGCTTATTAACAATCGTAAGGTATTCTGGCCCAAGCGCAATATTCCGCTCTCCATCTGGCCCATCTGGCCCATCTGGCTCATATGGCTCATCTGCCGCAAGCGCAGGCGCAAAGCTCTGCTCTAAGTCTGGCTCAGGGGCAATCTCTTCTTGGCATGCGGCATCACATTCGCTAATAGCGCTATCGTTTATAGATAAACCGCCAATCCCATCTGGCTCACCTGGCGCAGACGCAATATTTTGTTCATCATCGTTTGAGATATATTGCAAAGCCCCAGCCGCCTCAAGATGTTGACGCAGCAAAACCGGCGTGTACACAGAAGTGTTAGCTTTCTGCAACTTTTCTGTTTGCGCGTCAACATCTTCAGGGCTTTTAGGCTCGCGACAATAGTTAATGATACCAAGTAGAACTGCTCGTTGTCCTGGCATACCATCAATCAAGTTGCGCAAGCTCTTCATTAAAACTCCGTTTCATCGTTCATCGTATTATTACAGCAACTCATGCTTGCATCTTGCTATATTATGTCGAGAAAACCACGTTGCCTTAAGGTTTCCTCTTCGCTAGACGCTCTCAGTTAGCTTAAGAATCACACTTCGCTAGGCACCCATCTAATCGCGACTCTACCCGCGACTCTACCCGCAACTCCAATCGCGACCCTAGTCGCAACTCCAATCGCGACCCTAGTCGCAACTATAATCGCGACTCTACCCGCGACATTAGTAAAACACAAAAGCGCTTACGCCAAGTATATATAATGCAACACGAAAAACAAAGCCACCGGCAAGAACGCATACAAGAGCTATTGCGGCAAATGGCAATGGATTGTCTGTACGCATCCACCTTAACAAACCAAGCACTGCGGCAATGGCACCACCAATAATCAGGGAACTCCAAAAATATGATGCCAAAGAGCCGCCAACAAGCTCATTGCCAAATCCAGATGTGGCGGCAATCTGCTTTGTTGGGTCTGTTGGATCTATATAAAAATCTACAGCCGGAAGCGAGATCGATGCAATGTAGCCAGCGTATGCTGCCAAACTAACAACAACCAAAATGCCGCCAATTGCAGTTACACGCGCCGACAGCTGTATCGCTTCATCACATTTACAAAATGCAGCCAAAAGCCAAATTGTAGCTCCTCCTGCTGCAACAGCTTGCGCTAAGTAAAACAATAGTAGCAATGGTGTGCCCCAAACCGGACGAGCAGGCATAGCATAAGAGTTTGCCATAACCAAAACCATAGCCAAGCCAAACACAAGCGTCACAACAGAAAGCCATTTTGGCACATTGCCCTTACGTGCAAGCACAAGATAAACTATTGCTAGCACAAATAGTATGGCAATACCAATCAGCTCCTGAGTAATGCCAGAGGTGATATGCCCAAAGCCATTAAATAGACGTTCGGCATGTTGCAAATGCAAAAATGATGCTGCGCCGCCAACCACAAGCCCAACCATAGTTACAATAGTAGCTGATACCTGTAGCTTTTGCCCTTTGTTAAGCATGTTTAACAAACCAAGGCAAGAAAACGTGCCGGAACTTAAACAAATACAGAGCGTGAAGATAATCAATGGCCATTGAATTTCCATGCTTTATCCCCTCCACTTCATTTCACGTAGGATATATCTTAAACTAGGCTTATTGCCAACGTCTGGCAAAGAGTAAACTTTTGTTGGGTCTGTCTCTGCAAGGATTTTTGACGCATCAGAATTTGGGTCATCAAGGTCGCCAAAATAGCGGGCACGTCCACCACACTGCGACACGCATTGTGGAACTTTGCCATCAGCAATAAGTTGCTCGCACAAAGTGCACTTCTCAACAACTTTTTCTTCTTCATTTAAATAACGTACATTGTAAGGGCAAGCCATGACGCAAAATTGGCAACCAATACAACGCTGTTTGTCTATTTGTATCGTACCATCGGCAGTCTTTTGCGACGCTTGTGTAGGACAGACCTCTACACACTGAGGATTTTCGCAATGCTGGCATTGAATGGTCAGATAATATAGCTCGACATCTGGCCAGTGACCGCCCTCTGTTTTTGGATTTGGCCCAATGCGTAGAGTTTTGTTCCAGAACTGCCCTATTGGCACAGCATTAACGGTCTTGCAAGCCACCGAGCAACCTAGACAGCCAACGCAGCGGTCAACGTCAGTAACAATCGCATATCTGGTCATGTCTACTCCCTTCCCTCATAGGTTGGCAACCACTCTTTCAGGCGAACAATCGCATATCTGGTCATGTTTACTCCCTTCCCTCATAAGTTGGCAACCACTCTTTCAGGCGTGGGTCTGCGGCTGATGTAATAATTGGCGTACCATCTGCCGCGCATGGCACCACTTTGCCTCCAGGGCAATTCTCTGCAGTAGCCTTATATATCTTGCCCAGATAGGCACGTAGGTTTGAAGCGCCACAGATTGGACACTGCGCGTCGCGATCGTTAACACAATTAATTCCCGAAAGCTGAAAACCATGGCCAGATTCGTTTAGTTCTGGGAACCACCACTGATGTTCGCAACAGATTGTGCCTTTCTTAATGCCATAGTACAAATCGGCAACTTGACGCACTTTGCCCCATTTGGTTTCTATCCAAATCCAATCACCTTGCTCTATTCCCAGCTCAGCGGCATCCTCGGGGTTAACCTCGCAACGAGGCGTTGGCCAAAGCTCGCGGCACCAAGGCAGTTGACGATGCTCAGAGTGAAAGTACACCGGAATTCGCCTGCCCGTAGTAACAATAAGTGGATAATCCTTTGCGGTTTCTGGATCGCTTATAGGCGAATGCGGAGGCTCACTATAAGTTGGAAGGTCAAACTCGCCATTAAGATAGTGTGATTCTATAATAGTAGACCACAACTCATATTTCTTTGTTGGAGTGTTCCAGCCAGGGGTTGGCGGTATTGGCTCGCCGCCCATCATGCCTGCCGAGCCACCAATAATGTAGCCTGTTTCGTAGCGCCTATAAGTGCCCCAGCGGTTAGGCTCCTCAACCTTAGCATCCCACCAGCCATTCTTGGTAAATTCGGCGGCATACTCTTTCCAACTCTTGCCTGTTCCCTTAACAGCATTGTCTAAAATGAATTGCTCAGCCGGCTCCCAATTATCCGGTAAAGATCCTGGCCAAGGATTTTCGGGGTCGGGGGCGTAATAAATGCCCATTGCCTTTGCAACGCCCATGATTATCAAAGGATCCCAAAGCGTGTCTGCTGGTGGCTCTACGCAGCGGATGTTGGCTCCAAAAGCGCCAGAAGAACCTTGCGACACACGCGAGCAGTTTACCTCTAGCCAATGCCAGGCTGGCAAAAGCAGGTCTGCTACATCTGATGATGGCGCGTGCCATAGATTGCATTCAATTATAAACTCCATTTTTTGCAAGACATTCCAATTGTCATTAGCGTTAGTCATGTTCATAAAGTCACCTGCCATGTTAACGCCGCCCTTTATTGGATAAGGTTTGCCTGTTTCCATTGCCCTATAAAGAGTATTGGCGTCTGCCCAGCCGCCCCACCAACGATTCACGGGAAATTCGTCGTCGCCTATCTCTTTAGAGCTATCGGGGAAATGCCCTTGCATGGCAGCACCAGGAATCATAAACGCAAATGGCGTGAATCCACCATCTACCGGCGCCATCGTAGGACCACGCTGTCCTGCAGGAGTATCATAGTTACCGGTAAGAGCAGTAATGGCATCTATTGCGCGGCAGTTCTGAATAGCGGTAGCGGCATGTTCTACTGCAAGCATGTATTGAATACCACCATTACCATAACCAGACTCTGGGTCTAGTCGTGTTGCGTAAGCCTTTGCCGCAGCTTCTAACTGACTGGCAGGAACACCTGTAATAACCTCTGCCTTCTGGGGTGTGTACTCGCGGCAGCGCTCTGCGTAAACATCTAGCACAGGGCGTACCTTTACGCTGCTTCCATTTGCTAGCGTTACCTCAAACTCGCCATATATGGCAGGATCAATCTTTGGGTTAAATGGAGTTGGGTCTGGAACAAAGCCTTTGGCAACACCTGGCATCAAGTTGTCCTGACGTGCTTCTTTACCCTTGGTGGGTGGTGTAAATGGCGGCTCGTTCTCCCAAAGACCAGTAATAGTATCAAAGTATGTTAGCTTATTAGCAAGTGTGTCCCAAACCATGAAACGTGTTGGGCTACCACCCTCTACAACATCTGACTCTTTAAGCAGCCTGGTCTTAAGCTCCCATGTGCGTCCTGGCCCATAGGCTTGCACGCTAGAAAATGTTGCTTCGCCTGGCATTACTAAGAAAGGTGCATTCGTCCAACGTTTAACAAACAGATGATCTATAAGATCATTTTCTAAGATCACATTTGTCCAGCACATAGCCACAGCGGCATCGGTACCAGGTCGTAGATGCATCCAATAGTCGGCCTGACGCCCAATGCCAGCCATACGAGGATCTACAACAATGTGCTTGTCTGCCTTTACCGCGCAATCTACAGTGGTGCGACAGGAGTCATCGTAATTAGATATCTCTGAGGCACCTCCCCATTGCACAAATACTCGAGGCCTATCTACCGTTGCCATCCAACTAAAAGCTCTGTTAGATACCAACCTTGTAGCATAATGTCGTGGACCTTTGCAAATCTGATACGCCTGCAATGTGTTTGGTGTGCCCAAAATCTGCGGCCAAGCCATAAGGCCACCCATTGCCCAAACGCGACTAGTTCCTACCATAGAATAAAATGTCTCGCCGCCATACTTGTCTTTTAAGGATTGAATGTTATCTGCCGCAAGCTTAAAGGCTTCATCCCAACTGATGCGAACCCAACCAGGATCAGAGGCATCCTTGGGATTCGTGCGCTTCATAGGATACATTAAGCGATCTGGATGATAGCACGCCTGAATAGACGCCTGCGACTTAGAACAGCAGTTAGCGTCACTGGCAAACGCATCGGGGTCGCCCTCTACTTTAATTGCACGACCATTGCGAACAGTGACCAAAACTCCGCATTCCATCTTCCCACAGCCCCTGCAGGCCGTGCGTATTACTTTTACGTCGTCTTTAGTGTCTACCAAGTCGTCTTCGGCTAAAGCCTGCGGCACGCTAGTGCCACTTAAAGCGGTAGCCGCGCCCACTATTGCCGCAGACTTTAAAAAGCTGCGTCTTGTCATTGTGGACAATTTCATCTGAACCTCCTATCTGTTGGTAATCTATCCGCTTATAATGTTGAGAAGCGCTAACACTTGCGCACGCCTGCAAGCGCGTTCGTCGCGCATTGCGCTACGCCAACGCTAACTCGTGCTCGCTGGCGCCTGGTTTTTCGTTTGGCTCATGGTGTTCGCTTGCGCCTGATTTTTCGTTTGGCGCAAGCTCGCACCTGAAAGCACGTTCGGCACACATAGCGCTGCGCCAACACTTGCTCACACCTGCAAGCACGTTCGGCACACATTCGCAAACTTCTAAGTTCTTATAAGCGCTTCTGCGTTCTTATGATAACAAGTACGTCTGTTAGGACACATCTTATATGGCACATGATTGTTCACAAATCATGTCATCAGGAAGTATGATATGCTATTAAACTAAAGGTCAAGTTGCTGCGATAAAGGTAAGAAAAATGAATGAAGCGGTTGGGTTTATAAAATCAAGCTTTTCTGAAGTGCTTAACCCAAAAGTACTAGGCTTCGCTTTCCATCGTGCATGGATAGCGACTTTTTTCTTCTCGGCAAATATATTTATCACTAATAACCACGTTAACGACGAAGCCAATGTTATTTATCCACTGTCGCTGCTGCTTCTTGTAGGCGTCATGATTTGCGGAGTACTACTGCCCAACAAGCTAAGGCAATGCATGCAAACGCGTGCACTTAAAATTGCCAGCCCGCTTCTAATGTCTGTGGGATCCTTATTGTTAGCGGCAACAGAGCTTGTCACCATTCCCGCCGTCCCCTATCTTTGTGGATTATTTACCGGGGTTGGCTCTGGTCTGTTGCTCTTTTATTGGGCAGAACAGTATGGAAAAACCGAGCCCGCCATGGCGCAGCTGCACTCAGCTTTAGCTTTTACATTAGCAATAGTAATTTATGCGCTTTTCATGCTCTTTACGTCTAATCTTTTTTATGTCATATCTGGCGCATTTTTGCCACTGCTCTCTGCTTTAGCTCTTAGGTACTCTTCAAGTAAAAATAATGTCGAGAAGTACGCAGACATCCCCGCTGCTTCTATTAAAACCAAGTTTTCACCTGAGGGAGAGACAGGGGCGCTGCGCATCTGCTTTGCCGCACTAATAATCAGCTTTGTTCATGCTGCCGTTGTTGGCGTTCAAAAGCAGCTTTCGTTTGCGGCTAGCAGCGGCGCAATTGTTCAGAACAGCACATTTGTGCCGTCGCTAGAGCTTACGTTTGCAATTACTCAAGTTGGTTCAACATTAATTTTGGTCATTCTTATTGCTGCCTCAATCCTTGTTCTAAAACGCTCAGATATTGGATTTATCTATCGCTTTGTGCTTGTTTTTATGATAGCCTCTGTACTTTCCTGTACGTGGCTAGGCAGTACTTACTGGCAGTTGACCTCTATAATGATCAATGTGGGCTATAGCTGTTTCGAGTTAATTTTTTGGATAGCGCTTTCTAATATCTGCTATCGCTATCATGTCGCTCCACTTCGTGCATTCGGGCTTGGTCGTGCCGGCTGGGTTGTTGGTGTCTTTCTTGGTGGGCTTCAGCCTCCGCTGCCTTTTATGAATCTTGTTGATGCCTTTGGGACTAACGCAATTGCTGGCGCGGCATCTGGTACAGCTGCAGACACAATTGCCGCGGCGACAGACGCAGCCGCTGGCGCGGCATCTGGTACAGCTGCAAGCACAATAACCGCGGCGACAGACGCAGCGTCTAACGCAATTGCAATGGGCACTACTGCCACGGGAGTACTTACAACTTCCTCGGCTTTCATCGTCTCTATTCTTACTATCTTGCTAGTTATTACCTATGCTTTTATTCTGCCGGAACGCAACGTTGTTACCATTACTACAGGTTATGGCGGACGCTTGGGCGCTCTTCAATCGCGTTGTAAGAAGCTAGCATCCCGCTTTTTACTAACCCAACGCGAGACCGAAGTTTTAGTTCACCTAATTAAAGGCAGGGACACTTCACATATTCAGGCATCACTAAATATCTCTGCTGGCACAGTAAGCACTCACAGGCAGCGCATCTATCAGAAAACCAATGTGCATTCTAGACAAGAGTTAATTGACCTCTTAGAGTTAACGCATTCAGATGATTAAGATTGGTGATGTGTGCTTGCGCTAACTCTCGCGCAAGTTTCTTATCCCTTATTTCTAAAAGCTATCAATTATTTTATCATTCAGTGCAAATGGCTTTTTTGCCGTCTGGCGGGACGCTGTGGACAGCGTCCCCTACGTCAATTTGCATAATCCCCAAATTATTTTCTCCTTGCATTCCCCTCGTAGGGGACGCTGTCCACAGCGTCCCGTTTGGATCAGCCCGAATTCTGCTTGCATTCCCATCGTAGGGGACGCTGTCCACAGCGTCCCGTTTACATCGGCAACAGACATTTCGGCGGACATGAGGCGGGGTAAAAGCTCATCTATATAAAGCGACTTGGAATAATTGCTCTCTACATCAGGCCCTAAGGCATAACCGCAGCCAAACGCCTCACGAAGCACCTCGATAACTGCGTTTACGTAGCTTGCCTGCGTGAAGTTCGTATTTGTGAAATGGTATTTGTGTGGCATGAGCGTATACCTCATCTTTCATGCGTTAATTTGCCGTTTTAAATCGTTATAATCTTATTTGCTTTTAAGTAGCCTTTTTAGTTGCTGGCGATTTCAGTAAGCTATACGTTTTGGTCAGAGCCCTTGCCCATGTATACAGTTTTGCCTTAAGGGCTGCCTTTCCGTCGCTCTCTCGGTTTTCTTTTCGTCATAAATTATCATTCACAATTATGTCAAACCATCGACGAGCAACGACTCGGTTTGACGTGGTTGACGCGGATGATGCGGTTTGGCGCTCAGTATTTGTTACTGTCGTTGCCCACGCTAGCGAATACAGTCGTTGCAACTACAAGGTCATCTTAAGGCCCAAGCATTTCGGGAATTAACGCTCTTCCGTCGGTTGTGATAAGTGCCTCATTTTTGCCAAGCGTATTGATGAATAGTATTTGCCATTTTCCAGGATTCTTTCTTTGCTCGTCCATCTCTTTATATATCATTTCGTACTTGTCTGTTAATTGTTTGATATCATCATCATGCGTCTTTCTTCACCCCTTCTTTCGCTGTCATCATTATTTATAGTGTGTAGTACAGGTGATGGATCAAAGACGTTATAGCGAGTATTACCTGATGTCAATTGTTCTCCCTCAATCATATTTATATGAGTACAGCTGTTGGCGTTAGCGGGCGAACAGAGTTCGCCCCTACAAGTTGCAAGCGCGTTGTAAATGCGGCGAGTGACCGCAGGTAGGTTCAACAAAGTGCAAGCGTCGTATCATCTAAGTCCAATCGCTTATAATTAACCATGCTGTCCTCGCTTTCATATGGCGGGTACCACACAAAAAACAAGGCATCAAAGCGGCAACGCCTCTGATTGTAACACAGGCGATTAGGTGCGCTGCCCCAAACTCATCGCTACGCGTTTCGTTAAGTCTTAAAGTTTGCGTTAAGTGTAGCGTTAACTATGCAAAGTTTCAACTGTCATCGTCAGGGCTCATCGGCCGACCATTTTTTTTGCTGGCGTCACGTTGCACTGTCTAATTTAGCGCTATAATGATGTTGCTATGTAATTGTTACGCGCAATGCTTTGTTGCTGCCACTTGTTATCTAGTACAACGCTTAACGCAACATCTAACGCAAAAGTAAAGTGAGGAGAGGGTTATGTTTTGCAGTAAATGCGGCACCAAAATTGTTGATGACGGTAAGTTTTGCCTGCAATGCGGGGCGCCAATAATTCCCTTAAATTCGGTTACGCCAAATGGGCAAGTTGAACAAATAGATCAAATGACCCCAACAGAGCCTGACGCACAGCAAATCGCATCGATGCCACAGGTTTCGTCAGTAGAGCAAGTCACTCCAACTCCACAGGTTTCGCCAGTAGAGCAAGTCACGCCAATACCACAGGCATCGCCAATAGAGCAATCCACGCCAATGCCTCAAGCCGTACCTGACGCGCAAATTTTATCGGCACCTCAAGCCTGGCCAACGCAGCCAGATGCACCAGCACCTCATGTATATCCAACACCGCCAGATGCACCAACCCCACTGGCTTCGCCAACACTTCAAACTGTACCAACAGAACTAGACGTGCCAAAGAAAAAGCGCTCTAAGCTTCCATTTATTATTGTTGGCGCAGTAATTTTTGTCATTGCGATTGTAATTGCAGGCGTAGTTATTAGCGACATGCTTGCTCGCCAAGCGGCAGCCGAGGCTCTTGCCAATAGATATGAAGCGGCAATAGTACAAATGAATGACGGTTACTATGATGATGCTTTGTCTGAATTTGAGGATATCGGGCCTGACTATAAAAACACTGCCGAATATATTAAAGAATGCGAAGCAAATATAGATTTCGAAAACGCCATTGCCCTTTACGAAAGTGGCGATTACGAGGCTGCTGCAAGTGCCTTTATGCTGCTGCCAGATACTTTTGAAACAACCGACTTGATTTTAGATTGCTATGACAATCTAGACTACGCAGATGCGGTTGCCCTATTAGAGGCCGACAGTCGCGAAGAAGCCTACACTGCCTTTAAAATACTGGGCGATTTTAAGGACTCCGCCGAAATGGCTCAATCCTGCTTAGTGCCTATGCCGGCAACATCTGTTCTTTACCAACACGGTAGTTACCACTCCTCAGTTGTTAGCATGAAATTTGATGGCTCTGGTTCATCCCAACCATCCTTCATAAAAATCTATAGCGGAGACACTCATGTCGCGAGCATTTTTGTAAACAAAGGCGAATCGATTACTATGGATATCGCCCCTGGAACCTATACATTTAAGGAGGCATGGGGAGATCTTTGGTTTGGCGATAAAGAGATGTTTGGCAAAAAGGGTAGTTACTCGGTAATGACCTTTAACGAAGGCTACGAGACAGTAGATTTAGAGTCCTACTACGACTACACGATTTCGTTGTACACCTCGGCTGGCGGTAATGTTGGTAGTCGTAAGGAAGACATGGGGTCGTTTTAGATAGCACCTTTTTATAGCGATTAAGAGGCAAACAGCAATTAGCACTTTGGCATATTCATTGTTCGTTATAGGCTAAGAGCATTTGCTGCGATTAAGCTAGATGCTTTTTTAGCCGCTGACACATGCCAAGCAGTGCTCAAAGCGTTTCTGGTTTGCCTGCCAGTCTATCTCTATGTCAAATAGCAGCTCTAGATAATGCCAGCAGTACCGTTTTGCCTCCGACGTTTGAAATGCCTGCGTGCATGTAGCACAATATGTTACTAGCTTATTAGCATCTGTCTGAAAGAATTCCTTAGCGCGAGCTTCCCTCATTTTGGCGCTCGCGTTAGGGTCTGTAAGCGAAAGCATTTTTCCTAATCCACAGCAGCGAGATTGCTCGCGGTTGTGCTTCATTTCGCAGAGCGTATTACAATTAGCGCCCTGCGCGGCTGTAGAACTAAAGAGCGAGCGAACACTTGCAGCAAAAACACCACTAGTACGGTCGGGACAGGAATCGTGAATGCAATAACTAGTATCAGAAGCCCTAATACGCATGCCACTTTTTGCCAGTACCTCGCTTAAGGCTAAGACCTTATAATCGCACAGGCTATTCTCATTTTTTAAGAGATTAAATGCCTTGTAACAATTTGGGCATGCCGTAATGATGCAAGATACCTCATGAACAGCAAGTTGTTGTCTTAGGTCACAAAGATATTGTTCGCGCTCTGCTGGTGAAGACATGGTTTTTAAGATATTGCCGCAGCAGCGAAAAGTGATACCATCTACGAGGCTATGAGCGCAAAGCCAGCTGTAAACTGCTGTGGTAAGCTCAAGAGATTCTGCCGACAACATACAACCCGGAACAAAGATTGTATCTTTTGGCGCTTCAGAAACAAAACAATCATCTAGTTGTGACGCTTGACAAGCGCGCATTAACGAAAAAATATTTGGTTCCATGTCTACACGCCATGGCCTGGCAGCGGCACCACTTAACGTGAGTCTTGCACCATTTGTATCAGACAAAGTGTGGGCTTCGCATATAGTCAGATCGTTTAAGGCCAAATCTAAAGTCGGACGGGTCTCCTTGCTGGGAGACCCGCCGTTTTCTTGCGTTATATTTCGCGTTATATTTTGCATTATGTATAACTTAGCAAAAACTACGTCCTTGTGCCTGTCTTGCGCACGTTCTTATGCTTGTTCTTGTGCCTGTCTTGTGCACGTCCTTATGCTTGTTCCTGCGCTTGGCCTATGCTCATCCTTATGCCAGTCTTATGCTTTCCTTATGCTTGTCCTTGTCATTATAGCACCTACATACTTACAAGCTGAAGCAAGTAACTTTAAATGCTCGAGCAAAAGTATACATGCTAGTATACTAGTAGGCTAGCAAGCTAGTGTATTAGTTTGTTTGCAAACTAATACGGAGCTTTCCATTCATGCAAAAACGCCTCATCGCCCTTAGGCAATCTGTTGTAAAAACGACGCTCGCCGGCAATTTCATGGCGCTGGTCGCTAAAGACCACCATAAAGCGCAATAGTAAACCGGCCGCTAAAACCAACACCGGTGCTATAAATTCTGCTCCGGCACCGCCTAGGCGATAACAGAAGAACGGAATCACGAGCCCAAGGCAAATCATTCCGCCCCAAAACAATGGTGCCCATGCGCCCTGTAACCACTTTATGGCAATAGTGCGTGCCGTAATATTTCCTGCGGCGCGCATCATAAGTACGTAAACCAACAATACGATAACCTCAGCTATTACCAAAATGCTATCTATAAAGTGCAATTCCTCAACAAGTTTATGGGCGTCAAACTCGGCTGCGTGAGCAGCACCTGCGAGCTGAACTGTGAAATCTGCGGGCATAGGCCAGACTCCAGCCAAAATAGCAAGAAGCACTGTAGCTGTAGATAGAGCCGAAACCGTAAACAATACTGGTAGCGCCGGTGTGTTCCAAAACGCCTTGGCCTTCATGCTAGCCAAAAAGACACCTGTATAAACCATAACGCCAAGACCACAGATAGCCATTAGCCAACAACAAAGGTCGCGAATCCATGTCCAGCTATAGTAAAAAAGCTGCCATTCTGCAGGCAGATAGTATAAAAAGTTCACGAATCCAAAGCCCATGGCAAGAATCAATAGGCAGGCGCCATATTTAAGAATTGCTGTGCCACTTAAAAACACGCGCAAAAACACTAGTGGCTGCCCCAGCTCAAAAACCAACAGAAAGCTGCCAAATCCCAAACAAGCGACACCGGCAAGTACAGCCAAAGCAGTGATGTAGCCTGCCTCGGGACCATAAAGAATATCAAACATACCGGCAACAAACAGTGTGCCACCGCCAAGTCCACCCAAGAACAAATAGATGGCAATTGGCCAAATCCAGTAGTGCTTCTCTAACTTATTGCTATCCATTTTGTGACTCATAGCTTTACACCTCCCAAATCTGGAATGTAGTAGACCTGGGGATCAGTGCCCAGCTCGGGGAAGATACGATTAGTGTTTAGACCATTAACAAGCTTAGAAACATCAGAATTAGGATCGTCTAAATCACCAAAAATACGTGCCTTTTGGTGGCAGGTAGCCACACAGTAGGGTAATTCACCCTCGCGCACGCGATCTTTGCAAAAGTTGCACTTGCGAACATAGCTATGCAAAGGCGCATCTAATGCGCTCACGTCGCGAGCGCCATAAGGGCAAGAGTTAACACAGGCCTTACAAGCCATGCACTTCTCGGACTCTACCCAAACAATACCATCCTCATCTTGTTGCGATGCCTTACATGGGCAGCAAATTGTACATGGAGGATTGTCACAGTGCATGCAAATAAGCGGAGTAAAAGTCTGGTGTACATGTGGAAACTCGCCAACAACACCTTCGCCAACAACTGGATTATATAAAATATCTAATGGAAGCTCGTTCCAAGTGCGACAGGCAACCGTACAAGATTGGCAACCAATGCAGCGGCGCTGATCCATAACCATTGCGTAACGGGTCATGTTCACTCCCCTCCTTCCGTGGTTGCTGGTGCAGAAACTGGAGCAACGCCGCCAATGGGTTGGCGCGTCTCCATGTCGTAGTGAACGCCGGTTGCCTCGTCTACCAAGGTGTTATCGGTAGGGTCATAGGCATACTTTGTATAAAGGTCATAATAAACCTGTGTCTCTGGATGAATCAACCAGCCAGAATCCTTATCATAGTACAAACCTAGCTCTAAATCCCAAGCGTACTTGGTCTTCTTGTCCCAAGTAAGCCCCTCGGGAACTTCAAAATCGGGCTTGGGGTCATAGGGAATTGGCTCGTACGCTAGCTTCTGTTTAGATGGCGGTACGGTGATGCCTGGCTCAGATGAAGAACCTGGTATAGAGAACTGCGTTTCTACCTCGTCCCAATAATCTACTTTGTAAACCTTGCAGAGAAGACCACGATTCGCCCAGCTGCCGCCAATGGGGTCGCAGTGCTCGTCATCTACAGAAGATAGCACATTAACGTTACTCTCTAAGCAACCAAAAGGCTCATCGGGAACAACAGCTCCTGGAGCAATCTGGCGCTCTGGATACCACCAACCGCGCTGAGCATAAATAACGCGCTTGTCTACAGACGGCTCTACGTTCGCACGTTGACGAATACGCCCACGGCGAGTCTCTATCCAACACCAATCACCATCTTTAATGCCCAGTTCGTCTGCTTTTTCTGGATTGATGGTAAAGTAAGGCTCGTGGCGCAAGAAACGCACAGACTGAATGTTAAACTGCTCAGAATGATGATATGGCATAAATCCGCCACCAGTTGTAAGCACAAGTGGATATTCTTTTGCAACATCAGGATCGTCAATCTCGTTTTCTGCCGGTCCTATCCAAGTGGGTAGCGCTGGATATCCCAGCTCCTCCAAAATAGAGCTTTTTAGTTCTACGCGACGCGAAGGAGTGCAAAAGCCGTTTCGTCCATAACCATAATAGTGAACTGGGGGATAGAAGAAGCGGTACTTCTCGACAAATTCATCATACGATCCATGCACGTAACCTTGCTCGTTAAGCGGATAGGTTACATAGTAGAATGCGTCCTCTAAGGTCTCCCATGGCCATTGGTCAACGTCTTGGCCTGTAGCTAGCGCCAAGTCGCGCCAGAAGTTGTAGTCTGTGTGACGCTCATATAGCGGCTGAATAGCACGCTGCGAGGCTATTAGGTGATCGGTGACGCCATAGTTGTTGTGAACGATAGGACGCTCTAGGGCACCGGCGATAGGCATCACGTAGTCGCTATAGATTGCGGCGGGAGTCATCCAGTACTCGCAGGTTACCAAAAATTCCACCTTTTTAAGTGCCTCAAGCGTCATCTTAGAATCGCCGTAAGAGTTAACCGGATTGGTAGCGCTAACAATAAGTGCGCGTATTTGGTAAGGGTCACCCGTAAGTATGGCCTTAAAGACTGATGGACCATGAGCCTCGCACATCCACTCGGCCGTGGGAGCCTTGCCCCAGGTCTCGCGGGCAGTGTCGGCAATCATCTGGTAGCCAGGCCAAGATGTCATCTTAAACTTATTGGCACCAATCTGCTTTGCCTTTTGCTCTTCGGGCAGCCAATCGTTGGCCTCTAGCTCTTCGTCTGTAACATAAGTGTGAGAAGGACCAGGCATCAAGTCGCCACCCGGACGATCAAGATTTCCGGTAAGGGCACGCAAAATGGCACGTGCGTGCATGCCGGCTCCAGATGTTTTACCCAATTGGTCTGCAGTACAACCCCACTGGATATTGCTGGGTGTGTTTTTAGCATACATGCGAGCACATTCGCGAATAAGTTCAGGTTCTAACCAAGTGTGCTCAGATGCCCATTCTGGAGTGTATTCCATGACGTGATCCCAGAGTTCATCGAAACCAACACACCAGTTATTAACAAACTCCTCGTCGTAAAGACTTTCCATAATAATGACATTAATCATAGCCAAAGCCAAAGCTGTATCTGAGCCTGGTCGCAATGGCAGCCAAAGGTCAGAGTGTGCGGCAGTCTCTGAATAACGTGGGTCTACAACAATAATCTTCATGCCTGCCTTGCGTAAGTCAGAGTAGCCACGCATGCCCGGCATTGCCGAGGCACCCGGGTTAAAACCCCATAGAATAACACAACGGCTGTCGCCCAGGTCGGTCTCGAAGGGGCTCCAGCCGCTAACTGCGGTTTCTACCATAAATGTGGGAATCCAACACAGAAGTGCGTTATGAAAGACATTTGGAGTACCAAACATATTAAAGAAGCGTCTGCGCGACCAATCATCGGTGCGAAGTGTACCAGCGGCACCCGCCACAGCCTCTGCTCCGCTCTCTGCTTTAATCGCATTTAGACGCTCGGCAATTTCTGAAATTGCCTGTTCCCAGGGGATTTTCTCCCACTTGTTCTCGCCTTTTGCGCCCACACGCCTAAGCGGGTGGTTGATACGCGCTGGATGATCGAGGTGCAGAAGTGCTATGTTGCCACGACAGCAAAGACCGCCTTGGTTGGTGGGATGGGTTGGGTCACCTTCAATTTTTAGAACCTTACCATCCTTAACATACGCAAGCACGCCGCAATTCTGGTGACAGAAATAACAGCATGACTTCTTAACCTCGACACCCTCGGCATGGATATCGATTGTATCGGCCACGTTTCCTCTCTTTCTTCTATTTGCGCTTATTTATTTGCGCTTGCTTACTCTACTGCTCTTTATGCTTTTTTGGCACATGCTTTATTGCCTAAACATTCAGTAGTATACCCAATTAAGTCTTATAAAGACTCATACCCAATGGTTTATTCGGGCAAGCGGACTAATACGCACGTAGTGATTATAGAATTAAGCAGAGGCGTTTTGCGAATCTGACCTTGCTCTAAAGCGTTTGAGCGCAGCTTAGCTTTACGTGAGGCGAGCTGCGCGCGAAGATGGAGGTCTGACCTTGCTCTAAAGCGTTGGAGTGCAGCTTACCCGTAACGATACACAATGCCCGGCTAGCTGCCAAGCGTCTACCGTGACTTGCTGTGTTCGGGTACTGCTTAGCCGTACCGATAAATAATGCCCATGGTGGGTTGGGGATTTTCCCACTTGGCAATTATTGTGTCTCCACAAGCAATACGACATGTGCCGCACTCAAGGCAGCCGGCGTAATCGAAGCTTTGTTTGCCTTCAGCGTCTATTTTATAAAGGGCGGCCGGACAAACGCGAACAAGTTTTAAAAACTCTTCTTCACTGGGATTATCTATTAGTTCTATATGGGCATTTGCCTCATCAACCTCATATTTATTAAGTGCCAGATATTCGTCAGTGTTTACCGTTAATGAATCAATTGCAGTTACGATGGCCGTTTTTAACCCTTTTTCTAAGCCAAAATCATTTGATGAGTTTTCATTTGCCACCGTTATTGTGTTGCTCTTTGCACTCATAATGCTTTTATACCTCCTCTGACATCCTTAAGCATGTTTATTAAGCCCACCTGTTTAACAATGGGTTTTAGTGATTTCTTTAGCGGTGCCACTGGACGCCCATCCACAACAAACAGTGTATTCATGACATCGCTAAGCATCTGTGGATACTCCTTAAATAAACGCGTCGTACTCTCCATAAAATGCGGGAATCCGGAAAACTGCCTTAAATCCTGAAGTACAAAGCTATCTTCCAGCGCTTTTTGGTAATCAGCCAAACCAGCGGCAGATGTGTCGCCTTTATTTAAAGCGGCGGCAGCCGCTCGCCCAGCATGCATACCTGCCGCAATAGCATAATCCATGCCGCGCACCATATAACCAAGATTTATACACATCATAGCGGATTCGCCTGCCAACATAACACCATCTGCAGTAAGTGGCGGCATCATCTTTAGACCACCCTCTGGTACCATATGACCAGAGTGCTCTACAACTTTGCCGCCCTTAATTAATGGTGCAACTGCCGAATGCGCCTTTAAATCTTCCAACATCTGATATATTGGACGTTTGGCTGTAAAGAGATCAGAAATTGTTGCCACCAATCCCAGAGAAATAGAAGCTCTATTGGTATACATAAAGCCACCGCCAATGTGACCATGTGTCGCATCGCCAACAAAGAGCCATGCAGCGCCATCGCCGTCTTGTGATAACAAGCGGTCGCTAATAACCGCCTCTGGCAGCTCGATTACTTGCTTGATACCCACAGCCATAGTGCTTGGCAAAGGCGCCTTAAAACCAACTGCTTCTTTGCTCAAAAGCGAGTTTACGCCATCGGCAAGAATCACAATATCAGCGCTTATTTCATCATCTCCGGCTCTTACACCAATCACGCGACCACTGTCGTCTTTAAGCAATCCTTCTACTGCTATACCATTGATATACTCGGCACCTGCCGACTCTGCTTTACTAGAAAGCCACTCGTCAAACTCTGCCCTAAGTACAGAATAAGAATCAGAATTTGGCACAAGCATTTGCCCCGAAGAAAAATCTACAGTTGTACAGGCATCGTCTGTGATAAACGATAAGCGCTCGTGAGCAATCCTACGCTCAAGCGGCGCTTCCGTCTTATACTCGGGAAACACAGCAGCAAGCGAGTGTGTATATAGGCGTCCGCCCGACATGTTCTTTGCACCATTGCGTTCGCCACGTTCTATTACTAATGTGTTTTTTTGGGCACTTGCAAGCTCATGGGCAGCCACCGCGCCCGCACAACCCGAACCTACTACAATTGCGTCAAAATCTGCCATTACAAACTCCTTTATATTATAATCTTATACTAACATACTAGCTTGTTAGCTTACTTGCCATCCAAGGCATCATTGCTCACCGTCGCCGCTCATCTTCGCACTTGGGGTTTTGCCATCACCGCTTGGCATCATTGCTTGCCATACTTGCCACCGCTACTTTTTGCCGCCACTTGCCATACTTGCCATCACCGCTTGGCATCGCCGTCTGCCATACTTGCCATCACCGCGTAGCATACACTGCATCAATGCTTGCCATCATCTAAGGCACTTGTCTGAACTAATGAGCGTCCCTTTGTCTCTGGCGCAAAAAATATGCTCACCAGCAAACCGACAACTGATATGCCAGCACCAACAAGCATCACAGATCCCACGCCATAGGTCACCATGAACATTGGTAAAGCATATGTAGAGACAACCGTACCTATACGCGAGAACGCCATAGCCGCACCCACCGCCGAAGCGCGGATATCTGTAGGGAACAACTCATTTGGATAAAGCCACTGCATGATGCCCGGACCTCCACTAAAAAACGCGTAAAGGGCAAACAACGACACAACTATGACTATGCCTGCATCGGGATATATCCCCAGCACCAGTAGGGTTAAAGTCATCATCGCAAAACTGCCAATAAGCATTGGACGTCTGCCCAGACTGTTTAGTAGATACATCGCTGGTATGCAGCCGGCAAGAAAAAAAAGGCTAATAGCGATGTCGCCCAAAATTGCTTCGTGTCCAGAACTTAAGCCAAAAGCTTCCATAATCTGAGGTCCAAAGGTATAGATGGCAAACATTGGCACAACTTGACAAAGCCAGATGGTACCAACAAAAATAACGCGTCCAAAATAGCCATGCGTGAATAGTTTGCGATAGCGCGTCTTTTGGGCTGCTTCTTTCTCTAGCTCTACTTGCATACCAAAGAGCCTGTGAACTATCATTGTTGCTTCTTCTGTTCGACCCTTACGATTAAGCCAACGTGGAGACTCCGGAATGTCTAAGCGACCAAGAAATATTAGCAAACAAGGCAGAATAGAACTGCCCAGCATCCACTTCCAGCCATCGTCTAGATTGATGCAGAGAAAGCCAACTAGACCGGCAAATGTCGCTCCAACGTACCACATAGCTGCCAAAACGCCCATAGATATTGCCCTATAGCGACCAGGCGTAAATTCTGCCACCAGTGATGTCGCTATAGGGTAGTCGGCACCAATTGCCACGCCAATAAGCAGACGCATGATAATCAGCTCTACAGGCGAACTTACAAATATGCTAACAATAGATATTGCCGCAATAGCAGCTATGTCAATTGTGAACATAACCTTGCGACCCAAGAGATCTGTAATATAACCTCCCACCAAAGTGCCTAAAAACAAACCCGCCAATGCCGCCACTCCGGTAAGTGCTGTCTCTTGAGCAGTCATCTGTAGTTGTGGCGTTAGCTGAACTAAGGCAACTCCAATAATCGCAAGTACATATCCATCTAAAAACGGACCACCGCTGGCAAAAATCGTTACCCTGCGCAAAAAAGGTGACATGCCCACATCGTCTAGCATGACCTTATCTTTAGTGTCGTTAACGCCGCTCATAAGATTAATGCTACTTCCACTGAATAATGCCAAAGTTAAGATGCGGCTTGCTTTGCTTCTCATCTGCATCGGCATCATAAAGAGCAAAGCGCAATTCATTCTGACCAACTTGCCAAAGACGTGTATGTAAAATTGTGCCTGGCAAAAGCGGTGAGGTTACGCGTGTTTTAAAGCGAGTCATACGCTCAGGCTCACCCGGAAAATAGTTGGCTATGGCATGACGCATAACAACTCCCGCATAGCTTATAGCGTGCGCAATTGGACGCTCAAGGCCAGTTTGCTTGGTATATGACCAATCTATGTGCTGCTGGTGCCAATCGCCCATCAAGCGATAGATAAGAGGCTGGTTAAGAGGAAAAACTTCCTGAACAACGATATCGGGCTTGCGTTCAGGCATTTCTACTATATCTTTAGGAGCGGCAGGCCCACCCCAGCCACCATCGAAAATGCAGCAATCCCAGGTCTCTGTTGTGCACAGATGGGTGCCATCGGCACTATATGAGCGGCCTGTCTGCTTAGAAAGACAACCACGTCCCTCGCCGCGATCGTAAAGAGCGTCTTGAGTAACAAACGTCTCTATGCGATCATTCATCTTAAATGGCGCGTGAAATAAAATCTCGAAACCATAGTGCAGCGACCCAGCGTAATTGTAACCATAATCAAGCGTCTTAGTCATCTCTTCGTGCACCGTAAGTGGCACGCCAAAAATTGGCAGCACCTTTAACTTAGGCGCGGCGGGATCAACCTCGTTAATGTATTCTAGGTCAGTCTTGCCATCAAAACCTGCGCCACAACCTAAAGCGCATATCTCCAAATCCCTAAAAGTGTATTCGCGTACAAAAGGTCCAAATTCCTTGCCCACGATTTCTGTGCTGATTGCCATGATGTTACTTCCTTTCACTAAAATTTACTTGTTTTACTTGTTTTACTTGTTTCTAAACTCTGTTTAGCTTTACCTGCTCTTACCTACCTCGACCTACCCTTGCCTACCTTTGGCTTCACTACCTTTACCTGCTCTTACCTACCTCGACCAACCATTACCTACCTTTGCTTAAGCATGCCTGGCACCGCTTTAATTAGCCGCTTGCAAGGCACATAGCCAATACCTACAAAAGTCGCTTTTCTATCTTCATACTCACGGTACGCGGAAACTCGCTCACAAACTCAATCTCTGTTGGTATTTTATAGCTTGCTAGCTTACTAGCACACCATTGTTTTATTTCTTCTTTGTCGAGAAAAGCACCGCTCACCGGCAGTACAAATGCCTTAACCGCTTCATCACGAAGTTCATCATGTACGCCGATAACCGCAGCTTCACTGATATCTGGATGCTCACAAAGTACAGTCTCTACCTCTGTCGCAGAAACATTTTCGCCAGCGCGTTTAATAATATTTGCCTGACGATCGCAGAAATAAAACCAGCCATCTGCATTCATATAACCTTTGTCACCGGTGCGCATCCAGCCGTTTTTATCTATGATCTGAGCACTAAGCTCAGGTTGCTGATAATATCCCAACGCTAGAGTGCGACCTGCTATGCCCTTAACGCGAAACTCGCCCACTTCGCCTGGTTGTACCTCTTTACCATCACCGTTAAAAATACCAACTTCGTAACCCAATCCTGCTTTACCAACGCTTGGCCAGCAGCGCTTGCCAAATGGAGAATCAGTAACAGCCCATCCTATAGTCTCTGTAGAGCCATAAGTGTTCATCAGACGTGCGTTAAAGCGCTGCTCAAATGCGTTTTTCTCGACATCAGATAAAGGCATAAAGTAGAGCGCCTCACGTAAGTCGTTTTGTGCGTCATCTGCTTTTGGCGGTTGAAGCAACAGCGTGCGCACCATCATGGATATTAATTGTGTGATAGTTGCGCGATGTCGGCGTAGTTGTGAACAAAAACGACTGGCGCTATAGCGTTCTACCAAAATAAGTGTGGCACCCGCCACCAAAACCGGCATTAACGCTGCCATCTGAAAATTTGAATGACATGCGGGCATGGTGCTAAGGAGCCGGTCGTCAGAGCGCATGCTGGTTTGCCAATTGCCATAGATACCACTAAAAACCAAGTTGGCGTGTGTGATCATTACGGCTTTTGGAGCGGCGGTTGTTCCGGAGGTAAAGAGCAACTCTGCAAGTTGCATGTTGTCTGTAACAGTTGTTGGCGGAACCGAATCGCTCGCACCGGACAGCTTGGCATTAAAATCTAAAATGTTGGCTTGTTTGATTGAGCTAACTTTACCTTTAGAGTTAACTGTAAAGACACCACCACATAGGTACTCACCCGCCTTAGCTATTTCTGAATAAGCCTGAACATGCTCAGCGTTAACAACTGCCCACTTTGGTTTACAAACCAAAAGTGCCTGCTGTAACTCGTGTTGCGAACTTTTAGAAGCTAAAGGCACAACAACCGCGCCTATTAAATTTAAGCCAAAAAACACCATCAGAAACTCTGCAGAGTTACATAGCTGCATTAAAACCATGTCACCTTGTCTAATGCCGCACGAGTAAAAAAGATTAGCGCTACGGCAAATCTGGGCATAAAAGCTGCCATAACTATAGGATTGCTTGCTGCCATCTACGGCCTCGAAGACTAGAAATGTCTTGTTTGCGTAGGTACACGCAGCATCCTGCCAAAGCTCGCCTATGGTTGTGTTGCCAATAATGTCACTCATGATTGCGTTTAACTCACCTTAATTGTCCCTTAATTGTCCCTTAACTGTTCTTATGACTTTTGCTTTTGCTTTTTAAAAAGCCCCATGCTTTAACTGCTGTATTGCGTCTAAGAAAGCGCTGATGTTAAGACCGGCAAAACCTCATAGATATCGCCAACAATGCCATAATCGGCCTGTTTGAATACAGGAGCGTTCTTGTCCTTGTTAATGGCGATGATGGTTTTCGCCTGATTCACGCCAACCATGTGCTGAATCTGACCAGAGATACCCAAAGCAATATATAATTCAGGCTTAACCACAACACCAGATACACCAATGTAGCGCTCGCGAGCCATCCAGTTCTCGCTTTCTGTAATAGGACGGCTACATGCAAGCTCGGCATCTAGCTTGCTAGCTAAGTTAAACGCTAACTCTAAATCTTCCTTGGCGGCAAAGCCACGACCAACGCCAATGACACGTTTTGCTGCAGCAAGGTTTACACTTTCTGTCTTACGCGGCTTTACTTCAAGCACAACTGCAGCATTGTCATTAACACTTAAATCAATCTGCTCTATGCTGCCAGACGCTTGCGGCTCTGACAACGCTAGCTCTGACTCTGCCGCCTCTGGCAATGCCGATGACAATGCAGACGCTTGCGGCTCTTGCGACTCCGGCAATGCCGCTGACAATGCAGACGCTTGCGGCTCTTGCGACTCTGGCAATACCGCCCCTAAAACGCCAGCACCTACAGTAATAACTGCCTGTGAGCTTAAAAGCCTGCGAGTCGCGATGGCGCATCCGCCATAGACCATGCTTGTTATGACAGGTGTGTCATCATTAATAGTTATAGACGCAGCATTATAAGCACTAGTGCCCAAGTGGCTGGCAACCATACCTGCCATCAAACGACCTGTAGCCGTAGCGCTAAAGATAGTTAGTTTAGAATTGCGTTCCTGAAGCAACTTTGCCAAAGCTTTACTATGATTTTCTGGCAAGCAGTTTTTTAAAGTATTATCTGGCCCAGATGTGCCAACAGCAGACACGTCAGTAGCAGGCGTACCCATAGCAGACACGTCAGTAGCAGGTGTGTCAATAGCGTTAACACTTAATACCGTTAATGCCCCTTGCGCCTGTGCGGCCTTGGCTACTGCCTCGCCACCAAAAGTTACAGCATTCACATTGCTGCTTAAACAAAGTGCTCCGGAAACAAGTTCTGCTGCTGCGTCTGCTTCGTGGGCTACTACCCAAATTGAATAATTTGACATTTATGACCTCTTTCTTATAATCGGCTTTACTCAACGCAGAACAGACGATGCAAGTTCTAGCAACCGCGCTACAGACTCATTGGCATCACCCTGAATAATTTCCTGCTTGCGACTAGCCGCAGGCGGCGCCTTTACCGATATGGTCTGAGTGCTAGTTTCCGGCGTCCCTAAAGCAACTAATTCCTTAACCGGTTTTTTGCCGGCAGCCAAAATATCTTTCATTCCGGCGATACGCGGCACATTGATGCCAGATGTAACACTTAGAACAGCTGGAAGCTTTACGCGAACACACTGCACTTCTTGTTCTAAGAGTCGTTGAACAATGACAGAGTCTATGTTCGTAGCTGCTTCAGAAATCTCGGCATCAGATTCTACGTCAGGCTTTATACTGTTTATGGCGCTAAGCGAAGTTATACCAAGTAGTGCCCCTAACTGATTGCCTACCTGCTGCGCGTAGAAATCTGAGGAGCCTGCTCCACACAAAACAAGGTCGTAGTCACCCATTTGTTCTAAAGCGTCTGCCAACAGTTTGGCTGTCTGATAGCTGTCCAAATTCGACACACTTAAATCCGACATACTTAAATCCGACACACTGTCATTTGCATCCTCGCCTACAGACGAACGAGTCACAACCACCAACTCGTCTAAGCCGCGCGACAAAGCATCCTTGCGCAGCTTGCTGTTTGCTAGCTCGCTTGAACCCACGCTAAGACCAATAACCTCGCCACCAACCTGATCTGCTAATACGCGTGCAGCTTCAATTGCGTTAAGATCGTAGGAACCAAACTTATAGTCTGCCCTGCTAAAGTCTAAACTGCCATCGTCCCTAACAACGATGTCTTGCTCTTCAGGAGCAGCCTTGCAGCATGCGATAATTTTCATACCATCTCTCACTTTCTTTTTATATTATGCTAGCTTAATAGTACCGGCCGCTGCCAAACGCTTGATATCTTCTGCAGAGTAGCCCAAGCGTTCAAGCACGTCTTTGGTGTCATAGCCTTGTTCGGGCATGGGTCGCCAAACCTGTCCTGGATTATTCTTAAAACGGGGAAAGACATTAAGACCCTTAAACTGTTCGCCATCGGCAGTTTCCCAATTTAGCCAAACCTCGCGCTTGGCAAGATGCTCCTCATCTACCAAGTTGCTAAACTCCATAACTTTTTGCGCCGCAATGCGGTGGGACGCGAAGTCCTTCTCTACATCTTCTACATTTTGCAAGGCCAGATATTCTTCTAGTTTTTGCTCTATAAGCTTGGCTTTAGGACTAGAGAGCCAAAGCGCACTGGTATCTTCTGGGTAATCTTCGCTTCCCCAAAGCTCGCCTAAACCAATTGCCTCCAGCAGGTACTTGTTTTGCTGCACGCCATAAACACAAAGCCCAATGAAACCGTCTTTGCATTTATACTCGCCAATGGCACAAAGGTTCTGGTTTCGCGCACCTGGACGCGGCCAAATTATGCCCGCGTTAAGATAGTCCACCAGATAATACTGACCAATCGCAAGTAAAGTCTCAAACATCGCCAAATCTATGCTTTCGCCAATACCGGTAGCATTTGCCTTGTGTAAAGCTGCCAAAGACGAACTTACAACCATTAAAGTATTAAAGTAATCGCCAGCATAAGGGCCTGGATTCATGGGCTGTTCTTGCGTGCCATTCTGACTCATGTAACCGCTATAAGCCATTACTGTAAGATCGTAGGCGGCGCGAGCAACCATATTGGGATCGCCACTTTGACCAAAACCTGACAGGTGAACAATTACCAGCTTGGGATTGTACTGCCAAAGCAGCTCATCTGTAATACCGCGTTTGGCGTAAGTGCCTCCCTTGCTTGCCTCTATGAAAATGTCGGCGTCAGCGATGAGCTTAAAAAGAATCTCGCGGCCTTCGTCAGAAAAATTGTCTAAAGCAACACTGCGCTGATTACGACGCTCCGCCTGCTTGACGTAAGCCGTGTCACGAATGGTGTCGCCCGCGCCAGTGTTCTCTAACCAGATAACATCGGCTCCCCACTCGGCCATTATGCAGCAAGCTTTGGGAACCGCCAGCTCCACTGCCGAATAGACTATCTTCACGCCATCAAGTACGCCAAATGATGGTTTTTTTGTACTAGGTTTCATGCTTATGTTCCTTTCAGATTTGTTGTAGGTTGCTAACTTTTTATTATGTTGAGAAGTGCCATGGTTGTTGAAGCTTCATTGGATAGCTTGTTGGCAACTTTGCAGTTGACTTTTTTTGCTATGTTGAGAAGTGCCATGGTTGTTGACGCTTCGTTGGGTAATTTGCAGCTAACTTTATTGCGGGCATTAGTGTTGACGCTATTGCGGGCATTATTTAAAACTGCGTAATATACCCTTAGCCACCGTAAGAATCATCATTTCGTCGGTTCCGCCGCTAACGCGATCTACGCGTAAGTCGCGCCAAATACGCTGGATGCGATGCTCGCCCGCAACAGCCACACCAGCCATGACTTGCATGGCATCATCTACAACCTCAAATGCGGCATTAGCGCAATAGTATTTGCACATAGCTGCCTGTGCGCTGGTCATGTTGCCGTTGTCGTAGCTCCAAGCTGTCTCGTAAAGCATGTTCTTCATTGCGTTAATCTTAATGGCCATCTCGCAAAACTTAAGTTGATTAAGCTGAAAGCGCCCAATGGTTTTACCAAATTGCTCGCGCACGTTTGCGTAACGGGCAGCGTCTTCAAAAGCACAAAGCGCTGTACCGTAATCGCAGGCGCCTACTAAGAAACGCTCAAAGTCGAAGTCGCCAATACCGCGCTTAAAGCCATTGCCTTCGATACCAAACATATCTGCTTCGCTTAGCTCTACGTTATCTAGGTAAATATCGCAGCAACTGTCCATGCGCAGGCCTAACTTCTCTAATGGCTCTTTTTTAATGCCAGGTAAACTCATGTCTACGAACCACTCGGTAAAAACATCCGGGTCATCGGCATTGCGCGCCATTATCACCAAATAGGGCACATGAGCAGATGATGTGATAAAGGTCTTGTGTCCATTAAGGTAAATCTTGCCATCTTTGCGCTGGTAAGTAGTCTGTAAGCCACCTACATCGCTGCCGGCACCCGGCTCGGTGCAGGCAGAGTTCCAAATTTGCTTACCTGTGCCCAGATAGGACATGACCTTATTTATCTGATCTTCGGTACCCTCTCGCAAAATGGTCTCGTAGCCAGGGAGCTGATAAAGCACATAGGTGGGAGCGCCATGTCTGCCAAGCTCTTCATAAACAGCCAACAACGTTACTACGCCAAGTCCCAGGCCGCCGCGATCTTCTGGCAGCATGATTTGATCGAAACCTAACTCGCAAAGCTCCTTAACCCAACGCTCGGGATAGCTATGCGTAGCGTCACATTCGGCAAAATAAGCCTCCCAGTTTTCACGCAGCATTAACTCGCGAACGTTTTCTACCAAAAGTTCTTGCTCGTCTGATAATTTAAAATCCATGTTCTTATTTCCTCTCTTGGTTTTTTTGTTTTATGAAGGATTAAAGCGCCGCTACTGGTTTTTATTAGCTGCTACCTGCTCGGCTTCTGCGGCTGCCAGGCGAGCCTTATTACGCTTGATGTAAAGAAAAAGAACAAGCGAGAAAATGGCGGCAAGAACCGCGGCAGCTATTAACAACAGAAATATCTGCTCGTAGGCAGAGGCAGCAACCACGCCAGCTGCATCTGATTGCGCGTCCATGATGGCGCCAAACCAGATGCTAGAAAAAGTGTCTGGCAAAAAACCAATGATAGACAAGATGCCGGTCGCGGCGCCAAAATAGTGCAGCGGTACATGTCCTTCGGTAAGTTGGGCAGAAACCACACCAAAGGCACCATTGGCTATAAAGCCCAAAAGTATTATTAACACTGCCGCGACAACAATCATGGCCGGTATCTGCGGCAAGAAAATGAGCGCGGCCAGAGCAACACAAAACACCAATGAGCCGGCAACGATTACCAACGAAGGCTTAAGCTTGTTGGCGATAACTCCAAAAATGGGGCCCGAGAGCAAGGTGATGCCGTAATTACGAATGTTTGCGATGACAGTAGTCACCACAAGTGACGCGCCTAAGATACCGGTAAGATACGGCGTGGTATAGGTCACGCCAGTGTAGAAGAAGTAAACGAAGAACAAAGAAATTGCCGCCAACCAAACAACAGGACTTTTTAGAGCAGAGACAAACTCTGAAAGATTAAAGCCACCACCAGTCTTTATTTCTCCTTTAAACTTGGGAATGAAGATTAGCGAGAGAATGCCAAGTGCTAGTATAATAGCACCCAAAAAGCCTAGATAAACTGAAACGCCCAAACCAAGGTTCTCGCCAACTGCAGCAACAATAGCAGTAGAAACAAAACCGATGAGCAGACCGGCTACGCCATAAAGTCCGTAAGACAGACCTATGCGTTTGGGATATTCGTCTTCTTTAGAAACCAGACGAACCAGCTTGTAGCGCACACCCCACCAGATTAAAATAGTGGTCACACCCATAAGAACAAAAATCACGTAGAGAACCTCTATAGAGGGCAATGCCGCGTAAACAAAGGTGAGTATGGCTGTAGAGATAAAGCCAACAGAAGACAGCGTACGCATGCGCACTTTGTCGGCGATAATTCCCGAAGGCAAGTAGCAAATCAGTGCAGTAATAGCATAAGCACCAAACACTGCTCCTAGTTCTGTGTTGGTTACACCTAATGCCTGTTGCAAAGGATCATAAAAAACCGCCTTAAGATAAGCTGGCGCATAAATGATGGAGCTACCAATACTAGCCAGTATCAACAACAGCCACTTCAGGCCTTTGCTTAGCTCGTCATAGCTCTTTTCTGCGTTTCTCCCTGTGGGCTTCTGAACATTTTTTTCTAAATTTTCTACTTTCATAAACCTTCCTCCTTCGGTGCTAGTTGTTGCCACATTTTAGATTCGCTATTAAATGCGCATCGGTTGTGACTTTAATGCCTTACAAATATTTTTGGATGCGCCCTAAGTACTTAGATTCTGACTACTTTGCGGACGCGTCCTAAATGCAGAATCGCGCCTCGTTGCCAAAATGTCATCATAAAATCTGCACGATTTATCAAATAATTATTTTTTAATGATGTGATAATCACGAATTAGTGATGTACTATTAGGCATGTCAATCATGTATCGTGTAACAACACAGATTCAGAAAAAAATGAAGGTTGAGGATGATGAACATGCGCCAGCAAATTCCTGCGAAAACTGAACCAACTACAGAACTAACTAGTCAGATTAATGACGGCGTAACCTCGCAACCAAAACTTAAATATCTTGGTTTAACCACCTTACTGGCTTGGCATTACTGCCTCTGGTTTGTTGCCAATATTTTTCCCGACACTTTTTTGCTTGATGATGCCATAACTTTTTCCTGGCTGATAAACTTGTCAAGCTCCGCGGTTGTTTTGTTCGCACTGCCGCGTTTTCTGGGCAAAAATCGGCATCTTTGCGATTACCCTATTGTACTTTGGCTTTCCTGTATCTGCGCAAGTGCCGGAACACTAATTTTTACTCTTATTGTTAGCAAAGGTGCAACTTTGATACCAGCCTATTTATGTAGCGCCTGTCTAGGAATTTCCAGCGCCTTACTCTGGCTGCTTTGGGCAGAGCGCTACGCTCAGGTTAAGGCGCATTTCTCTATACGTCATATAGCGCCAAGCTACGGCATCTGTTTTTTGGTTTCACTTATTCTTGCAAGCATACTGCCGCCAGTACTTGCCGCTGTTTGGGTAGCTTTATTGCCACTTATTTCTGGTTCTATGCTATATATTAAGCGTAGTGATGCCAAGTTAGCGTTTCCCATACTTCTACCCGAAAGTTCCGTAAAACGCAGCATGCAAAGCATAGGCATTGTTTGTCTGATCTCATTCATATCTTGTACTACGTGCTATTTCTTTGTCGCGATTGTCCCTTGGGAATTATTAGTACCCGTAGAGGATAGCTTTGCCTATGGTGTTTACGCGGGTGCCCTTTTTATACTTGCGTTGGCGCTTTTAGGAACCATTGCCGCCAAGCACTTTAATATCTTTACCATGTTCAATTGGCTTTTGGTGCTTACCGCCCTAGTGGGCGTAATGTATCTAACAGGCGAGTTTCTCTACTTTTCATCTTTTATTGTTGCCTTAATGATAGTATCGGTATTTGAGATTTTAATAGCTATATATTTTGCTCGCTTAACACAAAGCGGATATGCTAGCCCACAAATGGCGTTTGGTCTTGCAGGTGGCTCAATACGACTTGGAGTAGCAGTTGGCAACACATTAGCAATACTATATGAAAGGCTTCTAGATGCCAATTCTTTTAAACTGCTTGTACCGCTAACAGCACTTGTGCTTATTGTGCTTACAGTTTCTCTGCTCATACCGCTTGTTCGTCAGGAGTACAACATCATCAGCGCTACCAGCAAGCCAACCACAAGTTCAGAAACTGACACCATCTGCACACAGATAGCTAAGGAGTTCGCGCTTTCCTGCCGCGAAACCGAAATTATCACATTAATAGCTCATGGCTATAATGCCGCTGCCGTGGCAGAAAAATTGGTAATCTCTACAAATACTGTAAACACCCATATTGCACATATTTATAGCAAAATTGGCATTCACAAGCGCAAGGAGCTATTTAGCTATATTAACAGGCATGGTTGCTAGTTCTGTTAGTGTTGGTAGGACTGGCGAACAGTGCTAGCTTGCTAAAGTGGCACCGCTTAAGAGAGTGGCATTGGATTGCTGTGCGACACAAAACGCTATTTGCTCCAGGTTGTTGTGCGGCACAAAACGTCATTTGTCCCAGGTTGTTGTGTGGCACAAAACGTCATTTGTCCCAGGTTGTTGTGCGGCAAAAAAACGCCATTTGCCCCGCGCATAACGTACACAAAGAAAGGGGCGAACAGTGCCTGCACGCTAAGTTCTTCTCAACATAATGCGTGTAAGCAAAGTCCGCCCGCTTTATTAAGGCTAAGAAGGCGCTGCTGCAGATTTTTCTCTACACAGGCTATCTAAGCCTCATTTTATTTGATTGTTATTAGATTAGGAAAGCAGGTACTGCCACAAGCTATCTAAGGCAGTGTGCGTATCCTGTATTGCCTTTGCCTCTACTGCTGCTTTAATGTCTTTTGCAAGCTTTTCTAAGCTGTCAGTGGGGTTAAGGGCAACATTAATGCCAAGTTCTGCCAGCTCTTCCTGCACGTTTGTTACAACGCAAGTCTTCACGTTCTGATAAAGTGTTTCAAGTCTGAAGACAACCTCGTCATAAATTGCGCGTTTAGCTGCTTCTAAGATGATGGTCTTGTAGTCCATATTGCTGAGCTTTGTTTTGTATTCGTTGTATTTGCCGGCAGCGTTTAAACCAACTGTAGCGGTAATATACGTGTTAATGTTTGAGGAGTTCCAACCGCTTACATTAATCTCTTTGGCTGTTGTCTTAATGCCAAACAATGTATTCCAAGATACAACCGAGAAGTTGTAATACGATGTATTTGTGACAACTCCAGCCGCGGTTATTACCGGCAAATCGCTTTTTACTTTTGTAGATGCCGTGCCAACAGACTTCAGGCTTGCGTTCCAGATATGGTCAGAAGCATTGGCAACAATGGTGTCTCTATCGGCGCTAATGTTAAGTTGCGCGATAATATCTGCAGTTGCATAGCGGCAGGTACGAGCAATGACGGCCTGTGTGAACTCGTGGTCTAGGATCATATCTACATATTTATTGTCGATGATTTTGTCTACAGACTTTTCTATTAGTTCGTCCACCTTAGGATCAGAGATGTTTGCCTTGTCTAACTCTGCCTTTATCGCGTCAGACAATATGGGCTTTAGCGCAGACTTTATAGAATCCCTGTTTCCAATAAGATCGGTTACCAACTTGCCAGCGTAATCAGAGAGTCCATTCTGAATCTGTGAATATACACCGTCTACCTTGTTAGCGACAACCTCGTCTAGCGCAACACGCGTTGCAACGCTTTGGTCGATGACACTGTTGCTTTGCGCCGCATACGCAAGCACTGGCGTCACTGTTACCAAAGCGGCAAGCAAAGCCACCATGGCAATGCCTAGTCTTTGGCGCCAACGCCGCACGCTTGCTCGTGCGCCTTGTCTTACACTACTGTTTTCGTTCACTGTTGTTGCAATTTTCATAATTAATGCAACCCCTTTCCAAAAGACTTTGTGTGCCCTCCTACAAGCATACATTACGGAAAACCAACACCGCTATGTTAGCAAAAAGCACAAGTGATTGCATACGAGAACATGTAGATTGTGTGTCGTTTTAAAGAATTTTTAATAAAGATTATTGCAGTTTGTAAAATGCGGGCTAGAGATGAAGAATTTATGAAGTGGCCGTTGTTGGATAGCGAGCTAGAGGCGCGGAGTTTCTAAGGTGGCCGTTGTTGGGTAGCGATCTAGAAGCGCGGAGTTTCTAAGGTGGCCGTTGTTGGATAGATTTACTGAGGTTCGGGTCGTGTGAAGTGGCCGTTGTTGGATTGCTTGAGTGAGGTTCGGGGCGTATGAAGCAAGACATTTGTTGCATTGTGGGTTTAAGGCGCAAGGCAACAGGCAAGGCAGTTGTTAGATAATACGATGTAATTGTTGCCGTAAAAGTCATCGTCATGTGCGCAAGACAACAGGTAAGACAGTGTTAGATAATGGGCAGGGTGCGCAAGACATCGGAAATCGCTGCTATTACATCTTCTGCCATTACCGAGCGTATACCAAAATTTTGTTCTGCAAGACAACCTGCTTTGCTATGTATCTTAACGCCAGCTAAGGCAGCCTCAAATGGTCTCATGCCCTGAGCAAGCAAAGAGCCAATGATTCCGGCTAAAACATCGCCGGTACCCGCCTTAGCCAATGCCGCAGTGCCTATTGCCGACTCTATGGTTTTCTTGCCATCGGTTATAACTGTGGCAGGTCCTTTGGCAACAACAATCGCACGTAACAACTGTGCTAGCATGCTAGCATCCTGTAACTGTGTGGCACACAGTAACCTTGCGAGCTCACCACCATGCGGAGTAAGTGTCAGTTTGTGCTCAGTAAATGTTGGTAGCTGTTTTTGTTGTTCTAAGGGAGCCGCTTGTGTTGCTGCATGTTTTGCTTGTTTAGCTGCTTGTGCTGTTACTTGTTTTGTTACTTGTGTTGTTACTTGTGTTGTTACTTGTTTTGTTACGCTGGAAGATTCTTGATTTGCATGCACGTTAGTTGCTTTATGTTTTATGGGTGTGTTAGTAGATTCTTGATTTGCCGCACCTCCCCCTAAGTAAAGCGCTAAAGCATTAAGTGCATCGGCATCTAAAAGCAATGGGATGTCATGTTTGGCTGCAAACTGCATGACTTCTTGCACAAAGGCAATTGTTTCAGGGCTAACCATGATGCCTGGCCCACAAACAATTGCGTCTATGTGTTGCCGCCCCTTTATAATACTCAAAAGCGCATTTGCAGCAAATGCTCCTTCGCTTGTTGCTGGCGCAGCAACAACTGGTATAGAAAGTAGATGCGCCCTTGCAGATGTTGCCGCTGGCTCAGGCACGGCTAATGTTACATAACCAGCACCTGTGCGGGCCGCCGCCAGCGCGCAAAGCACAGCAGCTCCAGGAAAACTGCTAGAACCTGCTAAGATCAATAGGCTGCCTCGCGAATACTTATTTGCGTCTTCAGGAATTGCCGGCAACGATATGCGCTGGTCGCTTTGTTCAGGGCACGAATTTTGCGCAACGTTTTGATCCATGAGACGACTCATGTCGCCTCCTGCTGTTCGCTTTGTTCGCAAGACAAGTTTTGCGCGGCTGGCGAAGCTAACAAGGCTAGTGAGGTTAACAGGCTATCAGAGGTTACTAAGCTGTGTGAATATGCTAGCATAATAGCACGACACCTAGCTATGACAATGTTTGTTCGCTTAGGGATGCGCCGCTGTGTGTTTCGGTTGTCCCATTTGCATCGCTAGCAGCTTCGGCATCGGTTTTCTTCTCAACATTAAACGTAGTTTCAGCAGCGGTTTCGTCTTCGCTAGCAGCACTCGCGTCATCCTCAACATCAGATTCGCCCTCTTCTTCGTCTTCTGCCTCAACCTCGGCAACAGCAGTCTCTGAGCCCTCGCTGAGTTCCCGAATGCGTTCGTCCATGTTGTCTAACATCGAGCGCATTTCCTTAAATTGCTGCTGAAGCTCCTCCATAGGGTCTTTGCGCTCGTCTTTGCGCGGACGATCCTCGCTTTTTATAGCAACCGCCGAAGCCACGCCCACCTGATGCGTGTAAGAAAGCGAAAGCTCTACCTCTACAACGCCTTGCTCGCTAGCAACTTTTGCGGCGTTTCCGTGCAATATAGGCTCTGGACGTCCGTGCCTGTCGTGAGTTACCTCTACATCGGTAAACGCCATGCCGGTAAAGCCTGTGCCCAAAGCCTTTAAAACGGCCTCTTTTGCTGCAAAGAAAAGCGCGAAATGAATCGCCGGACGGGCTTTTGCCATAGCATATTTACGCTCGCCCTCGCTAAAAACGCGCTGCATAAAACGAGGCGTACGCACAAGAATTTGCTCCATGCGCTCAATCTCTATGATGTCAACGCCAAGGCCAGCTCGCGACTGGGTTCCTTCTCCCAATCGCTTAACTGCTTTTAGCGTGTTCTCTTTTTGTTTAGAAATAGCCATAATGCTAATGGTACCACAAGGGTTAAGAATTAAGATTTGTTGAGAAGAACGAAGACGAGCTACGATGAGCGCCATGCTTGTAGGGGCGCGCCTTCGTTCGCCCGTGTGCTCGCTCGCCTGATTGACCAAGTCGCACTTCGTAGGGGCGAACTGTGTTCGCCCGTGTTTTCGCCCCTAAAATCATTCAGAGCACTACAAGAACACATCACGTCTGTCGCTTTTGGGAGTTGCTTAAACAATTTAATTCGACGCATATATTCTTCGGCGCTCAACCTTTCAGCTGGGTTCCATTTTCTCTATCATCAAATTCACTTCACTCATTCTGAACATCAAATTGCTTTGTTATTGCTCTCGAAAAATAATCATGCGCCGCTTTATCAAGAAGAAATTCTCATTCAAATAGCCGTACCAAAGAATCTACAATGGACGAAAACTCGATGCCTTCTGCGTATGGATACTTATCTCTATAAGCATTCCACAACGCGAGTAGGTCGCGACTCTCCCTGATGTCCGACAGATATTTCACATGCTGCTTAATATAGATGAGAGTGCCACGCTCTACCGCTTTAAGGGTGATGGCATTAAGCAATTCGCATCTGTCAATCTCTCCTCTTCTGGTAGTCAGCAGAATATATACGTCATAGTAATCCCTTGCTCTTGTATTTGCAACGTTTCGGGCAAGTATAGATTCAATTTTCTCGGCAAGTATCGTATTAATGTTGTATGCCTTAACCTGAATACTCCTGTCCTCGAACATCAGCTTGAAAGAGTAGTCCACCTCCCTTGGAATGACAATATCCCCGGTGGTGATGTCTAACTTCAAATCAACGCGCATGGCAAAGAACGTAGCAACTATGCCAAGCCTGAAGTCCTCGTAGCCGCCCGCCTCATGTATCGGCTTGATAGACTTAATCTCGAACGTCACATTATCATTTATCGGTGCAGCCAATATTTCCGAAACGATTTTCTCAATTTCGCTTTGGCTGACTAGAATGCCTTTAATGGTTGTGTCCATATCCATTGTGCTTCGCATATCAATTCCCACCATCGCAGCGATGAGAAACCCACCTTTCAGGATGAAATTGTCGCGATACTTCGAGACTGACACGCGCTCCAAGAATCGTTCCATCATGTAGTTTTGCAAAACGGTGTTGGCAACAAGATTATTTTTCTTTGCCATATTGTTTACCCAGTCTTTGAGCCTACGCGGATTATCTATTGGGAATTTATTATTCTCCATCAAACAAGTACCTCCATATATTGCCTTAAAGTGTCACGGATTTTTAGCATTTCTGCACATGAGAGCAACTTTGCGAGGTCAGCCCCGCTCTCGCTCATATACTGCTTGACCGCCGTAAGCACCAAGTCCGAATCCAAGCTGTCTTTCCTCTTGATGCAGTCGCACAACGTTCGCTCTCTATCATAAACTCGCAAAGCATTTCCGTGCGGCGAGAGCAGCGTTGTGATTCCAAGTGAGTAGACATCAGACTTACAGTAAAAGAAGCGATATGAGATTTTGTCTTTTAAGAGCCTTGTGTTATATCCGCTTGGAATTGTCATCATCAGCACCAACGGCGTCCGGTCAGATAGACCGTGGAAATACAATGCCGTTTCATGAGAAAAAACGCCTTTGCCACATTTATACTGCGCCAAAAGATAATCGTCTGGTATGTTTGACGCAGAGATATACAGCCCACGACTGATACGCTCAAGTAAGCCCGCCTCTGTCATCCTTTGCAATTCTTTGTTGTAGATGCCGGCAAGTCTTGCGTCAGACGCTTTGAGGATTCCATTATTCGCTTTTAGGATGTCAGCAATCTTATCTTTAGTTTCCACAACATTCACCATTTGTCCTTTTCGTTCGTAAATATCTTAATTTATACGAACAATAAAGTCAAGAGCTATTTTTTTACCATTGCAAATCATAAGCGCAACTGTCTAAGCGCCTAGCAGTAGCACTAGTGCATGTTGCACAAGGAAATGCTGTCTGCCAGATGTTCAAGCCTTCTTGTCCGCCAGACAGGACAAGCGCACTTCGTAGGGGCGAACTGCGTTCGCCCGTGTTTTGCAAGTCGGGTTGCCGAAACCGCACTTCGTAGGGGCGAACTGCGTTCGCCCGTGTGTCCGCCCGCAAAATCATTCAGAGCGCCGCAAGAACACATCACGACTGTCGCCTTCGGTGGTTCTTGATGTTTCTGCTTTAACCATTGTTTTGTTCCTCTTTGGATAGCGGGTTAATGTTGGCCATGGCGGTTTCTAGCCTTTTCTACATCTTCTCTTATTCCATTGCAAACTGCTGCCTTAATTAAAGTAGGTCTGTTATCTCCAATTAGATATGTAATTAAATCATGTATATCATTTTCTGTAAATGTTGCAAGGATTTTTTCGCCTTCTTCAGCTCCAAGCGTTTCGCAAACCTTAATGTAGTTTTCTGTATTTGTCATCCCTTCATTTAATGTAGCCCAGTCTAGCACAGACTGTTGATTGTATTTTCTTCCAAGTTCTATAGCAAGCGCCCTATCTTCTACAAGTAGGCTAATTTCAGGCTCACCAGCAAACTTGCCTGCATAAGCTATTCCATCTCCAAGGTCTCTAAATATATTGACACAACATGCGTATTCCTCATCGCTCCACCTATAAGTAGGATTGTCAAAGGTAAGATCAGGTGTAACCTGATAGCCAGTAGCGAAGTTTATAGTTTCAAGAGCAATAAGATCGTATAAACCATCTGGCTTATCTTTGTCTATTAAAGCACGAGCCTTATCAAGTTTCATTACAGATACTTCTGGTGTTTCTATCTTATTAGAAAGAAAATCATCTGCTTGGTTATAGTTTCCACTGTGTACATCAGCATTATTAGGCGTGCCTGCTCGCCTTGTGTCACTGCGATACATGACATCGCTGGGTCTTGTTGCTGGCTTTTGCTTAGGTGCTTCTTGGGTAACCTCGTTAGCGTTTGCTTCAGTGGAAGGTGTTTGCTCAGGTTCAAGCATTGAGCGAATTTGCGGGTTCTCGCTGTATCTTGTGAAGGTGGGTTGGTTTCTTGTAAGGTGTGCGTATGGGTCATAGCCCATTTGCCTCATGATGTCAAAGGGGCTAATCTGAGACTGTTTTTCACCTATAGAATCTGGACGCTTTGGAGTAGCCTTTTCTTTTTCTGCTTCTTTTCTTGCCTTTTCAGCTTCTTTTCTTGCTCGTTCTTTAGCAGCTTTTTCCTTAGCTGCTGCAAAACTTGCTGCTTTTTCTTCGGGAGTCTCGATTCTAAATTTTGGCTGTGGAGCTGCTTGGGTGGCACTACTAGCAGCAGCACTAGCAGCTGCCGCTTCAGCAGCTCTGGCAGCATCGCTACCAGAGGTATCGGGGGTTCTTGATGTATCTGCTCTAACCATTGCTATAATCCCTCTGTATATGCTCTATATTCGTCTGTATTTTTTGCGATACGAAGGGCCTCTTCTTCGCTGACCTCAACAAGATCGTACCATACATCATCATATGGTGGGATATCAGATGTAAAATCTCTGGATTCTAATATCCACGCTCTTGCTGGGAACTTACGGTATCCTACAGCCTTAACTACAATACTGATTGGTATCCCATTGAACTTTCTAGCATTTTTGCGCACATAATATTTCATGGCTACTCCTTATTCTCATCAGCATATAAATTGTCATAACTTATAATCAAGTCTACATATTCAGGCATTGGTATAGATGCAAAAATTTCGCCCATCTGATCGCCTAGTTTCCTTATCTTGTTTGCGTCATTGCTTACTCGCAATTCTTCGTAAAGTTCATGAGCCTTTTGCTTTGCATCAAAGCTAGCTTGTGTGTGGAATTGAAGTTCAAAAATGAAACCGTCTTCTAACTTGAAGAGTGTGTTAACGCCACGATAGTTCTTTACGTCATTAAATGTGTTTCTGATTCTAACACACTCAAGCCCGCTATCTTGTAATTTGGTAATAATTGCAGCCACGTGTTCACCGAATCCATCTTCATTAAGCATATATGTATATCTAAGTGCATCTTTGATTGGGCTATCCTTGTCTTGCTGGAGCTTCTCAACCAGCCTATCTAGGCCTTTTATCCTATACTCCAAGCCAATAAGCTCAACGCCTCTTTCCTGCATATCTTTAAGCATTGGAGTAACGAGTTTGTCATATTTTACGGCACTATCATAAACACTCTTTGCCTGCTCACCAATTCTTGGTGCGGTCACTTCTGGAGCCTTAGAAGTAGCCGTGTTAGGTGTTTCATGGCTGTAGCGAACATACACAGCATACTTATCATTTTCTTCTTCGACATAGTAGCCGTTATCAGAAAGATATTCGCGAACCTGCCGCTCGCCTAAATTGTAACTCCGATTTCTATTAGCTTCGTTGTCTACAACTATTTTGGCACGCGCCTCTATTGCTTTATCAATCTCTTTCCAATCAGGGTCTAACCTTCCGGGTCTGTTACCCTCAGCTGATATGAACACAATGTCATCTTCTGTGTATACACCACTATTTGCAAGCTCGCCGAATGCTTTTCTGTAAGCCTCTGTAGATGAATATTTAGAACCGCGACCAATGAACTTGGTGGCAATGTCTGCCTTGTGTTGGTCTTTTTCTGTGTACTTTGAGACATTAGGAAGCTGGATAGCTGAAGAAGCTGTGTTAGGTTGGTACTGGTCTTCTCTACACTCATGCTTTGCTATATATCACCACAGGCCTAGCTGTAATTCTCTTTTAAAAATGCAATCCAGCCGTCATAGACATTAACCTCGTCTTTGCCAAACGCGCTTACAAAATCGTTAGACTTGGCAAAAACCAGAACTTTCTCCCAACCAAACACACTGTTCAGATATTCAATATATGTATAGGCAAAATCGTAGCCGCCTATATCGGCAAACTCTATTGGACTGCCTGTATGAGTTTGTTCGATGCTAGGAACAAAATAGTATGTAGAATATAGATCTTCACGTGGCTTCTGCCCTGTCAAATACAGCGCCATACCCTCAGTTACCCACAAAGGCATCCTCAAATTAAGTAGAGAATTATAAGCGTGAACCATCTCGTGAACCCCAGCCCCTTTAACAGACTCATAGTCATGAGCGTTGCCTGGATTGGCAGGAGAGGTTAAAATCACATCGTACCAATATTGTCCCCAATATACCAGTTAAAATTCTCAAACAACTTCAAAATTGGTACTATCAAGCCATACTTTTTAATCTGCATCGCGCTTTGGCTGTCATAAATATAAAGTTCAATATTTTGTGGAGAAGTGAAGCCGAGCTTTAAGGCAACACGTTCGCTTTCAGCCTCTGCCAGCCCTTTTTTATTCGTAATGCCCCGAGCAAGAAACGATGACGATATCATCACCAACAACATAGAAGACCAGACGGTTCTTTTCGTCAATCCTAGCAGAATAAAATCCAGAGAGGTCACCTTTAAGACGCTCGACTTTTCCAATCGTATTAATGCCATCGCGCTGTATAGACTTCAGGAGCTTATTGATTTTCCTAAGGGTTTTCTTGTCAAGCTCTTGCCATTCGGTGTATTGTACCCATGCGGGATTGTCAAAGGTAATTGGCATTTCACACCTCTATCAATTCATGCACGGTGCCTCGTTCTCCGGCGTCGATTCTTCTCTTCGCATCTAACAAAAACTCATGGTATGCCTCTCCGGTAAGTCCAAAATAGGAGGAAGTCTCGCGCTCTAGCTTTACTGGAACAGACTTTGTGCGCACGATTTCTGCTGTAAACATGCGTAATGCCGTAGGCAAATTGATGCCAAAGCTGCCAACAATCCTCTCTGCTTCTCGCTTCATGTCTGCATCCATACGAACTGTTACTGTGCTCATGATTCACCTTTCTGTTGCTGGTTAACTTTTTGTTCCCACTAAGAGATTTTCTTTTTGTCTACACGTTTTATAGAAATTGTAATTGTAGCATTTGCCGTCATTTACTGTCAAATGCTCCCATATGTCACTATTGCGTTTTCGTTTTGCGGGTTACTGTCCACACCCTCCTGCGTCATCCTAAGATTGCCGTGGCGACAATGCTTAAGGCTCTGACACATCAGTCTGGCGAGCTAGAACCTTTAAGCTCTCGCTTCACTCGCCTCGGGATAACCTGAGATAGGGCTTAGGACAGTAACGTACAAGCAGATTATGAATATTTGCCAATCTTTCATACTTCCCGTTTATTTTCTGGGTGATAAATGATTCTTCTGTAGTCCCAATCCTTGCTGTCCATGTCGCCTAGATATCTTCGCTCGTGCTCCGGAACTGCCTCATATGCTGCTTGTAACCGCTTACGGCATTCCTCAGTTGGCCATCTTAAGTATTCATAGTATGCATTTTTACAGCGATCATGTGATGTAGGCTCGTCACTGGTCTTTGCAAGCAAATCTACGATTTCCATAAGCTTGTCATCGTTTGATGTTCCACACTCGCGCACAGCCGTTATTGCGCCAAGTTCGCCTAACAAGATATTGCCCTTTCCTTCAAAGCTGCTCGTTAGCTCACCTGTTTCAAACATCTTATAAATTTCATGTAGAGAAAACCATTGCCCGGGAAGTGAGTCAATGGCGATTGTCTTATCTGGAAATGCAGTGAGCTGCGTTAACCGCAGTTTTTCTCCACATCTATAAAAAAGACTTGTTGATTCCCCTTTGCTGATGTCGTATCCAAAGCTTTCGGCAATCTTATAGGGAGTAGGCGATGCGCTCCAACTTACGCGGTTTTTTTCCCAGCGCTGACTTTGCGGACGTGTTTCTTTGTACAAGCCCTCCATGTCTGGGTTCATCTGCTTTACGCAGTCGCAAATATGCGCGACATAACTTTCCGGTGTATGCATCCATTCAGCCGCAATGATTTTAAAATCTCCTAATCCGTGAACATTAAGATTTTCGCCAGTGGGCACTTCTGTCACAAGCCATCCTTTGTTTAGCTGCTCAGGAAGCTCGTCTAGCCCTACTCGCTTCCAACAACTAACGGAGCCATCCTCGTAGACTGCCATGTGCTGAAAAAAGTAACTGCCATTATGGATGATAGCAGAGACGGTCTGACCTTCCACTAATCTGTTGTAGAAAACTCTGCTCATGCTAAATTGAGTCCTTTCAAACTGCATTTGTAATAAAAAAGCGTGCGAATTATATCTTCTATGGGTAGCCTATTTACGAAGCCTCTTCTTGTAGCCGTTCCCAACCACCACATCGCAATGATCTGAACTTCCATGACAGGAGGTCTTTTGTTATCGCATGTCCCTGGGATCGAACCCAAGTGGGCGCAACATTCCAGTGAACTGAAGTGCGCAGATAAGCGGCTCAAAAATCTTTTGCACCCTTATTAACAGCGGACAGAATCTTTCTTGCCTTTGCTTTATCGGTGTGTTTTGCCTGCTTAAACTCCTCTAACAATCCCGCCATGTTAAGCCGCTCATTAACAGTCATGGCACATATATCCTGCGTTTCATCATACGGAGGTAAAAAAGGCTGCCACTTGCCATCACGCAAAATCTCCCATTTATCAAATTCCGGCTTTCTTAACTCTCTGCCCTTTATCTTAACTGGCATAATGTAATCATGATTGCACCAATCCAACGGGTCGGCGATTGCAATGAATTCCTCTGGGGATAGGCCAAAGTCCTCAGAGCAGCGTGCTTCGGCGTCGGACAAATTCTCATACCATTCATCCCAGATGCAGTTGCAGTCGAGCATTGTTGTATAGCCAAAAAGGTACACGCCGTTGCCGCTATCATAAATCATCACCTTTTTGATTTCCGTACCGTTATTTACGAACGCTATTTTGCGCATGACTCATTTCTCTAAAAAAATTACATTGCGATAGCTACCAACTACTTGCCCTCTAAACTCTTGTATGTAAGTAAGCTCTCGTTTTTTTACTCCTCACTGCTCGCTCTTGCGTTTTGCAGCTTTCAGTGTAGATTACTCTTGGCAAATCCGATGTTCGGGAGAGTGTCCCACAAATTAAATACATACTAACACATCTGAACACGCAATCGCGCTGACACATCTGAAGAGAGATGATGTGCGGCAAGATAACAGCTCTCTTTCCTATCTCACGTTCGCAAACCTCGCTACAAAGGAGCCACTGGCTGATTTTTTAACGCTTAAACCCTTGCCAGGCTTCAAGTTCTTTCGCCCAAGTGCAGATACGCTAGGTAGCTCAATGAGCTACCTAGCGTACCTGGAGCGGGTGACCGGATTCGAACCGGCGAGTACAAGCTTGGGAAGCTTGGGCCTTACCACTTGGCGACACCCGCTAGTGAGCAATATATTCTACCACAACAAAAGAGTGTGGGTTGCTGATTGTTTAACGCATCTATTTCGCTTTGCATTGCACTTCGTGAGCACCACGTTTAACTGAAGTTCGCAAACACACATCACCAATGGCGCGTTACCTAACCAACATTGCCAATGTCACGTCGCCTAACACTTGTCACCTGTAGCTCGCTTGCCAACACACGTCGCCTAGCACTTGTCACCAAAGGCTATTAAATGCATCCCGAATCTGCTCTTGAAGGCCTGGCTTGCTTACGGTTAGCACAACATCGCCTGGATGCAACACCGTATCGCCATTCACTAGCTCCATGCTGGATCCCTCGCCAACGGCTACCAACAAACTATCTTTTGGCAGCGCACTGGCGATGTCGGCGACGCGCTTGCCTACCTGTTTTCCACCCACCATTGTGCGCGGAATAGGTACTTCAGTTACAACAAGATCGCCCTGAGAAAGCGATAATATGGCATGAACTGCACCCTGATTTGCTTCCATCTCTATTAGTCGCGAGATTATGGTTGTAGAAGATACTGCCTCTATGCCCATGCGTCTAAAAATGCGCTCGTTTTTGGGGTTGTTAACACGTGCGATTGTGCGTGGAACATTGTGTACCAATGATGCAATCTCGCAAGAAACTAAATTTACATCGTCGGCACCTGTTGTGGCAACAAAGATATCAGCATGTCCAGCTCCGGCGTCTGCCTGATATATAGAGTCGCAACCATCGCCAAGTATCATTAGCACATGATGCGGTAATTTGCTTGCCAATCGCTCGATCTTCTTTTTGTTGGTTTCTATAATCGCAACCTGATGCCCACTTGCAGTAAGCTGCGTTGCAAGTTGCTCGCCAATTTTGCCTCCACCATTAATTATAATTTGCATGTCTTTTTTCCATTCTGCCGCACGTAGCGGCACAAATCTCTATGTAAAATTGTTCAGTCTTTCACGCTTTGTTCCATTTTGCTACACGTTGTTGCGGCAAAGATAGCCTATGCGGCTTTTCTGCGTCAAGCTGCAAGGAATTAAGCCCGCAGAAATTAAAGATTGTTTGTTACTGTTCACGCCCCACCCCATGTCATCTAGTGTCAGGAGAAGCGAGAGCTTAAAGGTTCTAGTACGCCAGACCGAAGTGTCAGAACATTTAAGCATTGCCGCCACGGCAATCTTAGGATGACGCAGAGGGGCGTGAACAGTAACGATTTTTTAACTTTCATATCTGCACTCCTTCTAACGGGACATAAAGTGGGCAAATTGTGCTAGCTTATCCTTATGAACGCATGCTAGCACAATATCACCCTCATATAGCACACTATCTTTTGTTGGCAGAGAGTTTAATGAACCATCCTTACGCTCAAAAGCAATGATACGAATCTCATGGTCGCGTTCCATAGCGCCTACCAAAATAGCTTTTGTGCGCGTCTCGTGCTCGTTATGTGCAAGAAGCGCTTCCTGCGCTTGCCGACCGAAAGCTTCTGGAGGTGCATAATGTGTTTGCCGTCCGAAAGCTTCTGGGGATGCTTGCAGCACGGAAGATTCGGGGGGTGCTGCCTGCATGGAAAGTTCGGTATTCACAGGGTGCGCTGACTGCATGGAAAGTTCAGTATTCACAGGGTGCGTTGCCTGCATTAGAGCCCCCGGGTGCGCTGACTGCATTAAAGCCCCGGGGTGCGCTGCCGGTTCGGAATTTGCTGCATTCTTATGATGCGCCACTGACGCAAAAGGCACTTCCTCTTTAGATGACACTACGCCAGGCTGTACGCAGGTCGCACCAGACGAGGATTCCTGAGCGGTAGCAGCGGGGTACTTCTCGACATAATCTGAAAAATGTGTTTCTTCCTGCAACGCTAGTGCAAAACTAAGAATCTCGTAATCGCCAAAAGTGTCTATATGACCACCGTGCTCGGCAACAATTTTAGAATACATTTCTTCTGCAACAAGCTCTGTGCCACATACATAATCTAAGCCAAGTTGCAGATACGCGCTCTTTCGGTCAGGATTGTATAGGCGGGTAAGAACATGGGGAACATCAAACAATTTGCGTCCGACCTCGGCAATCATTAGGTTAGAGTTGTCTTGGTCGGTTACAGCAGCTAAAACATCGCACTCGTTAATTCCCGCAGCCATTAGCGTGTCTTCGTCAAAGCCTACGCCTACAACCGTGCGACCGTCGAAGTTGCGTCCCAAGTTTGCAAATGAACGCGAGCTGCTATCTATTACTGTCACGCTATTATTCTCGTGCGAAAGCAATTGAGCCAACTGTGAGCCAACTCTGCCACAACCTACAATAATAATGTTCATTTACGCCTCGTAACCTTTCTAGAGTTTATGTATGTCTGACACATCGTTTGCTTTAGCGCAAAGTCGTGGCGTGCGCTCGGGCATGCAGTCGCGTCGTGCGCTCGTGAATACTGTCGCGACGTGTGCTCGTGAATACCGTCGCGACGTGTGCTCGCGTATACTGTCGCGACGTGTGCTCGGGCATGCAGCCGTTGCCCACGCTCACAAATGCAGCCGTTGCCCACGCTCACAAAGACAGCCGTTGCCCACGCTTATAAAGATAGCCGTTGCTCGCGCTAGCGACCGTGCCATTCTTACAAACTATTTAGTATACCATCCTAATGCCATATTTAGGTTACATGAACCTAACTTGCGAAATTTTTTATGAGGACTTTATGCGACGGACGTAAGTGATATAACAAGCTACACAACTTACTGTTGCTCCCGCGCGTCGCAGACAGACGTTTTGGCTAGCCGTTACGACAACTCACCACAATTATTCTAAACACCTGTACAATCACCTATACAATCACCCATACAATCACGTTTATCTACTGTAATGTTGCTACAAGCAAACGGAAAAATACTTCACGTTACAAATACAAGTACAAAACACCCTGTGAACCACTCTGTGCAAATGCTCCTTAGAGGAATATATTGCCACAGGGACTTTTTTTAGTTCCTAAGTAGGCGGTGGACAAATGCGAAAGAGCAAATAGGCTTTTGTAACAATTTGTGCTGCCGCAAGGCGGTGGACAAATACTTAACACGTAAGCATAGGCAAAGCCCGGGTCTGGCAACCTAGGCGAAGCCAAAAAATGTCCGCACCCTCAAATTTGCAGTGCGCATTAACAACCAACAACGATAGGAGTAAAGTATGGGAGAAGAACTAAGCAGACGCAAGTTTATTAAGGGCAGCGTCCTATTTGGCGCCGCGGCAGCAACAACGGCTGCCATGGCTACCACTGTAGGCGCAACGCTAACATCTTGCGCACCAAGAGGCGCCAACGACAATAGTGGCGGCACTAATGGCAACGATAGAGTTGCCACGATGCAATTTGCGTCAGGCGATTTATCCTATGTCGTTCATGAGGCCGACATCATTGTTGTTGGCGGCGGTATGTCGGGGCTTAACGCCACACGCGTAGCTAATGACAATGGAGCATCGGTTATCTTGGTAGACAAAGGGCCGGTTGGTCATTCGGGAAACTCTGGCGTTTTGTGGGGACAATCATTTGTAAGTGCAGAAAACAACAAAGACGATGGTGTTTCTATTGCCAACTTCTTTGCAATAGACTGCATGGGCATTATGAACCAAGAGCAGGCGCGCAATGTTGGACGCGCCCATGTAGAAAGTCGCCCACGCATTGTCATCGAGCAATCCGGCAATCTTTTTCAGCGCGACGATGACAACAAAGTTGTAGGCAACGATGTAGAGGGTATGGCCGCTACGCACAACGCCTTATACAAGCAAAGCGCGCAAATGCTAACAAAGCGTGGCATACCTATTTATAGCAATATGATGATGTTAGATATTCTTCTAGACGACAAGGGCAACTCTGCAGGCATTGTTGCTATTAGTCTTGCCGATGGCAGCGCTCATGTTTTCAGAGGCAAAAAGACCATCCTTTGTACCGGCGGCTACCATTGGGCAACAGGCAAAACTGGTGGCTCACCTGAATCTACAGGAGAAGGTCACTATGCTTTATTAAAGCGTGGCTATGCATTTAAAGACATGGAGTTTCCTCAATATGACTTCTGCGGCATTCATCCTTTTGGCTATCGCCCCGACAAAGAGCAAGACCAAATTGAGCTTGCTGTAACCTTTCCTGTAAATGGCGAAATTCACAAGCGCATGTTAAACAAAGATGGCGTTTCCTACACTTTAGGTTTCTTTGATGACCCATCTAAACAAGACCTCTCGGCATTTCAAGGTGCGCTTATTGCTACCGCAAAAGAGTTCTATCAAAACAAGGCAACAAGTGGCGATGGCAGCAACAATGGCATTTATTTTAACCTTAAAGGTTTACAGGACGAACCTAATTCGCAGTCGTATCCATCTTACAAGGGGCTAATGCGCTTCTCAACAAAAAACCTAAACTATAACTATCCAGACAATCTGGAGTGTCTGGTAAACGAATATAGCTCTGCAGGTGTACCTGCTCAAAATCCCCAGACATGCGAACATGAAATTCCTGGACTTTATCCCATTTTTGTAGCTCTTTCTGCAGGCAGTAGTACCTGGAATTGGGGACAAAGCTATCTTGCAGCAAAAGATGCAAGCGCAAAGGTTGCAGAAGAAGCCAGCCTGCCTGCGTTTTCGCCTGACGATGTTCAGTCTGCGCTACTCCACGCATATGACTACTTGCAAAGGGATGTTAAAGATGGCGAGGGCATTCGCTCTACAGAGGTTCATCGTCGCATTCAGCGCGCCTTTTACAAAGGTCAGGACTTCATGAAAAGCGAGGATGGCATGAAGACGATGCTAGCCGAGCTAGAGCGCATTCAGAAAGAGGATTTGCCCAAAATGGTTTGCAAAGATAAATCGCTTAACTTTAATCGCGACTGGAAGATGGCGATGGAAATTGATAGCATGCTTTATTGTTCGCTTGCTACTGTGCACGCGGCAATGGCTCGCAAAGAGAGTCGCTCGCCATTCTTTCGTAGCGATTATCCAAAAATGGACAACACAAATTTCCTTTGTTATCTGTGGGTCTCTGTTAATAAAAATGGTGTTTGGAATGTCGAGAAGGGCGACGTTGTAGACACCGTTTTGCCGCGAAGCGAAATAATGCGTCTACTTGACGACAGCGATCCAAAATACGACATTAGTGTCCCCAATAAGTCAGTTTGATTTTTTGGTCGCTAGGCTTAGTGCTAACTTTGCAAGCAATCTTGTGGCTAGACTTATGTCTTCACTTGTGACTAGCTTAGGGCTTGCCTTGTGTTTATAGCTGCAATTTGCCTTGTGACTAGGCTTTCTGCATTCCTTGTGGCAAGATCTGCGACTTAATTTACGATCAGTTTTTTAACCGAACTTACAGCCAGAAATTAATCATCCAAACGAAAGGAACCTTTAGATGGCAAACACATATAAAATCACAATCACACACTATGATTCCAGTGTAGATTTAGAACCATATACAAAGACCTATGAAATCCCTGATGATCCGGATTTTGCTCCCATGACCGCCTTAAAAGCGCTGCATTGGATAAACCGCTACCATGAGCCTGTTGCTTATGATTACAACTGTCGCCGCGGCACCTGTGGACGCTGCGCTATTATGATTGACGACGAGCCACGTTTGGCATGCATGTTTACACTTACAGGCAACCACAGCTTTGCCCCACTTTCTGGTTTTCCTGTGATTCGCGATTTGGTAGTAAACAAGCAGGAAGCCTATGCGAAATTTGTTGTCAGCAATCACACGATTAAAACGCTTGCGCCAGATGGGGTACTAAAACAGATAGAAAGCGAGTTTTGGCGCGAGAAACTTTATCCACTTAATGCTTGCCGTGAATGCATGTGCTGTTATGCTGGCTGCCAAGCCTTAAACATCTTTAACAAATGGGGTCGTTTCGCAGGTCCCGGCGCAATGCAAGAGATTTACTTGCGCCATATAGATGGACAAGATCGGTCTAACCGTCTAGAGCAAGCAGTGTTTTCGGGCGTTTTTGAATGTGTTCAATGTGGTAATTGTACGCAATATTGCCCCTCACTTATTAGCTGCTCAGAAAACATCAAAGAAATGATGGACGAAGCAGAACGCGCTGGCATGAAACCGCAGGGAAAGGCAAGTAATTATTGGCCGCTGCTCTAATTAATGCTAATCTTGTGTCGTTTAACATATCTGTGAGCCCTTAGAGCAACTCAAAAGTCTTTTTGTACTTGACATATTAGCGAGTCTAAAAGCTTTTTGCGCCTGACATATCTGCGAGTCTAAAAGCTTTTTGCGTTTGTAATTTCTGCAGGTCTAAAGACTTCTAATCTGCAACAATGGCATTTAGTGCTGCAAGCGCCTGAGCCATTGGCTTCACATCATGAACGCGTAAGATACTGGCTTTGTTGGCGGCAGCCCATGCGGCTACCGCCACAGAACCAGCTACGCGCTCTTTAGCAATTTTTTCCCCTGTAAGTTCGCCAACAAAACGCTTTCGCGACCATGCAGCTACAAGCGGGTAGCCCAGCTTTGCCAAACTTGCCGTCGCCCGCAGCAAGGCCATGTTGTGCGCGTAATCTTTACCAAAACCAGGACCTGGGTCTATAGCAATGCGCTCGTGCTTAATGCCTGCGCCCTCCAGCATTTTCGCTTGTTGTAACAAATACTCGCTTACTTCCTTTACCACGTCGCAATATTTAGGATTCTCCTGCATATTTTGCGGTTCACCTAACATGTGCATGACAATTAATCCAGCGTTACAGTCCTTTGCTACTGCCACCATTTCCGGGTTGCGAAAACCGCTTACGTCATTAATGATACTGGCACCAGCGCAAACCGCAGCTTTAGCTACAGATGCGTGTCGCGTGTCTACCGATACTGGCACACCCTGATCTGCCAACTTTTTTATCACAGGCAAAATACGACGCAACTCTTCTGCTTCAGAAACCTCCTGCGCGCCCGGGCGTGTAGATTCGCCTCCGATGTCAATTATGCTAGCACCATATGATATCATTGTCATAGCATATTCATATGCTAGCTTATTATCTAAACTGTCTTCGCAACTGTAGCTTGAATCGCAACTTAAGTTGTTTTCTGAGCTTTTTTCTGAGTAAGCTTTTGTGTTGGTTTTTGTGTTGGTTTTTGTGTTGGCTACCGTCTTGATTTCTGAGTTGTTTTCTAAGTTGTTTTCCAAGTAGGTTTTGGTGCTTTGTTTTGCGTTGGCAACTGCCTCTATATAGTACTCACCACCATCAGAAAACGAATCTGGCGTAACGTTAAGTATTCCCATGATTATGGGCTTGTCCAGACACAAGTTGTGATTGCCGCATTGCCAAGTTTTTCTCAATATAATTCCTCCTCTTTTAAATCCTCAAAAAAATATCAAATGGCACCGCTTGTTGTAGACCCCCCACAAACTGCCCCCAGTTTGTCTTGTCTAACAAGCGATGCCATTTGCCATAAGTAAATAATGCCATGTTTCGCTTTCCTTGTATAGTCCCATTCATCCGGATGAAAGGCGCTAGATAAATAACGTTAGATAAGTGGTGCATGATAAACGATGCAGGGGAAGTGACGTAAGATACGTGGCGTAAGATACGTAGTGCCTCCTTAGCCAATTATCCTAAAATCAACGACAGCGCCTCGTTGCGAGTCTTTTGAGAACTCTCAAACATACCGCGTACCGCGCTTGTAATTGTTTTTGACCCAGGCTTCTTTACGCCCCGCATACTCATGCAAAGATGTTCGGCCTCTATGACCACAATTACGCCTCGTGGCGAAAGCTGCTCAACTAGCGTTTGTGCTATCTGCGTTGTTAGTCTTTCTTGCACTTGTAGTCGCCTTGAATACGCGTCTACAAGGCGCGCAAGTTTGCTTAAGCCGCAAATTCGTCCATCCTTGCCTGGTAGGTAAGCAACATGCGCCATGCCAAAAAAAGGCACCATGTGGTGCTCACACAAGGAATAAAAAGGCATGTCTTTTACTAGCACCATCTCGTGATGGTTCTCGCCAAACGACGTCTGAAAATATTCTTTTGGGTCGCATGCTATTCCAGAACAAACCTCTTCATACATACGAGCGACGCGCATAGGTGTATCAAGCAGACCTTCTCGGTTGATGTCTTCTCCAATGCCCTCTAGTATTAGCCGAACCCCTGCCTCTATCTTTGCCTTATCCATTGCCTTACCCATTGTCTATGTCGCTGTCTGGGGCTGCGTTGTCTGTGGCTGCTCTGCCTGATGCAGCGCTATCTGTGGCAGTACCAGAGCTCTTTGCGGTCTTTATTGTCTTAGTAGTTTTTGTGGTCTTTGCGCTAGTAGCGCTACTAGCACTTTTTAAGCTAGCCGCACTCTTAGATTTTGTTGCACTCTTAGTACTCTTGATAGGTTTAGTGGCGTTAGTGGTTTTGGTGGTTTTATCTGCATCTGCTTTGGTTGTTGTTTTCTTTGCTGTGTTCTTCAAAACTTCGGTCTTTGTTGCAGGGTTCTTCTTGGCAACCTTAGCATCTGTATCCTTTTTAGCTGCGCTCTTTTTAGTTGTACTTTTCTTTGACACAGCTTCCTCAGTGGGTTTAACCAAAATCACGTCTTGCATAGCTTCCTCAGTGGGCTTTTCCAAAATCGCTTCTTGCGCGTTTGCATCGGCGGGTTTAACTAAGTCAGCTTCTTGCGCGTTTACATCGGCAGGTTTAACCAAGTCAGCTTCTGAGACATGACTATCTGCTGGAGCAATTTCTACAGCATTGTCCTGAGTAGTATCCTCTGAAACAATAAGTTCGCCAGCATTACCCACAGAAGAAGGGTCAAGCAAAGCTCGCTTTTGAGCTTCAAAAAGCTCATCAGGAGACACCCTACCAGAAAAAATGTCTTCTAATGTATAGCGTTGGTTACTATCAAGTGGCAGTGGCGGTGGCACAAAAGGAGCTTGTGTACCAGACAATGCGGCTGAACTTGAGCCATGCTGATTACTGGCAGCATTGTTATTAACGCCAAAACCTTTGCCATCAGAGGCTCCAACACCAGGTGTCCCATAACCTTGAACGTTTGGTGTACCAAAAGCAGCAGTTGTTGCACCTCCAGGAGTGCCAAATGGCGTTGTATGCCCTTGCTTGGCTGCCTCTTTGGCGGCAGCGGCTTCAGCCTCTCGCTTTGCTTCTAAGCGGCGTCGCTCGTCATCTTCTTCCTGCTTGCGTAACTCTTCTGCCTTGCGTGCCAGCAGTTCATCCTCGCCTTCTATATAGTCATGCCAGGTGCCTGCCAATAACGCTTCTAGTGCCTCGCCCTCAACCGTCTCTCTTTCCAGCAAGATTTGCACCATAAGGTCAATCTGCTCGCGCCTTTCTATTAAAACAGAGTAAGCACGATCATGCGCTTCAGTCATAATTTTGGCAACCTCGTCATCTATGCGCTGTGCAGTTGCCTCGCTATAATCTGGTGTAGAGCCATAGTCGCGCCCCAAAAATACCTCATGGTTGGCCTCGCCATAAACCTGTGAGCCCAAAGCATCGGTCATACCATAACGCGTAACCATCTGCCGCGCCATCTTTGTTGCGCGCTCTAAATCGTTCGAGGCTCCTGTGGTTATGTCGTCGCAGAAAATTTCCTCGGCAACTCGCCCGCCCAAGAAAACTGCCAAATCATCAAACATCTCGTTGCGCGAGTTTAAGAAACGATCTTCAGATGGCAACGAAAGTGTGTAACCTAATGCCTGACCGCGCGAGATTATCGAAATCTTATGTACGGGATCGGAATTTTCTAAGATATGACCAACAAGAGCATGACCGCTCTCGTGATATGCAATGGTACGCTTCTCTTTATCGGTCATGATGCGACCCTTACGCTCGGGGCCGGCAATCTCGCGCTCCATTGCCTCATCAAGTTCTGCCATAGTCACAAGTTTCTTGCCTTTACGTGCAGTAAGAAGCGCAGCCTCGTTCATTAAGTTTGCAAGATCGGCACCTGTAAAGCCAGGGGTCATACGCGCTAATTTTCCTAGATCTACACTATGTGCCAGTGGCTTGCCTGCAGAATGCACACGTAAAATTTGCTCGCGTCCCTTTAGATCTGGACGCATAACAACAATTTGACGATCAAAACGACCAGGGCGCAACAAGGCTGGGTCTAGTATATCTACGCGATTTGTAGCAGCGATAAGAATGACAGATGAGTTGTCTTCAAAACCATCCATCTCTACCAGCAGTTGGTTTAGTGTTTGTTCGCGTTCGTCGTGTCCGCCCCCAAGTCCTGCTCCACGTTGACGTCCAACGGCATCAATCTCGTCTATAAAAATGATTGCCGGAGCCGCTGCCTTTGCCTTCTCAAACAAATCGCGAACACGCGAGGCGCCAACTCCCACAAACATCTCTACAAAATCTGATCCAGATATAGAGAAAAACGGAACGCCCGCCTCTCCTGCCACAGCGCGAGCTAAAAGTGTCTTGCCAGTTCCGGGAGGGCCTACCAATAGCACACCGCGCGGAATTTTGGCGCCTAGCTCTTGATATTTTGCGGGGCTTGCTAAAAAGTCTCTAACCTCTTGCAGTTCCTCTACTGCCTCGTCGATACCTGCTACATCGCTAAACTTAGTCTTGGGGCGCTCTTCTACAGTCTTTTTTGCCTTTGTTTTGCCAAATTGCATCTGTTTATTGTTAGCCTGATTAAACTGTGTAAAAAAGACCCATATGAGTACGCCAAAAATCAGTAGCGGTAAAACATAGCTAAGTATTCCCATCCATGAAGAGGGATCGGTTACGCTTACATCGTACTTTGTTTCCGGATGTTCAGCCATAAGTTCGTTTAGGCTGTCGCCGGTGTGAGTAGATGTAAATAACATGGCGTTAGCGGGGTTTTTCTCGCCATCTTTTAAATATTTGCCGTCTAAGGAGTGAGTCACAGCATTATAAGTTACCTCGGTTACATCGCCATTTTCTACAGCAGTAACAAACTCGCTGGTTGTAAGAACATCTGTCTTAGTTCCAGACGAGCCAGCGTTATAAAGCTGCATAGATAAAGCAAGCAGCACAACGACGAAAATGACTGCAAAGACTATCGTTGTTCGTTTTTTGTTTTGATTTTGGTTTGGGTTTGAATTAGGGTTAATGTTCACTTGTATACCTTCTCGTCATTACTTGTATATTGTCCAGCATGTATATTGTTTGGCAAATACACTGTTTGGTATGTTGCCAAACCCCTCCTTATTTGCTGTCTGAAGCCCATTTATATGATTCATCGCCATTATTTATATACCTTTTCGTTCAAGACGCCTATATAGGGCAGATTGCGGTACTTCTCTGCATAGTCTAACCCATATCCCACTACAAACTCATCGGGACAAATAAAGCCAACATAGCGAGGCTCTATGCGTGCCTGCTGCAAGCACTGCTTGTAAAGTAGCGTTGCCACCTCTATAGACTTTGGTCCTCGCGCATTAATTATTTTTAATAAATACTTTAACGTTAGTCCGCTATCTAGTATGTCTTCTACTATAATAACATCGCGGCCATCAACTGGTGCCTGCAGATCCTTAATAATGCGCACCACACCCGAACTGGATGCTTCTGCTCCATAACTAGACACCGCCATGAAGTCTACTTCAACATCGCCTTTAATTTGACGCGCGAGATCGGCAAGAAAGACGAACGCTCCCTTTAACACAGTTACTAGTAAAACTTTCCTACCACTGTAATCGCGGGTAATTTGCTCGCCCATTTTTGTTACAGCAGCACAAATCTCCTCTGCCGAGTATAGCACCTGCTTTATATCGTCTTGTGTTTCGATCTCCGCCCCTTTCACAGGCCGTGTTGTGCTTTTTGTTTTGCTTGTGTTGCTGCTTTGCATCATCTTTAGTGCTCTTTAGTGCTCTTTAGGGGAGCTCTTTATGTTTTGCTTGTGTTGCTATTTTTTGCATCCTCATTATACTTTCTAGGGGAGTGCTTTTTTCGCGGGTCGTGCTTTGGCTTTTCTTCTGCCGTTTTTTTGCGAAAAACCAGTTTACCGCAAATAGAACGAACCGTCACATCTCCGGGGATATCTGTTGCGAATCTGGCATTGTTTGCGTGCTTTACTATCTTTGTTATGTGCGCAAAAGTAGGACGAGCGGCAGCTGGCATGATCAGCTTGCACGCGCGATAAACCACTCGTCGCAGCAACGCTTCACCAATATTAGATTTCCAAATGTCCAAATCTAAAGCAAGTTTTTCTGGCAGATCTTCCTTTGCGTATTTTAAAAACAATGCATCTGCTTGTGCATCAAGCTCGGCATCGTCTACGGCAAGTACATCCATGGTCGATTTTAATGTCATTAAAAAAGCGGGATTCCGATTTTTTAAAAGCGGAATGACCTCGTGCCTAACAAACGCACGCGAGCGCCTAGTATCTGCATTAGTTAAATCTTCGCGCCAGCCCTGATTACAAGAAAGCAGATAGCCGCGCAGTTGCTCGCGACTGCAATCCAATAGCGGCCTTATAACATTAGCATTACAATAAGGAGTAGAAGAAAGAGATCCGGTGCCGCCGCCAACAATGACGCGCATTAAAAAGGTCTCTGCGCGGTCGTTTAGTGTGTGTGCGGTAACAATTCTCCCATCAGAATAGAAAGGCGCCTTACGGCTGTCACCAATAGTGTGACTAAGATTGCCATTGTAATTGCCACCTAAGTCGTTTCTTAGGGTGCGCTCTAAGTTGTCTCCCGGGTTGACATTAAAATTTACATCTTTATCGCCATCTAGGTTGGCCTCTAAGTTGCCCTCTAGGCCGCCATCTTGGCAACGCTCTTGACCGCCATCTTGGCAACCCTCTAGGCAACCCTTTAGACCACCTTCTAGGCCGCCATCTAGACCGACATCTAGACCGCCATCTAGACCGACATCTGAAGACGTAAGCTTTTTTAATAGTTCAAAAGCGGCGGCGTAGCGTTGTTCGCGCCCAACCTGCTCTATATTTCCATTAGGAGTTTGCTCTGTAATTGCCATCACATCTATGCGCTTAACATAAACTGGAATCTGCAGGCGCTCACCCAGTTCCCGTACAAAGCTTTCGTCTGCGTCTGCTTGCTTGCCACGCAGCATATGATTAACGTGAAGTATGGCACACCTGCGTCCATCAAAGCACCAAAGCTCACGCGCAAGCATTGCTAAAGCCACAGAGTCGCTACCACCGCTTACCATTAACACCAGCGGCGCCAAACTACACGAAAACATGTTGTGCCTCTCAACAGTGTCTAGAACCGTTGACAGCAAAAGTTTTGTTGGCTGCTCTTTGTTTTTGCGCATAACTATATTGTATGAGATGTTGAGAAAAAATATGGGGAGACATTCGCATTGGGGGCGGGGCAAATGTCTCCCCTTCTCTGGAGAGGGAATGGTGTCTGGTTGCCTCATGATGGTGGGGGGTCCATCGTGTTCGAGGTCGCTGCGCCAAGCCCTAACGATATGACAGGGTACGTAACTTATTGCTAACTGGGGAGTGTCAGTGTTGAGGAGTTTTGCCTCTTCCGACCGCCCCTCCAAACGGCTATATTAAACTATAGCACTAGCCGAAACGCTTGTCTAGCCAAATTAGCGAAATAATGTGGTGATTGGTTAACGTAACGGTAACGAAAATTCCCATTAACTTGACATCAATCAAATACACAATTCATTATTGGCACATTATTTTAATCATAACCACTCTATGATACGGCTAAATAAGTTCAGTTATATGAGAATATAGGAATTTTCTCTGTTGAATATTCTAAAATTGCGAAAGTTTTTGTTATAACCGCTGTACACGAGTTTTTTAGCTATGCCTGCCTGTTTGTAAAGTGCCATCTTATTTAAGCTGCAAATAAATGTAGATATTTTGTAGATTATGCGATGCGCATATGAAGGCCTATACATAAAGGCTTGCATGCATATAAACGACACCAGTGCTAAATAACTATTAATGAGTCGTATGCCGCGAGCAGCCGTTACCTGCATGCATATAAACGACATCAGTCCTAAATAACTAGTTGCCTGTGCGCGTTTCGGGCCAACCGAGCTTTCTTGCATACATCTAAACACAACTTTACGGGGATCGCGCCCCGCCATCGCAAACAGCTTCTAGCCAGTCTTGTCTTTCTTAACAACATATCCAACTAAAAAGGCACAAAGAACTACCTTTAAAGCAAGATCTACAGACCATATATCAAAAATCAACATCCTATGATCAAACTCCGAAGTAACCACAACAACCCCCACGCTAACAAAAGCAACCACAATTGCCGCAATAAGCACAATAGGTCTTCTTGTGCTGCCTATTTTCTGTTCATCTTGGCTTTGGGATTCTTTATGCTTATAAAACCTAAATCCGGTAATTGCAGCCAGTATGACAATTATTACACTAAAAATAATATTGATAAGTGACCAGCCGCTCATGTCACTTGGAGCAAACAATGGTGTCTGCGTGTCAACAACAGTCTTTAGAGCTGCCCCTTGCGGCTCGCCCAAAACGAAGCAATTTTTTGCCGCATCAAACGTTAAGTCCTTGGTTTCAAGTTGCGGCAGCACTAGCGCAAGTTGACTACCACAATTCTCACTTGCAAACGACATAACCGGAGCAGAGTAAATCGCAAGGACAAGCGCTAGCGTCATCAAAATAGCTTGACGAATGCCGCCCTTTACTACGTTTTGACCCTTTGGGTCTTGTTGGTCTTGTTGCGACCCCTTATTGGTGATCATGATCGCATACCCTTTTCTTTTCAGTTCTTACCAAACCAATTGCATAATCCAGAAATCCATCTAGAAAAGTAAGCTAATTGCCCCTTGGCAAATAACGTGTAATTATAGACTATTGTGCATGCCAATAGTCAAGAGATTTTTATTATTTTTTTATGAAATTTATCATTTAGATTTCTATAGTTTTTCTCTAGATATTCGTACAGAAAACTATTACTTATGATTACGCAGACATTATCCTTGCCATTGGGCAGGCATCGCCGCTTGTGGTAGCTGTGCATTGCTCACACCTCAGCTATACTTAAAAGGCACAAAACTGACATAGTCAGACTAAACCTATATGACACATTGGTCACAAAGGCGGCAATATCACCATGTCTACAACAACACCAGTGCCAGGTGCGACAGCGCCACCAGCCACAACAACAGTTGCAAGCGCGACAACGCCACCAGCCACACCTTCAGCAACGCCAGGTGCGACAGCGCCACCAGCCACGATAACACCAGTGCCAGGTGCGACAACGCCACCAGCCACACCTTCAGCAACGCCAGGTGCGACAGCGCAAGACGCGACAATGCCATTTACCACGGATTTGAAGACTCCGCGGCATGCGAACGTCCCTGGCCTCATTCAGTTTGACGAGTGGCAAGGAAACTATGCATCACGCGTAGATTCTATGCGCACAAGTGCCGTGCGCGATCTATTTGCAGCTGCTTCGCGCTCTGACATTATTTCATTGTCTGGCGGCATGCCCGACATTGCGCGTCTTCCTCTTGCAGAAGTTGCCGAGGTTGCCAAAAACGCAGTCTTAGCAGAGGGCATAGCTGGTCTTCAGTACGGCGACACCACTGGTCGCACACAAACCAAGCAAGTCATAGTTAATCTGATGCGCGACAATAACATTCATATCACCACTTCAGACGTTATTGTTACCACAGGCGCACAACAAGCACTAGATTTGCTAGGCAAAGCCTTCATTAACAAGGGCGACATAATTATCACCGAAGGCCCAACCTATCTGGGCGCGCTTCAGGCATTTAGCGCATACGAGCCGGAAATTCACACCATCCCCTTTGATGAACACGGCATGCGCACAGACTTGTTGGCCAAAAAGCTTGCCACACTCTGTGCCGGCGCAACTTCAGCAAACCAGAAAAAGCCCAAATTCATTTACACCATTCCAACTTTTCAAAATCCCGGCGGCGTTACTATGAGTTCCGATCGCCGTCATGAACTTCTTAAGCTGGCGCACGAATATGATATTTTAGTTATCGAGGACGACCCCTACAGTCGCCTGCGCTATAGCGGCGAGCCACAGCCTGCTCTGCGCTCTTTAGACAACGACGTAGTCTATCTTGGAACAGTCTCTAAGGTCTTTGCGCCTGGCTTGCGCACAGGATGGATAATCGCACCGCACCCCATCCTAAAAAAAATTAATATGGTTAAGCAGGGTACAGACCTTTGCGGTTCTGCTCTTAATCAGGTTATCGTCGAGCACTACTTTAATGACACGCCTTGGCAAGAAACGCTAACTAAGCTTTGCAACAAGTACCACGAGCGCCGCGATGCTATGCTTGCCGCCCTAAATGAGTGTTTCCCGCCAGAAGCCACCTGGACGCACCCTCAGGGCGGATTCTTTGTCTGGGTGACGCTACCCGAATACATGGATGCCGATCAAATGCTTAGTGTAGCTTTAGAGAAGGGCGTCACTTTCGTGCCTGGCAGCGGTTGTTATCCCGCAACGTCTGGCAAGGGCAAAAACGCCATGCGCATTGCTTTTTGTTACGAAGAGCCCGAAAAAATTCAGGAAGCCATTCAGCGTCTTGCCGCTGTTATCGAAGACCGCCTGGCACTATATCGCGCGTTTATTCAGGCGGGCGCGATACAAGGATAGTTAAGTGATGGCTTGTAGATGGCTCATAGATAGCTTGCTGATAGCTTTTTGTTAGCTTTTTGATAGCTTGCTGATAGCTTTTTGTTAGACATTTAACAACCTGCTTATAGCAAAACGCAAGCCATAAGACAGCAAATTATTACAACGGATAATTAAGATTTGGAGAAGACCATGAAAATCGCAGTGTTAATGGGCGGCACATCTTTCGAGCGAGAGTTCTCGCTAGAGAGCGGACGCAATGTCACACGTCTATTGGAGTCGTTAGGTCATACTGTCCTTCCTTTAGACACAACGCCTCAACTAGTTCAGACTCTGCGAGAACAAAAGCCAGATGCCGCGTATATAGCCTTGCATGGCAAAACTGGTGAGGATGGCACTATTTGTTCTTTGTTAGAGTTTTTGGGCATCCCCTTTGTTGGCTCTAGCGCTGGCGTTTGTCGCATGGCGTGGAATAAAAGTGTCTTGCCTCATGCTGTTTTGGCCTATTTAAATGCTAACACAACCACTAGTTCATATACTAGCATGCTAGCACGAATTGGACTTATTAATGCCATTAATCTGCCGACCGACGGATTTAAAGAGATGGGCTTAGCCACCGCCTTAGATCTAGTTGACTCGCCTGCCAACAAAAGATTGTCTTGCGGCTATCCATTGGTCGTAAAACCTGCGCGCGGCGGCTCTGCCATGGGTATTGCTCGCGTAGACAATAAAGAGCAGCTGGCAATAGCTCTACTTGACGCACTATCGTTTGATAACGAAGTCTTACTGGAGCCTTGGATAAACGGCGTTGAGCTTGCTGTAACCGTACTTGGCAGCGGAAGTAATGCTTATGCGCTTGCCCCCGTAGAGATAGCTCCAAAACAAGGCTTCTTTAATACCGATGCGCGCTTAGACAGCGAGTTGGTAGATTACTATTGCCCACCGCGCCCCGCGTCCTTACCAGCCACAGCGCTAGATGCTATTAAGCTAGCAGCTGTTAGCGTGCATCGCGCATTTGGCTGTCGCGACCTGTCTAGAGTAGACATGATTTGGGGACACAAAGCAAACGCCAAGCAAGACACTAACATGAGCGACGCCAAAGCCTACGTCTTAGAGATAAACACCTCGCCAGGTATGACCGAGCACTCGTTAGTTCCTATGGCCTGCAAAGCAGAAGATATAAATTTGGCAACTCTTCTAGAAAGACTGCTAAAAGAAGCTATTGCGCGAGCGTAAGCCAAAGCACATCACGCCACTAACTTTTACCTTGCAATTATGTAGTGCATCACGAAGTTGGCACTTCTCGACATAAAAAGTTCTTACATAAAGCTCATTAGCACAACACAATGCGCAAACCTAACGCGAAAAGGCATCAACAATCTCGTCTACTGTGGCAATCATGGCGCCGTAAACTGTGCGTAGGTACTCTAAGCCACTCAGGTAATCTTGTTCTGTAAATGCGTCAGTGGCATCGCTTGCCACCACCACATCATAGCCGTGCATGTAGGCATCGGCGGTTGTGTGGCGCACACACATGTGGGTGTGCAAGCCAGTCATCACCACGGTATTAACCCCAAGCTCGCGCAGTAAAATGTTCATGTCAGTCATAAAAAAACCGCTGTAACGGCGCTTGGGCACGATGTAGTCTGTCGCTTTTGGTGCAAGTTCTAACACGACCTCGGCACCATAAGTACCTTTCATGGCGTGTTCTCCCCAAAGTTTAAGTTCGTGATCGATACCAGGTAAATGACAGTCGTTGGCGTAAACTATGGGCACATTCGCAATCCCGTTGGCATCGCAACCAGCACGCCGCGCCCCATCTAGTAAACGAGCCAGCGCAGGTACAATAGCTGCTCCGCGTTCGCAGGCCAACGAGCCGGTTACAAAGTCGTTCAGCATGTCTACAACAATAATGGCAGTTTTGCATGCAATGGCGCTATCACTTGAGTCGCCTTTGGCGCCGCCGCTAGTACAGCCGCTGGCACCACCGCTAGCACCGCTGCCGGCACAGCCGCCACCGTCACCGTTTGCACTAGCATAAACGCTATCACTTACACCATCACTAAGTCCAATGGCATTTTCTTCTTCATTCTGCATAATAATTTCCCTCTTATTCTAGTAGTATGTATTTTGCAAGAATCAACAAACAATACAGTAAGGATACCAGAATGCCAGGAATTGTTTTAGTGGGAGCCCAATGGGGCGACGAGGGAAAAGGTAAAGTCACCGACCTTTTAAGCGATAACTTCGATTACGTCGTGCGCTTTCAGGGCGGCAATAACGCCGGTCACACCGTCATTCATGGCGGCAATAGGCTGGCACTTCATCTTATACCTTCTGGCATCATGTATCCCAAGATTACCCCCATCATTGGCAATGGCTGCGTCATAGACCCCAAAGTGCTCATTGGCGAGATGGACATGTTAGAAAAAGCAGGCTTTAGTACAAGCAAATTGCTTATTTCCGGAAACGCCCACCTTATCATGCCATGGCATCTAGAACTAGATGGCGCCAGCGAAAAACGTCTTGGCAAAGGCGAGATTGGCACAACAAGGCGTGGCATTGGTCCGGCGTATCAGGACAAGGCGGCACGCACGGGCATTCGTGTGCAAGATTTAACCGACCCACACATTCTGCTGATGAAAATTGAGGTAGCCCTAAAAGAGAAAAACGATATACTCTCTAAAATTTATGGACTTCAGACATTTAACGCACAAGAAGTAACCAGCGAGTATCTAAACTACGCCAAACGCATTTGCCCACACATCGCCGACGCCAGTCAACTGCTTAACGCCGAACTGCGCAACAACAAATGGGTCTTGTTTGAAGGCGCCCAGGGCACACTGCTAGATATCGACCACGGCACCTACCCCTTTGTAACTTCATCGTCTTGCACGGCAGGAGGCGCAACCGTAGGCACAGGCGTAGGCCCAACTGCCATTAACAAAGTGCTAGGCATTGCCAAAGCCTACATTACACGCGTTGGCTCTGGACCATTTCCAACCGAGCTGCCAAGTTTGCCAATAGATGACGACGTTAATAATTATGCCCAGAATAACCCTGCTGCTGTCGCACACCCTACAAATGACGCCAACGTTAACAGCGCAGCCAACACCATTGCAACAGCAGCTAGCGATGTCGCCTCTGGTTTAGCTGATGATGTCGATGCTAGCAGCGTAGCAGATGCCGCAGAAATTGCCATTGGTGAGCATCTGGCAAAAGTAGGTGGAGAAGTAGGCACAACCACTGGTAGACCTCGCCGTTGCGGTTGGTATGATGCCGTAATTGTAAAATATGCCGCCGAAGTTAATGGTCTAACAGATCTTTGCATCACCAAGTTAGACGTTTTAAGTGGCATCGAGCGCATTAAAGTTTGTGTAGCATACGAGCATGACGGCAAGCGCTATACAAGCGTCCCCGGCTCGCAAACAGCTTTTCATCATGCAAAGCCTGTTTATGAAGAGGTTCCTGGCTGGGATGGCGATATCACAGCTTGTAGGCACTACAAAGATTTGCCGCGAGAGGCCAAAGACTACATCGAGTTTCTTGAGGAGCTAGCAGGTGTACCAGTCTCTATCATTGCCGTAGGGCCAGATCGCTCAGAAACCATCATGCGCCGCTGGTGCCTTTAGATCAAAGATGCTTCGAGCTTAAAGATTGTACACATTAGAATAATTCTTTTGCAAATAGGCGCTTGCGAATAGCACAGCATGAATAGCACAGCAAACACAAGCCCTCTGGCCAAAGGTCGCTTTGTTTGGCTATCGTCACTGCGTGCCTTTGGCGTAGCGCAAGTTGTTGGCGATGTTACCAGTGGCACTGTAGACGCGGCCGGATTTCGCGCCATGCATGATGGACCACCTATTGTTAGCGGTCTGATAGCCTCGGGTGCGTTAGGCGAAGGCACACTTACCTTTGACGACTGCGAACAGATAGCCGGACAATGGGAGGCGGGATTGCCACTTTCGTAAGGAGGGTACGGGTGAGAGATAAAAAAGGGGGGCGGCAACAGCCATAAGCTGGCGTTAAGCTGCCTTTTTGTGACTTTTGGCAAATTACTTTGTTTGCTCTCTTGCCGCATAAGCAGGTTTCCTATAAAATATTAGGTTCGTTTCTTAGAGCCCCGTGAAATCTTTAAGATGACGATCAGAAACATGTTTGTGAGTGCCGCGTTTGTTTGCTTGTTTGCTTACTTACTTGTTTGTTTGCAAAAAGCGTTTTTGATGTTAGGCTTCGGAACGTCCAGCTGATGCCAAACATCTTAGCACTCGAAGCAAACACAAACAGCTTTCTATTACCAGAAGGATTAATTATTGTGAAGACCTATTATGCAAAACCCGGCGAGGTCACGCGGGAGTGGCTGCTAATAGATGCTGAAGACCAAGTTCTTGGTCGTGTTGCGTCTACAGCCGCACAGATTCTTAAAGGCAAGCACAAGCCGCAATATACTCCACATGTAGATGTGGGCGATTTTGTGATTGTCATTAATGCAGACAAAATTAAGGTTACTGGTGCCAAGGCTTCTAGTAAAACCTATTATTCGCACAGCGGCTATCCAGGCGGTCTTAAGGAAGAGCCCTTTGCTCGTGCCATGGAGCGTCATCCAGAGCGCGTTATAGAGCACGCCGTAAAAGGCATGCTGCCAAAGAACACACTTGGACGAGCTCAAGGTAAAAAGCTTAAGGTCTATGCGGGCCCTGAACATCCACATCAGGCACAACAGCCGCGTGAGATTAGTTTGGAGGGTTAGTATCTATGGCAGAAAATGATGCAATTTATATTGGAGTCGGTCGTCGCAAGAACGCCATCATGCGCGTTCGCTTGATGCCTGGCACTGGCAAAGTCACCGTTAATGGTCGCGATGGTCAAGCCTACTTTGGGCGCGAAGCTTTGCTTAACTATGCACTTACACCTTTTAAGGTCACAGACACTGTAGATCATTTTGATGTTATTGCTACCGCAAATGGTGGTGGCGTTTCTGGTCAGGCGGGCGCTTTGCGACATGGCATCGCTCGCGCACTACTTACCGCAGGCGATTATCGCGGCGAGCTAAAAAGCGCTGGTTTTCTTACCAGAGACCCGCGTATGGTTGAGCGCAAAAAATATGGTTTAAAGAAGGCGCGTAAACGTCCTCAGTTCTCTAAGCGTTAGGATTCTTAGAAAACTGTGTTTTACAGAGCCCACGGTTTTCGTGGGCTCTTTTTTTAAAAGCTAATAAAGAGAAACTGGTGCGCAACCGCCGACAAAGACATACTAAGCCAGACAAGCAGCGATGGCGTGGGTAAGTACTATAGAGTGTTTGCGCTATGGCAGTGACTTCAGCATGCCAAGCCAGATAAACAAAGAAAGGGCAAAGTGCGAGGGAAACATATGAAGTACTTTGGAACAGATGGCGTGCGCGGCATTGCTAATAGTGAGCTAACATGCGAGCTTGCTAGCGCTTTAGGCAAATCCGCCGTTTCTGTTTTAGGCAAATGCCTTGTTGTTGGTCGCGACACACGCCGAAGTGGCACAATGCTAGAGGCAGCGTTGGTTGCAGGTATAACTAGTGCAGGCGGCAATGTTTTGCTGGCAGGCATCGTGCCTACACCGGCGGTTGCGCTACTTGCCCGCAAGCTTAATGCTAATGGTGCGATTATTATCTCTGCATCGCATAACGCCCCACAATACAATGGCATAAAGTTTTTTGATGCGCATGGCTATAAGTTAGATAGCAAGGCCGAAACAGAGCTAGAAGATAAGGCGAGCAAGCATCTTCAGTTGCCTGACAGTATCAATCATATAACAGGCACAGGCATAGGAATTGCGTCAAAGATAGAAGATGCAGCAGAAATTTACATCAAGCAGATTACAGATTGCGTTCGCAAACAAGATGTAGACTTCTCTACATTAAAAATTGTTTTAGACTGCGCCCATGGTGCATCTGCTTATACCAGCCCTAAGGCTTTAAAACAGCTAGGCGCCAAGGTGCTTGCCATTAATACAGATTTTAATGGTGACGACATTAATGTGAACTGCGGCTCTACACATCTAGAGCAGTTGCGCGAACTAGTGCTAAACAGTAAGTCAGATGTTGGTATAGCTCATGATGGCGATGCCGATCGCACTCTTGCCATAGACGAGCAAGGCAATATTGTAGACGGCGACCAGATTCTGGCAATCTGTGCGGCTGATATGCTTGAGCGTGGTGCGTTGATGGCAAATGCCGTCGTTTGTACAGTCATGAGCAACCTAGGCTTTTTTAAGTGCATGGAGGGCTTGGGAATAAAGACTGTGCAAACAGCTGTTGGCGACAGCAATGTGTTGGCAGAAATGCGCGTTAATGGTTTTAATCTTGGTGGAGAGCAAAGCGGGCACACAATTTTTAGCGAACATAACACTACCGGAGATGGATTGCTTACTACTTGTATGTTACTGTTGGCAGTAAAGCGCAGCGGCAAGGCATTATCAGAGCTTGCGTCTATTATGCAAAGATATCCACAGACACTTATTAATGTGGCTGATGTTAACAAAGATATCCTTCAGAATTGTCAACCTGTCTGGGATGCCGTTGCCACTGCCGAATGCGAGCTAAACGCACAAGGCGGCGGACGAGTTTTGTTGCGGGCATCTGGTACAGAACCGCTGATAAGGGTGATGGTGGAGGCGCAAAGTGTTAAGCAGGCTCAGGTTTTGGCGGAGGCGCTGGCAGACGTTGTGAGGCAAAAGTTAGCAACAACTAACTAATGCGTGGCAAGTGCGTGACTAAAGCACGACTGGTGCGTGGCAAGTGTCCGGCAAGTAAAGTTGCAATAAACGTCCGCGAGCCTGAATGTCGCGCTGTAGGTTTCAAGCCAGGAAAGGTGCATTAGTTTAGGTGCAATAACTTAATCTGAGAAGAAGGACGAATACGTGCTTTTTTGTCGTTTTAACAACGCAATTAGAACAACAAATCCTATCAGGAGTGCCGTAATAGCACCAAAATAACTTATAGCAATGGCAGGGGCAGATATGCCAACATAAGGAACCAGGACTGGGTCGTTGCTTGAAACAGAGATTAAAACATTAATGAGTAAGTGAGAGATAGGCAATGCCATAATCAATCCCAATACCAATAAAGCAAAAAACTCAATTAAGACCATCAGAGAAATTTGCAAAGAAAAATAGCCCATAGACTTCAGCATTAAAAACTCGTAGGTTCTTTCTGCGAGCACAGTGATCATCACGCTAATAAACAAAAGTGCAGCAATGGCTATACCTAAGGAAGCAAGCATGAAAAGAAATTGCGCGGTGCTTTGATTGCTTTCTCTATAGCCATCTGAAGCTGCTTGCATGTCTACTGCATCTATAATGTATTGCATTAATACAACCTGTTCCACCCATTCTTTGCGCAATGTGTCTTCTGACAAAGAAACCATTACCTTGCTATAAGTTGGCTCTTTGCCTGTTGCCTGTACGAAAGCCGACTCGCTCATAAACACCCCATTGCCAGCAAAAGGCGTACAGCTGTCGCTTATCCATGTTTCAATTTTGCAACCGCTATCTGCTTCTAAGACAACAATGCTATCACCTACATTCTTGTTTATGCGTTGCAATAATCTTGTACTCATAACGACGCCATCGCTTGGCAAGGACATTCGTGAATCATTTTTGTATATTCCATATAATTCAGATTTGTCAGGCAAAACACATAGCGTCACTTCCTCGGTGCATTCGTTTTGAGCTATCTGGGGTTGGATTTTTTCAGGTTGAGTTATTGCGCTGGGTATTTCAACGGCCATTTCGCCTAAGCCTTCAAGATTTAAAATGCCATTGAAAACCTTCAGTTCGTCTTCAATTTCAGATTGAGACATGCCCTTCTCAAGAGTCAATTGAATATCATGTAGATATGTATCAGGCATGATTTTTTTGATATAAACATCGTTGTTATTGTTTATGTTTAACAGGGTTATGGTTAATGCGCAGCAAAGGGCAGACAGCAAAACCACTGTCGCTGCTCGTTTCTTGTTGTTAAGCGCGCTTCGTAAAGCATAGTTGATTGTTGGCGAACCTGTATTGATGCGCTTTTGTAGCCATGTTGCTGCAGATGCATTTCTAATGCCAATATTAAGTAAAAGCCTAACTTCTTTTTTAGACATAGAAAAAATAGAAATAACACTTATGCATAGACCCAAGCAAAGCACTATAAGTGCAGGAACTGCAAAAGTTATCGTATCAATTTGCAGATCTATATCAGGTAGCAGAAGGCTTAGTCTGAATTGGGCAAAGATTATCACTGAAATGCCTGCTCCTAGTGCGATGCCTATGACAATTCCAAGAATATATACGCAAATGCCAATAAGCATATAGCTCCTACAAATTGCTGCTCTGCTGTATCCCAATGCTTTTAGAACCGCTATACTTTTTGCTTCGTTTTCTATCATTCGTGAAATTGTTAGCATTGAAAGCACCGAGGCTATTAAGAAAATAACACAAGCAATGCCAATGCCAAGAGTATTCAATGAATTTAGTGTTCTTTGTACTTGCTCTATTCCATCGGCTTCTGATTGGGTTAGAATCTTTATGCCTTCATTTGCATTAAGCACATTGGCAATAGCGTCAGACATTTCAGCAACACTGACGCTCTCGTCTTGTACAGTTACACGTAATGTATTCTTCTTAATATCGCTAACACCAAGAGAAAGGATATTGATTTCTGCGTAGCCAATACGCCCGCTAAGTTCGGTCGGGCGTGAATAATATAGCAAGTCAGGAGATGTAAATAGACCAACTATCGTAAAAGTATATTTCTTTTTCTCTATGTCAATCGTGATTTTGTCGCCAAGATTAAACCCGTGAAATTTGGCAAAACCAATGTTTAAAACAATATCATTCACATTGCTTATTGGAAGACCATCTACAATAGCAGGCTTGTTTAAAGTAGTGTTTTTGCTCGCTCTGAGCACAAGTGGCGCTATTCCATTATTTGTCTTTATTGATGACTGAAAGCTAAGTTCAGCTTCAAGCAAATCAACTCCAAATAAGTTTGAACATCGCTTAATGTCCTCATCAGTTAAAGCATCTGCTTTAACTGTAATATCACAATAGTTGGTCTCTTCTAGTAGTTTGTTAAACGAGCAGCTAATGAAGACACCCGCTTGAATCAAGCCTGTTAATACGGCAACGCCTATGCCGACCATTAAAACACAAATACCAACCGAGCGCACGTTGTGCTTTAGCGCACGAATTTGTTTAGTCACCAACATTTTAAGCGTCCTTGCTCAAACAAACACCATTATCATATACAAGCTTCTATTTGACCGTCTTTAAGGACAATCTTCTGGTTGGCGCAGTTTGCAACGTCGGCATTATGTGTGATCAGCAAAACTGTTTTCCCAAATTCTTTATTACTTGCTTTAATGATGTCTAAAAAGTCGCTCGTAGATGAACTATCAAGCGCAGAAGTTGGTTCATCGCAAAGAATAATATCTGGATTTTTTACCAGAGCCCTTGCAATGGCAACCTTTTGTTGTTGACCACCACTTAGCTGGTGTGGAAACCTATTTAATAAGTGTGTTATGCCAAGCCTCTTGGCTACATCATTTTCGTCTAGGCAGTCACCCTTTACTTTACTGCCAAGCCGTATGTTCTCAATCGCAGTCATATCGGCGAGCAAATTGTAGAACTGAAAGACAATGCCTATGACGTTGCGTCTAAAAAGGGTTCTTTGTCGGTCGTTTAACGCTGTGGTTTCTGTTTCTCCTATTCGCACACTTCCACTTGATGGCACATCTAAACATGCCAAAATATTAAACAGCGTTGTCTTCCCAGACCCACTTGGACCTAAAATTGTGGCAAACGAGCCTTTCTTAACACAAAAGCTAACATCGCCTAGCGCACGTACTTCGCCATCACCACCAGGAAAGACCTTGGTAAGGTGCTTAACCTGAATAAAACTATCTTTCATTGTTCACCACCACCTTGTTTCTGAGTTTGCGAATATTCCTCATCTTGCTTAGCAAGCGGATGACCAGCGCAATTATGCGAGTACGCTATTAGGGTGGGCACGTGTATCGGCATGCCAATCTGTATGGCTTAAACCTCCAGCGCTAATTTGCTCTAAAGCCACACGCTTGTAGCGAGCAAAGCCCTCGGCTGCAACAGTGCCATCTGCAAGCACAATTTCACCTTTTGCCTCTGATATCCACTGTGTTAGTTTGTCAAGGCGTGCCAAAACCTTAACCGGCATATCTAAAGGAACAGGCGCCCTAAATTTTACGTTAAGTTCCATGGTTACCCCAAAGACATCAGGGTGTCTGGTTTGCACAACGCGACCTAATACTTCATCTAGTATTGCGGCAATAATTCCGCCATGAAGACGCCCCGGATAACTTTGATGCTCGGGCTGTGGCTGAAAGGTGGCACAAAGACTCCCGTCTTCTAAATCTAAAAACTGGGCGTGCAAACTTAAAGGATTGCCCTCGCCACAAACCAGACACATGTTAGAGACGTTCTGAGTGCCAACAACCTGTTTTTCTTCAAGCTCATGTTTCATATCTTGCTTTCACGCTTAACCCTCTCTTAGTTTGCCTTGCTTGATTAGGCGCAAACACACAAGCGCGCGCATCTAAATCAAACCCTGCAAGCTTTTTTGCACACGACAACCGTAAGATGACCTCTATCGGGTATAATCTCAAAGAATGATTGTACATCAAGAATGCGTCTTTTGCTTGACGCTTTCTTAAAGCAGCGCCCATTGGGCAGTAAGGACAGTGAAGGCAAATGAGCGATATTATTACTTTAGACGAACAACAGCCTATGGACAAGCTAGTGCTTTATGTGCTAGACGAAGCAAGAAAAAAGTTGGAGAAAAACGGCGGCTTTGAGCCTTTTACCGTCATCGTGCGCAAAGATGATCTTTACGAAGAAAACCACCCTGGAGACGATCCTGTTACCTGCTTTAATTCTGCGCTCTTAGCTGTTAAAACAATGAGCAGCATGGCTGATGCCTATCTCTTTTGTTACGACGGCTTTGTAAACTTAGAAGATGGTGTGTGTGATGCCATTATTGTAGAGCGTGCCAGCAAGCAAGATGAACTTGCGCAGTCTTTTGCTCTTATGTACGATGTAGAGGAGGAAAGCGACGAGGGCAGCATCTCTTACGACGAACAAATCTATCTATTGGGAGAAGCGCCATCTTTGTTTTTTGCCGAAGAATTCACAACTGAACAGCTTGAGGATCTAGACGAAGCTCACGAACATGGACACGAGTGTGCATGTTCGGGCGCGCATGCACACATAACCGAGGGCGAGGACACCAGCACGCATGACGTCCCCAAGGAAAAAGACGCACAGGCGCACGAACATGGTGACGACTGCTGCTGCGGCCACAACTAACCTAAAACTTCACTAGTATCTAACAATGAATCCAGATTTAAAGCAACTTATCATACCAGGCACACCGCCAGACATTGTTGCAAATTATGCGACATTAGCTAAGCGCGCTGCTAGTGCCTTTCTAAGTACGGCCGAACCTGAATTTGTCATCCTAGACACAGAGACAACTGGATTTAATCCGGAAGGGGAATCTCTTATAGAGGTTGCAGCTGCCATTGTTTGCGGACCAAACATCCTTCAGCGCTTTTCTAGCTTTGTAAACCCTGGCTTTCCTATACCAAAGCTAATTAGTGAGCTAACTAATATCTACGACAGCGATGTAAAAGACGCGCCTGATGCATTAGAAGCAGTTACAGCCTTAGGTGAGTTTTGTGGCGACCGCCCAGTGATTGCCCATAATGCGCCTTTCGACCAAAGCTTCATTCTTGCAAACGCTCCCGCGAACTCATTGTCACCTTTGGGCAATGCACAGCCAGTCTTTGCGCGCGAACCTTGGATAGACACAGTGGCTCTAGCCCGAATCGCACTGCCGCGTCTACGCGCACATAATATGGAGTTGCTTAGCGCTGCCTTTTCTCCACATAAAAAATCAACGCATAGAGCCATAGATGATGTTGAGGCACTATGTGCCATTTGGCGCGTGTTGCTTGTTGCTTTATGCGACCTGCCTGCGGGCATGCCAATGTTTTTAAGTCAGATTGCTTCTTCTAACGATTGGTCTTTGCGCTCGGTGCTTGCCATGGCGGCTAATGCTACCAATAGCCCAGAGTCGTTTTCGTTAAACAAAGCCAGACATCAACGCAAAAGTCAGTTGGTCAAACAAAGGAAAATAGATGCGGCAGAACTAGATGCGCACGAGTTTTATAAGCTCTCTGAGCCAGAGATTATGCTAGCATATTCTAAAGATGGCATGCTAGCATCTATGTACGAAGGTTTCGAGCCTAGGCAAGAACAGGCGCAAATGGCTGTTGCTGTTGCGAATGCTTTTAATGACGAAACGAATCTGGCAATAGAGGCAGGAACGGGCGTGGGAAAGTCTATGGCTTACCTACTACCTCAAGCGCTCTTTGCTCGCCGCAACAACATTTGCTGCGGTGTTGCAACTAAAACCAACGCCTTGCTGGATCAGCTGGTTTACAGCGAGCTGCCCCGACTTCAAAAGACTCTGTCAGAACATAATGGGCAAATTCGCTATGGCAACACAGGGGGACTTAACGAGTTAAGTGGCTATGACGCGCCGGCGAGCTTTAACGAGCTTCCCTTGCAATACGTAGCCCTAAAAGGTTACAGTCATTATCCATGCTTGCGCAAACTTATGAAGTTAGCTCGCCAAGACCGCAAATATAAAAACTCCGAACCCCTGTTGCTTATTGCACAACTGCTTACGTTTGCCGTGCAAAGCACCAATAGCGACATAGATTCCGCAGTTGTGCGCTTTGGCGAGCTCGCCCGTTTTGAAGTTTGCTCTAATGCTCTTGACTGCTTAAAACGCAAGTGTTCCTATTACCATAGCTGCATGTTACATGGTGTTCGTAGAGAAGCACAATCGGCCGACATCGTTGTTACGAACCACGCCCTGCTCTTTTGCGACATTATGACCGAGGGTGCGCTTTTGCCACCTATTTGCCATTGGGTTGTAGATGAAGCGCACAGCGCCGCCTCTGAGGCGCGCCGGCAAACCGCGGTTAATTTGGATGCACGTAGCCTACGCTCTACTTTAGAATCTATCCTGCATCAGGGCGGCATACTCTTTGCGCTAAAAAATTTGGCAGCAAGGTCTAGTGGCGGCGATGACGCCATAGCGCTTATAGATTCTGTCATAAGTAGCGCCAACAACATACTAGCCATAAGCGATTCGTTTTTCTCTTACCTTAAAGATCTGACATCACTGGCAGAGTCAAGCAGTTATGACCGTGTAGATTTGTGGATAAATAACTACGTGCGCGATAGTCAGGAATGGGGCTTTTTACACTCTGCCGGAAAAGCTCTTGCTCAACGCTTGGATGCTTTACAAAACGATTGCCGAGGCATAATCACTGCCTTTAATAAACTAGAAGAAGCCGACGACTTCTCTTTTGCCGAGCCAATAGGCGACCTTGTTGGACTAGTCTCTAATATTGCTTCTACTAACAATGCTTTAGAAACCATCCTTGGTGGGGGCGACCCTGCATTTGTTTATTATGCATCCCTAAATAGACGTGAAGACTCGCTACAGGATAGTTTAATAGCAGAATATGTAAATGTTGGAGAAGTGCTTTCTCAGACTTTCTATCCTCTGCAAAGGAGTGTCGTTTTTAGTTCGGCAACAATCGCTACCGGCAACGAAGACGAAAGCATTTATGACGGCAACGCCGCGACTAACATTTCTGCTGGCACTGGTGTTGTCGCTGGTAGTGCGACTGGCACTGGTGTTGTCGCTGGTAGTGCGACTGGCACTGGTGTTGTCGCTGGTAGTGCGACTGGCGGCGGCACAACTAAGAGTGCAGTTGCTACTAGGGGTGCGACTGTCAGCAGAGCCTGCGAAGGCATAGGCTCTAGTTTTAATTACTTTGCCCGCGGAGTTGGTCTTGATCTTTTGCCGCTTAAGCAAACAAAAACACTGCGTTTAAAGTCCTGTTATGATTTTGACAAACAGATGACAGTGCTTTTGCCCACCAACATGCCAGAGCCAAACGAGCCAACATTTCGTTCTAGCTTACAAAATTTCTTGTTGTCGTTGCACTTGGCAATGGGCGGCAGCGTACTTACGCTCTTTACTAATCGCCGCGAAATGGAAACAATCTTTACCAATTTAAAAGATGAGTTAAATGCTCATGGCCTAACACTAAGATGCCAATTTAGCGGAACCAGCAACAAGCGATTGCGTGATGAATTCGTTGCCAACGAGAGCTTAAGCCTATTTGCATTGCGCTCGTTTTGGGAGGGTTTCGATGCCCCAGGTGACACCTTGCGCTGCGTTGTTATTCCGCGCCTGCCATTTGGGCGACCAAATGACCCCTTACAAAAACAACGCGAACAAAACGAAGGTAACTCATGGAAAAACTACTCGCTGCCCGAAGCCATCATAGATCTAAAGCAAGCAGCCGGTCGCCTAATTCGCACGAGCACAGACACAGGTTATTTGGTGCTTGCCGATTCGCGCCTTACACACAAGTCTTATGGCGCCGAATTTCTAAGAGCTCTGCCTTCGCAAAATATTCAGCGTTTAAAATGCGAGGAACTATTAGAGTTTATTAGGCAAAGGAAACGATAGCAAAAGCAGGGGTGACGACGACGGCAAAGCGTTAGCAACAGAAGCGATAGCAACGACGCAGGTGACGGCAAAGCGTTAGCTACAGAAGCGATAGCAACGACGCAGGTGACAACACAAGCAACTAATGCAACAAAAAAATTGCATCAACAAAAAGTATTGGCAATAAACAACAGAATCGAGGTTTATCATGCAAGCTCCAACTCATTCAGAACTAATTTGTGCACTGCAAAGCATCCTAGACGATCTTCAAGACGGCAAAGCCGTACAAACAAGCGATCTTTTAAACAAGGTCTTTACTTGCTTTGCTCCCGAAGCCTTAGCTGGCGATCCAGATATAAAGCCAAGCGATTTTGCTAGCATACTAGCCTCTCTTGACACCAGCGACATCCCAACTTTTGCTGCCGCACTTAAAGCCGCAAAAGCAGGCAGCCTAAGTTGGCTGGGCTTTAAGATAGTCACCGATCCCAGTGTTGTCTTAGACTCTACCGACAGCAGCGCCTGGAACTTTAATGGACCTGGCCAAGGCAGTGCCAATACCCAACACGCAATATTTTTTATAGATAGCGAAAAAGAAATCATCACTGCACGACCATTTTCGCCTCGCGACATTCGTCAGGCAAAAGACATCACATCAGGGCCACATATGCACAACCGCCAATATGCTGGCGTGGCGTGGACATCTCTTTGTCTAGAGCCAGTTAGCCGCGTAATAATGCTTGGCTGCGGCGATGTCTCTGTGCAACTAGAAAGCATCGCCCAAGCCTGCGGCTTTGCCACAATCGCGGTAGACGACGATGCAGAATACCTTAACGAGCTGCGCTTTCCTCTAAGCCAGCATATTCTTTTAGAGAGCTTTGGTGACACTGCGCCTCTAGATGCAATTCTACTTGAGCAACCACTAAACCAATATGACTACATCTGCGTGCTTACACGAGGTCACATGCATGACACGGAAAGCATTGTTTGGGCAGTGCAAACGCAGGCAGGCTATATTGGCATGATGGGAAATCCCATGAAAAATGCCATGGTTTACGAAAAAGCCTCCGAGCGCGGCATAGCTGCCGAGCTACTTAAAGCAGATAGACTGCATGCTCCCATTGGCATTGCACTTGGAGACAAAAGCCCGGCAGGTTTGGCAGTAAGCATCGTGGCTGAACTTTTAAAAATTCGCTCGGATAGGCGCTCGCAAAGTTAGTGTTGCAAGATCGCCGCAAAATAAAGCACATGAAAATAAGTGGCGTAAAAAAAGTCAGACAAAACAAGAAAGGGCAACAATGATTAAGCTAGGCGTACTCTTAAGTGGTAGCGGCAGCAATCTTCAAGCCATCATAGACGCAATTGCGGCAGGTAATCTAGATGCAAGTGTGGCTCTTGTTGTTTCTAGCCGCCCAGATGCCTATGGGTTAAAACGCGCACAAGCAGCAGGCATTCCCACTGTCGCGCTTTCTCGCGAAGTTTACAACAACCAAGCTGCCGCCGACGAGCTTATAGCTAACGAGCTTAATCGTGCTAACGTTAACTATGTGGTTATGGCTGGCTACATGCGAAAAGTTACCGCACCAATCCTAAATATGTTCCCAAACCGCGTTATAAATATTCACCCGGCTTTACTGCCATCGTTTGCTGGCGCACATGGCATAAGTGACGCCTGGGAATATGGCGTAAAAGTAACAGGAGTCACAATTCATCTAGCAAATGCCGAATATGACAAAGGTCCAATCATCGCCCAAGAGCCGGTTATTATACTAGAAGATGACACCACAGAAACATTAGAAGAACGCATTCATGCTGTCGAGCATGAATTGTACCCAAAGGTGTTACAGTGGTTTGCTAATGATAAAGTCCACCTAAACGAAAAAACGGGGAAGATAGATATTTTATGAACGACCAGAAGCGGCTTTCTCAGGCCGACATTATAAAGTTTATAGGGCTGTTGCTCTTTTTTGTTTTGCTTGCGGTAATAGGCTGGGCAATATGGCCTTACTTTGCTCAGCTTGGCTCTGACGAAGGTCGCATGCAGCTAATTGCCTCTATACAAGATGCCGGCATACTAGGAGTTTTAGTCTGTCTTGGCTTGCAATTTGTACAAATTGTTATTGCTTTTATTCCAGGCGAAGTTACACAGCTGGCAATTGGTGCCATTTATGGACCTATTGGTGGTACGCTTGTAACTGCTCTTGGGGCATTAATTTCTAGCGCCTTCGTTTTCTTTGTAGTTCGCAGGCTTGGCGCGCCTTTTGTGCACTCTATGATTGGTAAAAAACATGAGGGCATACTTAAGTACTTTCAGGACAGCAAGCAGTTAGATGTTATAGTTTTTATTCTCTTTTTAATTCCTGGTTTGCCTAAAGACATCTTTACCTATTTGGTGCCCATAACCGACATGCGGGCAACAAACTTTCTTATACTGTCTACACTTGGTCGGCTTCCCGCGATTGCCGCATCTGCCTTTATTGGCAATGCCGCAATTCAGGGCGATTATACCAGCGCCATAATTGTCTCTATCGTTGCAGGTGGTCTGGGCATTTTGGGCATAGTCTTTAACGGCCGCATTATGCAGTTCGTAGACAACATTCAGAAGCGCTTCTCAAAAAACTCCGCTAAAAACTCCAAAGAGCTATACAGCTTAGGCATTCCTACCACAAATCCTTACGAAGTCCCTAAAACCTCAGCTAGGAACTCGTCTAGTAACTCGTCTAAGAACTCATTTAGGAACTCGCACAAGTAAGCTAGCTTAATATTACACTAGCATACAAGTAAATCTCGCATGTAAATCTCGCATGTAAGTCGCGCAAGTAAGTCGCGCAAGCAGACAGCATTTTTTATGCAAAGCAGTTCATTGGTCTTTATAAAACTGATGTAGTCTTTTCTTAATCTTAACATACACCTGTCTTCTCTCTTTACATTTGCCTCTTAAAATCGTTTATATGGCAAAAACGCCACAGTAAATGTCACGTAAAAAGATTCGGAGGAATGTAAGGTGAAAAAAGTAATCTCATTTATCTTGGTTGTTCTAACAATGGCTGTAATTGTTGCTTCGTTTGCAAGTTGCACCAACACAGGAGCAGGCACAAACACAGGCTCAACCACAGACAATAGCACCGGCAGCTATAGCAATTCTCAACATACAAATTCACAAACAAGTGCCAACACAGATTCTGAAGCGCAGAGTATAACCGTTTACACCGCGTTAGAAGATGAGTTGGTAACAAAATACTTAGAGGACTTTAAAGCAAAATATCCCAATATTACTGTTAATGTCGTCCGCGAATCAACAGGGATTATTACCGCTAAGCTTATTGCCGAGAAGGACAATCCGCAAGCCGATGTAATTTGGGGAACGGCAGCGTCCTCGATGATGGTTCTAGATGACCAAGACCAGCTTGAGCCATATGCTCCACAGGGTGTAAACAAAATCTTGGCTAAATTTAAGTCCGAAAAATCTATACCCACCTGGGTTGGCATGGATGTCTGGGAAACCGCGTTTGTCATTAACACGGTTGAACTTAGCAAGCTTGGGCTTTCTGTTCAGGATATAAAAGACTACGACGACTTGTTAAACCCCGCACTAAAAGGTCATATTGTGATGTCTAACCCAAGCTCTTCAGGAACGGGCTTACTTACTGTAAGTGGGCTGCTTCAGCTTAATGACAAAAGCACTAATAATGGTTGGGATACCTTAGATAAACTTCATCAAAACGTGGCTCAGTATGTTCACTCTGGATCTAAGCCCGCCAAAATGGCGGCGTCGGGCGAAACAGTTATTGGCGTAAGTTTTGGCTATGCGGGAATCTCGCAGGCAGAAAAGGGCGCTCCTGTTGTTACGGTTTTCCCTAAGTCCGGTTCTGGTTGGGACATTGAAGCCAATGCTCTTGTAAAAAAAGCCACGATTAACCCTGCAGCAAAAACTTTCTTAGATTGGGCAATTTCTGATTCCGCCATGAATCTTTATAAGGAAGAATATCCCCTTATTTGTAATGGGCAAGGTGGCAAATACAGTGGCTTTACAAAAGATCCTGTAGATCAACTTATTAGTAATGATTTTAGTTGGGTCGCCGCCAATCGCGATCAGATTCTTAAGGAGTGGACAGCCAGATATGACTCTAAGTCTGCAGCAAAATAAAAAGCTTTACCAGAAGTTACAGTAAATGAGTTTTCTAGAAATTAGAAATATCACCAAGCGCTTTAATGAGCAAATTGCGTTAAACAACGTAAGTGCTAGCGTAAAAAAAGGCGAACTAGTTTGCATACTAGGTCCATCTGGATGTGGCAAAACCACACTGCTACGAATTATCGCTGGGCTAGAAACTGCTAACTTGGGACAGATTATCATAGATGGCAAGGATCAAACGTACACCCAACCAAAAGACCGCAACTTTGGTATTGTCTTTCAGTCTTACGCACTTTTTCCAAACATGACAGTTTTAGGAAACGTCCTTTTTGGTCTTAAGCAAAGAAGAGAACTCTCTAAAGAAGAGGTACACGCACGATCCTTAGAAGCACTTAGGCTTGTAGATTTGCTTGAACACAAGGACAAGTATCCCAGACAACTTTCTGGGGGGCAACAACAAAGAACAGCTCTGGCAAGGGCGTTAGCGCTGTCCCCCTCCTATTTGCTTCTTGATGAACCTCTTTCTGCACTTGATGCCAAGGTGCGTGTTAAATTGCGCTCAGAAATTAAAACCATTCAAAAGTCTTTGGCAATTACCACTATTATGGTTACGCATGACCAAGATGAAGCTCTTACCATGGCAGACCGAATAATTGTCATGAACAATGCAATTGTAGAACAAATTGGGACGCCAAGAGAAATATATGATTGTCCTAGCTCTGCATTTGTCGCCAGCTTTGTTGGCACAATGAATGTCTACCAGCAAAAATCTGTTACCTATGCCATCAGGCCAGAAAAGTTAGAAGTGGTTAACCGTCATGACAAATACGATTTAGCTGTTAACGTTAACGAAGTCGAGTTTAAAGGACCGCTCACAAGAATTTATGCTTCTTGCGCAGACGCGCCGGAAATATATATAGACATTCCCTCAGAAAAAGCCGATGCAATGCGTGTGCGCATTGGCGCAACAATGTTTTTAAAAACCCCGCAAAAGCATTTAAGACGATGGACGGTGTAGCAAGTGTTTAGCTTTGCCGGTCTTGTCGAATTAGCAAAAGCTGACCAAGTTAAAACTGACCAAGTTAAATCTGGTTTAGTTAAGCCTGGCCTTGCAAAACAACGTCTGCGTAGCATCAATTTTGGACAACTGGCTGCTCTGCTATTATTACTTACTATCTTTGCGCTAATACTGCTTGGGCCACTAATCTCGCTTTTCTCTAAAGCTTTCATGACCAAGGGTGGCGACTGGGCAGGACTTGCCAACTACACGCAGTACTTTAAAACGCCATCATTAACTATATCTATTGGTAACACAATTGATATCTCGCTTTGGTCTACACTTTTTTCTGCTACATTTGGATTATTGTTTGCCTATGCTCTTACCCGTACCAGAATGGTTGGCAAGCTATTTTTTAAGTACTTGGCACTGCTGCCCATATTTATGCCAACGCTAATTCACGCACTGGCACTGGTTTTTCTTTTTGGCAAACAGGGAATAATTACACAGCTTGGATTAGACATAAATCTTTATGGCAGAACCGGCATTATTATTGCCGAAACAATCTATACCTTCCCTCAGGCCTTCTTAATGTTTTCTATTGCACTAGAATATGCAGACGGACGACTATATGAAGCAGCAGATTCTATGGGCGTTTCGCCATTCACACAATTCATTAAAATTACGCTCCCAGACATAAAGTACACAGCAGTAAATGTACTTTTTGTTTGCTTCACGCTTGCGTTTACAGATTTTGGTGCTCCTAAAGTTATTGGTGGCAGCTATAACGTACTTGCAACTGACATTTACAAGCAAATTGTGGGGCAGTTTGACATGAATATGGGGGCTGTAGTTGGCACATTGCTTTTAATTCCGGCACTACTTTCGTTTGTCGTTGGCAAAGTCACAAATAGTATAAATGCCAGTACCCTAAGTTCCAGAGCAACCAACTTTAAGATTAAAAAATGCATGCCGCGCGATGTCGCATTTTTTATTGTTTGCATCGCAGTTTCGCTTGCCTTTTTGGCGCTAACCGCAGCCCTTTTAATAGGTGCTCTAAGCAAGTATTTTCCTTACGACATGAGTCTTTCTTTACAAAGCTTTATGTTTGACTCTTCTACAGGAGGAATAAACAGCTTTTCTCATTCGTTGCAAATGGCTATTTTCACTGCCGTCTCCGGAACAGTTTTCGTGTTTATCTATGCTTATCTTGTCGAGAAGAGCCAGCGGTTTTCTCTCCTAAAAAAAATTGGCCGATTGCTTTCGGCACTACCGCTTGCCTTGCCGGGAATGGTGATTGGCCTGTCTTTCATTTTCTTTTTTAACAATGCAAATAACCCTCTAAACATTATTTATGGAACAGTTCTTATTTTGGTATTATCTAATGTCTTACATTACTTCTCTGTTCCTTTTCTTACAGCAACAGGTGCACTAAAAAAACTTGATAGCGAATTTGAGTGTGTATCTGAAAGCATGGGTGTTCCTGGATACAAGACTTTGCTCATGGTCTCGGCGCCACTTTGTTTGCCCGCAATCCTAGAAATCTTTATGTACTTCTTTGTTAATGCGATGGTCACTGTGTCGGCAGTGGTTTTCTTGTATAGCGCGCAATTTCAAATAGCGGCAATTGCCATTACGCACATGGAAGAAGCAGGAAACATTAGTCAGGCCGCCGCCATGGGGTTTTTAATTCTTCTTATTAATGTGATCGTACGCATCCTTTACGAGGCAGCAATAAAAATCGTTAAAGCAAAATTGGCTAGAAAGGAAATCACAAATGTTTAAAATGCAAAAGATGCAAATGTCAGATGCGCGGGCAGAGAAGGGTCGCGATGTGCAGGCTTATTCGTCAGATTCGCAAGTTGTGGAGAAGCGCATTGCGCGGGCTGAGAAAGGTCGCGATGTGCAGGCATATTCGTCAGATTCGCAAGTTGTGGAGAAGCGCATTGCGCGGGCGCAAATGCTTGAAGGGTCAAATTCAGCAAAAATCTCTTGTGTTGTTTTAGACTGGGCAGGAACAACTGTCGATTTCGGCTGCTTTGCACCATTAGATGCTTTCATTGCAGCGTTTAAAGCATTTGGTATAACGCCCACCATAGAAGAAACTCGCGCTCCAATGGGGCTTTCCAAGCGCGACCACATTAAAAGCATGCTTAACGAAGAGCGCATATCGCGTTTGTGGCAAGAAGAATATGGACAGAGCTTTACAGGCGAGGACATAGAGCGAATTTATAAGGCTTTCGAGCCCATGCTTTTCTCGACATTAGAAAAAAATGACGCTATCATTCCGGAGGTTTTAGATGCTGTGGCAAAGCTGCGACAAATGGGTATTAGAATTGGTTCAACCACGGGATACTCTAAGGCTATGATGGTTATTGTTGCTCATGTAGCAAAGATGGGTGGATATACACCAGATTGTTTGGTTTGCCCAGACGACACCAATGGCATTGGCAGGCCGTTTCCTTTTATGCTGTGGCGCAATTTAGAAGCGCTAGGCGTTGCGTCTATTAACAATGTCATTAAAGTTGGAGATACCGTGGCAGACATTGCAGAGGGAAAAAATGCCGGATGTATATCCGTTGGCGTAATAAGAGGCTCCTCGATGTTAGGACTTTCTCTTTTGCAGTACGAAAGCAAATCGAGCGCCCAAATTGTCTCGTTGCATGACGCGGCGCGACATAAGTTCTTAGGTGCCGGAGCAGATTTTGTACTTGAAGATATTGGCGAGCTTCCAGGCTTAGTTAGGCAGCTAAACGAGGAGCGCAAGTGATTTCTTGTTGCAATGTAGTGTCGGGGGGGGAG